>CBFCZG010000328.1:0-5267 GCA_965602375.1 uncultured Phycisphaerae bacterium | reverse complement strand
TTATGGCACCGGCCAGCCATCGCCTCGTCGACGGCGTTGTCGACCACCTCATAGACCAAATGATGCAGACCGCGGCTGCCGGTGTCGCCGATGTACATGGCCGGTCGTCTGCGCACCGCTTCAAGATTGCGCAGAACCTTGATCTGTCCCGCGTCGTAGCCGTTTGCCGCCGAAGCACCCTCTGTGTGTTCTTCCGCTTCACTCACGCTTTTATACCTGACCCCTCGAACCAGATATCCCCAGCTCGCAACGGATCTGGCGTATCAGCGAGCGCCCCAGCGCCTCGTTGATCGCCGCTACAAGCTGGTCGTGCATTGCCCACTGGAGCATATACCGATCGGCGGCGGAACCAACCGCCACACAAAGGCGTCCGCCTCTCAGCGCAACCACTTCACTCTCAGCCGCCAGACCGTCGGGCACCACGTCCCGCCAAATCACCCTCACCGCCGCCAGTTCGTCCGACCCTCTCGCCGCCAGCCGCTCGTGCATGGGCCCGAGCACCATACCCAGCGGCACCGCCCGTTCGCGGCGCCGGCGGTTCTGCCATGCCTGTCGAAGCTGGCCGGCATCCATCGGAATCACGCCAAACTCACCGGCATGACCACGTACAGCAGGTTCTTGCCGGCTCTCAGTACCCCCGGCTTGTTCGCCTCGCTTAGCTCAAAGCTGACCGCTTCGCCGCCGATCGCCCGCAATGCGTCGACTAAATATGACGGGTTAAACCCGATGTCCAACTCCTTGCCGCTATACTCGACCTGGACCGTAATCACCGCCTCGCCCTGATCCGGCGCCCGGCTGGAGAGCACTACCTGACCCGGGCTGAGACTGAACCGCACACCCTTCGACTCCTCCGTGGTCAGTAGCGCCGCCCGGCGCACCGCACTCAGCAACGCCTCCGACGCCACGGAAACCTTCTTGTCGTTGTCCTGCGGAATCACATCCTCGTACTTGGGAAACCTACCCTCCACCAGCACCGAACTGACCGTCGCACGCGATGTCGACAGGAGGATTTGATTGGGCAGCAACTTGACCGCCACCTTCTCGTCCGCCTCATCCACCAGCCGCGTGATCAGCGACATCGCCTTCGTCGGAACAATCACGTCGCTGTCGCCGGCGCTTGCCTCGGCCGCCGAGCCAACGGCCTTCGCCAGCCGCCGACCGTCCGTCGCCACCAGGCTCAGCCGCTTGCCACGCTTCTCCCAGAGCACGCCGTTGATCGCATAGCGCGTGCTCTCGCGGGCGGCCGCAAACAGCGTCTTGGCGGCCAACTCCTCGAGCGTGTCAGCCTGCATGACAAGATCCGGTTCGCCCTCCATCTCCGCCACCGGCGGGAAGTCACGCGGATCCTGTCCGTAGATGTCGAATCGGCTGTCGCCGCCTTTGACCTCGCACCCGTGCTCGACCGACGCAAGCTCCAGCAACTCGTCTGAAGACTCGCGGACGACCGCGGCCAGCTTGTCGGCCGGAACCAATACCTCGCCCGGCTCCGATACCGTAACCTGGCCTACCACATGCCGGATCCCGACTTCCAGGTCGGTACCCAGCAGCAGCACCGAATCCTCGGTCACGCTGACACGCACACACTGCAGTACCGGCTTCGGCGTCCTGCTCGCCACAACTCCCGTAATCACATTCAACGCTTCCGCCAGTGCGGCTCGATTGCAGGCTACTTTCATCTGTGAGCATCCCCTTCGCTATTCATGCCTTTTATTTGAGAACTTCTCAAATCTCGCAGTAACAGTCATAAGGGCTGTCAAACGTGTGTGTTCCTACTCTTCGGTTTGCTAGTGTCTGTGCGCACCAGAGGTTGCGTCGATGGGCGTTGCCGGCAAGTCGGCGTTGAGGCCTGTCAATTCGTGTGGGCAACATGTCTGTCATCATCGTCAGCCAGTTCGCAGGCGCCGATCCGCGACGCCGGCGGGGGACGTCTCACATAATCTATCAGCCATCGGGCAAACCTGTCAGTTGGAGCGCAAGTTGCGCAGCTCGCCGCTGATCTCCTCCAGCGCCGCATGCAGCTTGGTGTCGGACTGACGTTGCTGGCCGATCGTCTTGGTTGCATGCAGCACGGTCGTGTGGTCGCGACCGCCGAAAAAGCCGCCTATCTCCTCCAGGCTGTGCCGCGTGAGCTGCCTCGCCAGATACATACATACCTGCCGCGGAAGCGAGATCGACTTGCTCCGCTTGCGGCTCTGGAGGTCTGCCAGGCGGACATTATACCGCCGCATGACCGCTTCCTGAATCTCAGGTATGGCAATCTCTCGGGCGGGTGGCTGCTCGCCCAATCCCTGGCGCGCCAACGCCAGGGTGATCGTACCCCCCGCCAGCCGCGCCAGGCTCTCGACTTTGTTAATCGCTCCTTCTAGCTCCCGTATATTGGAGTCGACCCGCGACGCGATGAAATAGACCACCTCGTCATCCAACTCCAACCCCCGCAACTCAGCCTTCTGCCGCAGGATCGCCATGCGGGTTTCGAAGCACGGCTTCTCCATCAGAGCCACCAGCCCCCAGCCAAAGCGGCTGACCAGGCGCTCTTCGAGGCTGGGGATGGCCGTCGGCGGACTGTCGGCCGACAGGATGATCTGCTTCTGCATCTGATAGAGCGTGTTGAAGGTGTGGAAGAACTCTTCCTGCGACCGCTCCCGCTCGCCCAGGAACTGAATGTCGTCGATGACCAGCATGTCCACGTGACGATAGCGGTACTGGAAGCTGTTCAAGGCCCCTCTCTGCACCGCGTTGATGAAGTCGTTCGTGAACGACTCGCAAGACAGATAGAGCACACGCTCGACCTTGCCCGCCTCCAGGGCACGCTGGCAGGCCGCCTGAAGCAGGTGCGTCTTGCCCAGACCGACGCTGCCGTGGAGGAACAGCGGGTTGTAGGCCTGTCCGGGTGCCTCAGCCACAGCCACAGCGGCCGCATGGGCCATCCGGTTGCATGGACCAGTGACGAATTGCTCGAAGGTGTAGAGCTTATTCAGTGGCGGGGGCTCGTCGGAGATTGGCGCGCCCGCCCGCCCGCTGGGCTGCTCGACCGGCTCGGCGAGACGAAACCGTACGCTGACGAGCCTGTTAACCGCCAGTTGACCGGCCTCGGCGAACGCCCGCCTGCACCGTTCGAGCAGATAGCGGTGCTGCTGGGGGTCGGGGGTAGACACCGTCAACTCCCCGCGCTCAAGAACGGGCGGATCCAGTTGGCTGAACCACCCCTGCGCCAATCCGTCGTGCCGATCACGCAGGTGGCCGAGAATTTCCGACCACAAAGCAGGTGTAATTTGCGACATCGCTGCGACGTTCCTAGCTGGCGAGCAGCGCCAGATGTGCGACCGTCCAAGCCAGGGGTAGACCGCGCCTAAAACCTTATGGGAAGGCACCTTATGTAAAACCCCGGCTGCCCGTTCAAGCGGGTGCAATTCTACCACCGGTTCGGTCGGCTGCCAAGAGTAAAAGGCAATGCTGCCGTCTCATCCTCCAAAGGACTGACCCATACCGCCCCGATCGGGTTGTTGGAACCTGGAACGTCGATCGGGTTTGGCATAGCTTGGTGGTGCGAGGGCGTGGCCGTCGTGGCGGCCCCGCATCAGCAAGCTACGGAAGACCTGGCCATGATTGCCTCGACGCTAACCGACCAGCCGTTGGCCATCCTGGGCGGTCCCCGGGCCGTCGAGCAGGACCAGCCGGACCTGTTCCGTTGGCCCATCGTTACCACCGAGGATGAGCAGGCCGTGGTGGCCGTCCTGCGGGCCGGTAGCATGTCGGGCCGTGATATCACCGAGAGGTTCGAGGCCGAGTATGCCGACTACCAGGGCACAAAGTACGCCCTGGGGCATTGCAATGGGACGGCTGCCCTCCTGGCGGCCATGTATGCCTGTGGGGTGCGACGCGGCGACGAAATCATCGTTCCCAGTATTACCTATTGGGCGAGCGCCCTGCCGGCGTTCTCGCTCGGCGCGACCGTCGTGTTCGCCGACATCGACCCGGATTCGCTGTGCATCGACCCGGCCGACATCGAACGGCACATCGGCAAACGGACCAAGGCCATCGTGCCCGTGCACTATTGCGGTCACCCGGCCGACATGGACCCGATCATGGCCGTCGCCCGCAAGCACGAGCTGAGGGTGATTGAGGACGTCTCCCACGCCCATGGCGGGCTGTACAAGGGTCGGATAGTCGGCACGTTCGGCGACGTGGCGGCCCTGTCGATGATGGCCGGCAAGAGCTTTGCCATCGGCGAGGCCGGCATGCTGTGTACCGACGACCGGCGGATCTACGAACGTGCCATAGCGTTCGCCCATTACCAGCGGCACGGCACGGCGCTGACCCTGCCGGAGTTGCGGCATTTTGCCGGCCTGCCGTTGGGCGGGATCAAAGGGCGAATGAACCAGACCTGCTCGGCCATGGGGCGCGTGCAACTAAGGCGTTATCCCGAGCGGATCAAGGTGATCCAGGACGCGATGAACCGCTTCTGGGACCTGCTGGATGGCACGCCGGGCATCCGCCCGCACCGTCCGCCGGCGGACAGCGGCTCGACGATGGGCGGCTGGTACAACCCGGTGGGGCATTTCGTGCCCGACCAGGTGGGCGGCCTGCCGGTGGAGAGGTTTATCGAGGCCGTCAATGCCGAGGGCGGGCGCTCGGGCAGGGGGTGCAACTTCCCGCTGCACCTGCATCCGGTGCTAAACGAAGCCGACGTCTACGGCGACGGCAAACCTACGCGGATCGCCTTCGCCGATCGCGACGTGCGTCAGCCGGCCGGCTCGCTGCCGGTTAGCGAGGCGCTGGGTGATCGGTGCTTCGGCATCCCGTGGTTCAAGCACGACCGGCCCGAGTCGATCGCCCGCTACGCCGCAGCCTATCGCAAGGTGGCCCTCCAGGCCGACAAGCTGCTGAAGCGGCAGTGATCTTGAGTGAGCAATGAGTGACCGAGGAACGGGTGGCATGATTATCGATTCGCATCAGCATGTGTTCTGGCACGGCCGCGACGACGCGGGGCTCGTGGCCGACATGGACGAGCACGGTATCGACCTGGCGTGGCTTCTGACCTGGGAGATTCCGCCGAACGAGGACGACGGCGTGTACAACCCCGTGCTGAACCCGTGCAACATGCGGGCCGACGGCACGCACGCGGGGATCGTGCTGGCCGACCTGCTGCGGGCCCGCGACCGTTATCCCGAGCGATTCATCCTGGGCTATTGCCCGAATCCCGGACTGCCTGATGCGCCGAGCTTGTTCGAGTCGGCGTGGAAGATCCACGGCGTTCGCGTGTGCGG
>CBFCZG010000327.1:0-5298 GCA_965602375.1 uncultured Phycisphaerae bacterium | reverse complement strand
GACAACGTCGGTGCGGACATGACCATCGCCCGTGAGGAGATCTTCGGGCCGGTGCTGGCGGTGTCGAGCTTCGCCGACGAATCGGAGGCCATCGAGCTGGCCAACGCCACCGACTACGGGCTGGCTGCGTGGATCTGGACCGACGACGTGCGGCGCGCGCATCGTTTGGCCCGGCAAATGGAGGCGGGCATCGTCATGGTCAATCAGGCCATGGGGGGGTTCCCGGCCGCGCCGTATGCAGGCTTTAGAGGCAGCGGCATGGGACACGAGTGCGGCGTGGAGGGGGCCATCGACAGCTACACCCGGATCAAGAACGTCACGATCCGGCTCGACACCGAGCCTATGAACTGGCCCCCAAAGGTATGAGGCCGGTCTTGGGCGTCTGTGACTGCACCTCTTCATACATTTCGGCGAAGGGCTTATACAGCTGGGGGGAGGCCTGCTCGAAGCTGCCCACGCCGAGCGAGTCGAGCACCTTGGGCTCATCCTGAACTTTTCCGAGCAGGTACTCACGGACCCGCTCGGCGAGCTTGGGGTCGACTTTGGCCCCGGCCAGGAACGCCCGGTTGGGCACCGGTGGGGTCTTGCCCAGTATGCGGAAGCGATCGCGCCCGAGCTTGCCCTGCAGCAGCAGCCCGCCCGATTCGGGCCACGAGTCGAACACCGACTCGGTGACTACCGCCGCGGCCGCCCCCTCATACAGGGCCGCCTTGGCAGCCTCGAACGAGTTGATGTGGAAGCCGTACGGCGGCAACAACTCTTTGGCCAGGTCGCCCAAGTCCACCCCGGCATCGATCAGCGCCTGACCCGCGGCGATGTGCAATATGGGATCGTTACGAGGCCCGAACGCGAAACGCTTACCCTTTAGCTGGTCGAGCGACTGCACGTCCGACGTGTCAGCCGTGACAATCAAACCGCCACTGTGGTCCGAGCCGTCCGAGTTGTGACAGACAGCCAGCAGGCTACAGACGTCGTCGTCGGCAATCTGAACGTAGTCGCCGGCCGACACCAGCGCCAGTTCGAGTTCGCCGCGCTCGAACTTGCTGCGGACCTGAAACGCTCTGAGTTGGAGGACCTGCACATCTCGGCCGAGAAGCTCGCGGAGCCCGGTCTGCAACGGCTGCCAAGGTGCTGGCACCAATGGGTTGATATGCACGCGCGTAACGGCCAGGCGGATGGGCGGCTTCATGCCCAGAAGTTGCTCGAGGGGCGCAAAAAGAGGGCCCGAGCTGGATTTGCTCGCCTGTTGTGGCTGCTGACAGCCGCTCAGGGCTACTGTGGTCAATAGAGCTAGCAACCAAGGCACTCTCACCGTGTTCGCTGGCATGAGCATTCTCCCTGGCGACCGGGCTGGCCGCCAGCCGGCAATGTAGCGTTTTGCAAACGTGGGTACAACAGGGCCTCAAGACCGGGCGCGTCGGCGGAAATCATCGGCGATGGTGCAGGGGAACCCGCAGCCTTCCGGCCGTGTGGCAGCAGTTACGATCCCCATATCGGTACGGACAGACCGCACCGTGCAGGCAGAAAGCAGCTACGACGATTGGGAGATCTACAGGCCGAGTGCGCCTGTGAAAAGCGCCACTAGGATTTTAGAAACTCCAGCGTGGCGAAGAGCTTACGAACCAGCGGCATCTCCTGCTGGTTAAGCCGATCGACGCACTTGGCGATCAGGCGGATGTTACGCGCTTCGAGCCCACGGCCGTTCTCGACAGCGTCGAAACTGACCAGATCGCCTCCCTGCAGATCAAGTTGGTCGGTCGTCAGTCTGAACGGCAATTCCTGGCCCGCGTCGGTTGAAATGATTCCGTCGCCGGTGTCCAGGCAAAACCAGACGATCCGTCCCTGCATGGCAACTCTCCCGACCGGATTTCACGACATTCAGTCCTGCGTGTTTCGGCGTCGGATATGGTACCGCCTACTTCAACGCACATGCGACCGAATGGATACTACTCATGTGAATCCTGAACCGCTCATTCGATTATAGTGGATAGCGTTGGGCAAATCATCCCAAAAAGCGCCAGGATTAACGCAATTCTCGCCGGGGCCGCCGAGCAGATGTGGAAGTTGGTAATTTTGCGTCGGCGGCCCGACAGGCGTGGTTGATAAGCGGCAGATGTTTCCACGGAACCACAAGGCATGCAACCTTCGAAAAATAAGAAACTTACAGTTACTTCTACACTATTGCCGAGTCACTGTTGTTGCCTTGCAGCAACGTAACGCGTGCGGATAGAAGCGGCCAGCGGCGATGCCTCCACCCGGCGGCAGACGTTAATACAGATTCTAAGGGTAATTACGTAAGTCCGGCCGTTCTGGATGCCAGCTCTGCGCGTGGGGCACGCGGTTTGCTCCGCAGAAGATGCGCAGACGCCGATTAGGCGCCTTGTAAAGAATCCAGATCCCTCAAGGGACCGGCTGAGGCGGTGGCGGAAACACCTCCAGCCAGACTCTGGCACTAACTGAATCGCTCGCTGTCATCTACCTTCCGCCATCGCCTGCCGGCGTTTACGCACCGGGTCGGTGGGGCCTCAAGGAGCCGACTCACAGCCCAAAGGCAGATGCATGGTGGTGTAGCCGATCAGGGGGCAGCCCAGCCTCCAGGTGTGCCCACGGCAAGACTTCATCGTAGTCTCGCGGCCGATGGGCATAAAAGTCGGGGTCTGCGCCGACCTGTCTGAACGCCTGTTTCCACGCCTGGAGCGAGAAGTACTCGTCCCACGCGTCGAACCGCGCGCCAAGCTGCCATGCCAGTTCGATGACCGGGGCAAGCCGCCGATCGCCACGGGCGAGCACGGCCTCCAGGATCGATCGCTGAAGATGGTGGAACTTCAGCCGGACGGGGGCCCGGTTGTGGCGCGCCTGCTGTTTGAGGGTCTGACGTACCCACGCGAAGTACGCCGGTCGGGGCTGCGGCGCCCACTGGAACGGCGTGTGCGGCTTGGGCACCAGCCAACTGACGGTCACGTTGATGGCGGCGGGCGATCCGCAAACCTCGCGGCGGAGTTGGGCGGCCCGCACGGCGAGGTGCCAAATCTGCTCGATATCGCTTTCGGTCTCGCCGGGCAGCCCACAAAGGAAATAGAGCTTGGCGCTTCGCCATCCGGCCTGGTAGGCCGCTCGCAGCCCATCGAACAGGGCCTCGTTGGTGATGTTTTTGCCGATGGCGCGCCGGAGCCGGTCGGTGGCCGCCTCGGGGGCGAACGTCAGGCTGGGCTTGCGGACGGTGTGGATGAGCCCGGGCAGGTCGCGAAGGATTCGGTCGACCCGCAACGAGGGTACGGCCACGTTGACGTGCCGTTCGGCGAAGCGTTCGTTCAGCCGTTCAAGCAGGTCGGGTAGATTCGGGTAGTCGCCGGTCGATAGACTCAGCAGGCCGATTTCGTCCTGCCCGGTCGCGCGCCACGCCTGCTCGGCGAGTTCGACGATCTGCGGGATGCTGCGCGCGGTCACAGGTCGCTTGGTGTACCCGGCATGGCAGAATCGGCAGCGATGGGGACACCCTCTCATAATCTCGATGCTGATACGGTCGTGAACGATCTGGGTATGCGGCACGAGCGGGCGGCGCGGGAGCACAGCGGCGTCCAGATCGGGCGTGCAGCAACGTTTCACGACCGCGTGCAGATCGGGGGTGTTGGGACGGACGCACTGAACCGTGCCGCTGTGGCTATACGTAACGTCGTACAGAGCGGGGGCGTAGACCCACTCGAAGCGTTTGGCCAACTCGAGGAGGACCTGCCGTCGCGGCAGCCCTTGGTTCTGTAGGTGGCCAAAGGCTTCCAGGAAAGGCGGCAGGGAAGGCTCGGCGTCGCCGACGATGAGCAAGTCGAGGAAATCGGCGAGCGGCTCGGGGTTATCCGCGGTCGGTCCGCCGGCCAACACCAGCGGATCCCGGTCGTCTCGCCGGTTCTGGTGAAACGGGATACCGGCCAGATCGAGCATGGTCAGCAGGTTTGTGCACGTTAGTTCGTGCTGAAGCGAGAACGCGAGGACGTCGGCCTGGCGAACCGGCTGTCGCGTGTCCCATGTGAACAGCTCGATGCCCTTGCGGCGCATGATACGCTCGGCGTCGGGCATGGGGCAGTAGACGCGTTCGGCACATACACCGGGCAGTTCGTTGCACAGGGAGTAGATGATCTGGCAGCCCAGATGCGACATGCCGACGGCGTATGCGTCGGGGAAAGAGATGGCTACGCGGGTTTTGGCGCGATGCCAGTCACCATCACGCACGAGTTGGTTCCACTCGCGCCCGATGTACTGGGCGGGTTGGCGGACGTACGGCAGGAGTTCGCGGCTGACGCGCTGTCGGAGCGATCCTGTGTTGGGCTCAGGAGGCATGATTCGCTCGTTGCTTCTATGACTTCAACGCAGGGCATCCAGCCCGTTCCAGCCAATCATACCGATCATACCGAGTTCGGTTTGGCCTGCCCCCCCAAAGGCAAAAGAGAGCGGACAGTCAGCCCCGTTGACCGACTGTCCGCCAAGTTTGTAGGCCTTGGCCGTAGCGCGTTTAGACGTCCTGGGCCTTGACGGTCTTGCGCTTGTTGGCACCGGCCCGCGCGATGGCGGCATCCAACATCGCATAGACACCGTCGCTCAACGCGGCGACCGCGTCAGCAGAGGTGTTGCACCTCTTTCCTTTGACGTACCCTTTGACCTTGCTGGCAACTACCAGGACGTCCTTGCCCTTGGCCTTACCCGTGGCCTTTTTGACCTTGGCCCCGCGGGCTTTCTTCTTGGCCATACATAACTCCTTTCATATCGAGGTAATCTTCTCGAACCGCCAAAGATGCCCTCTGACCACCAGAGAGCCGGTCGAATTCTAGCACTACGGCAGGTCTGTGCAAGAAGGAAATGCCCATATTTGCCGCGAAAACGTGATTTAGCGCAAATCGGGGTGATTTCGACCGGGCGCACGCACGGTAGAGGCAAGCCAGACCGCTGCTGGAAGGGCTTGAAACGAGCTTCTGGCGCGATGCGGTGAGGGCCAGACGGTGGAGTGCTCACGTAAAACTCGGCGGCACGCCGATCATATGGTATGAGCCGCTCAACGGGCCGGGGCTGGCCTGTGGAGCTTTCGTGCGGGAGGCAGCCATGATCCTGGAGGCAAGTCAAATCGGGCCTGCGACGCGATGGTCGATGATGCAGCGGTCGGTGGACCGTTTTGAGGCCCCGGCCGTCGTGTGCAGCACGGAGCTGGGGCGGGCATATGCCAACGAAGCGGCTGCCAGCGAGGGTTGCCTCGCCTGTGTGATCCGCGCCATGGGGCTCGCGCAGAGCGGACGGAACCGCACACATGAGGCC
>CBFCZG010000326.1:0-5341 GCA_965602375.1 uncultured Phycisphaerae bacterium | reverse complement strand
AGGACCTGGAGGCCTGCCTGCAATGCCTGAAGCTGCCTGCCGAGCATCACAAGCGGGTGCGGACGACGAACCTGTTGGAGAGGCTGTTTGGCGAGAACCGTCGCCGAGTCAAAGTGATTCCGCACTTCTTCGCCGAGCGAGCGGGGCTCAAACTGGTCTACGCCACGATGCTGGCCGCGTCCCGTCGATGGCACGGCGTGCAGATGAACCCGTTACTCAACCGGGCTATCGATCCGCTGTGGAAGGAGGTTTTCGGCAGGACTCGAGAGGAACTCTGGGCCGCATAGCTCATGTCCCGGGAGCCAGCGTCATGACCGTTTGACAGGAAAGTTTAGACTTGACCTAGCCTTGCTCCATGAGGCGTTTGAAGAATACCGGGGAGAACTGCATCGACCATCAACCGCGCATGATGAGACCCCCGAGAAAGTCTCCGCGCGATTGGCCGATGGATATGCCGTAGTAGCCGTGATTGAGGACGCCCTCGTGGGCTGCGTATTCTATGAAGTCCGGCCCGATCACCTGTACCTCAGTCGCCTTGCCGTGTCTCCTAGTTTTCGTGGCAGGGGCATCGACCGCACGCTCCTCAGATGCGTAGAGAAGGAAGCCGTGAAGCATAAGAAGTACCAGCTTCAAGGGGGAGCGCGTCAAGAACTTCGGAGAGTGCGTCGCTACTACGAAAGAATGGGCTACCGAAAGGTTGGAGAGAAATCGCGTCCGGGTGAGCCAGAGGTGCGTTACGACATGCTGGAGAAGGCGGTTTCCCAGGCGTGTGATTGACGCCATCGAGACGCGACGCTTCACAGTGCATTGGTAGAGGGCAGACCGGCCATCACGAACGAACCGTTGCCAGTGCTGTGCGAGAATACGCAGAAAGCGGCTGCGAGCAACATCGCCCAGATCACATTGTGGGTGAGAGGAACAGACCGGAATGTGGCAAGCACTGATAAAGACGTAGCTTGGACGGGTCCCGGGCATCACAGGGATTCCTGCTGCCCTATGGAGCGCGGTGCCCCGTCCTTTGCCGGAGGCAAAGGGTGGGATTTGCTAGCGCGCATAGTATCTTGTCGCATACTGACAGTTACTACGTCGACGATGACGCGCGTCAGCTCGGCTACGCTGTCAACTGTGCCTCGCGCGCGGTCTGGCTTTCGCCGGACGCCTGCCCGAGCGACGCAAGCACACACTCGGCGCCCCGTCTGCCCGACAGCAGCATGCCGCCGAACGTCGGACCCATGCGCGGCAGGTTGTAGACCGTGGCGACGGCCATACCCACAACGACCAGCCCCGGATGCAGCTCGCCCGTGTGGTGCACGACCGCGTCTTCCGAACGCTCGACCCACATGGGCCCGCCGCTGCCGATCTGCGTCAGCCCGTGCTTTGCGACCAGCCGAGCGACCACCGCGTCGTGCCCGGTGGCGTCGACCACCACGCGCGACTCGATCGCCACCGGATCCACGCACGTGATCGAGCGTGGCAGCGCCTTGATTGGCGACCAGTTGATCACCACGCCGGCCACCCGCTTGTCGCCGCGGACGACCACGTCGTCCACCGTCGTCATGTTGGCGAACTTGACGCCCGCGTCACACGCCGCCGCGATCAGCTTCGAGCAGGCGTGGGGACCGTCGGCCACGTGCAGCCCGTCTCGCACCGTCTTGTGCGGCACGCCCAGCTCATCGAGCACCTCGTGCGCGGGCTCGCGCACGGTGACCTTGTTCATCAGGTAACCACCCAGCCAGAACCCCCCGCCCAGGTAGTTGTTCTGCTCGACGATCAGCACCTTCAGACCGGCCTCGGCAAGCTGCCGGCCGAGCATCACAAGCGGGTGCGGACGACGAACCTGTTGGAGAGGCTGTTTGGCGAGAACCGTCGCCGAGTCAAAGTGATTCCGCACTTCTTCGCCGAGCGAGCGGGGCTCAAACTGGTCTACGCCACGATGCTGGCCGCGTCCCGTCGATGGCACGGCGTGCAGATGAACCCGTTACTCAACCGGGCTATCGATCCGCTGTGGAAGGAGGTTTTCGGCAGGACTCGAGAGGAACTCTGGGCCGCATAGCTCATGTCCCGGGAGCCAGCGTCATGACCGTTTGACAGGAAAGTTTAGACTTGACCGTTCACGGGAGGGGGGCGTTAGTTGGTGGCGTACAGGTCCTAGAAGCAGAACGAGTAGAAGGATCACGAGACTGACATGAAGTGGCCTAATGCGTCGCGGATGTCGCTCCATCATCTTATCTGGCCTCTGTTTGCGCATTTCTGGTCGACAGGCTGATTCAGTTGAATAGACATTGTCTGAGCCAACTCGGACGAGTTGCTGCCACAGTCTGGAACGGTTGGAGTTGTCGGCAATCCCCGCAGACCACCTGCCGTCATCGATGGCGCCGGCCATCGAGGCCAGTCCTGCCGTGAGAACGCCTTCTCGCCAGCGCGCCCAGCCAAGACGTCAGGCGTGTTCCGCAACACCCAAATGGCTCGCCGCATCTTGGCGGCTTGGGCGGCGCACGCCCGACACCCCCGCACGTGTGCCTCTATGGGCTGCCAGTTGACCTCCGGGTCGCGGCTAGCGGGCGTGACATACTTGGCCAGAAGGAGCTGAATGCGGCTACAGTTCATGGCTATCTCGCGTCGACGATTTCGACTTTCACTACCTGTGAGTGACTTTCGCGGGCAAAAGTGAACATCAAATTTGAAAAAATTGGGAAATTTTGACTCGGGTTACCGTAAGTCGTATTATTGCAACGCGATACGGCGTTTCAGATTTTTTGCGGCGCTGCGGCACCCGCCAACTGACCTCAGCAGGCAAATCATCCCCCAAAGCTCTTGTTTACAACGACTTATGTGCTCAGAATCCCCGCGCCACGACCGTCCGCAAGCGCGAACCCCCCTGTCCGGCGCTGGCAGGTGGGAACCTTCGAGCAGACGTGTCGCACGAGGCTGGCGAGCCTACCCCGCTGCCCGCAACGCGTCTAAGAGCGCGGGCACATCTGCCTGCCCGTCCTCGATCACGGGCACTCGCGAGCCGCCGTCCTGACCCGTGTAGCCGGGCCCATGGTTGTCGCTGCCCGCGCCGATCAGCAGACCCAGCTCGTCCGCCAGCGCCTTCCACTCCGGGTAGAGGCTGCCCCGGTAGTGTGCCTCCAGGCCGATCAGCCCGATCTCGTTCTGCCACTCGCACACCAGCGGGGCGAGCTGCTCGGGCGTCACGCCGTACAGCATCGGATGGGCCAGGATCACCGCCGGTCGCGTCTGCCGAAAGATCGCATACGCGTCGGTAATAGGTGGCGTGGGCTCCGGCCGAACGCCCGCTTGCTGCCACACTTGTTTCTCCAGACCCGTCCGACCACCGGACGTGCCCTCCTCCAGCCCTGTCTCTCGCAGCAGCTCCCGCAGATGGCGGAAGGCCGTCGGCTGGATCAACGCCTGGCTCTTCGGCTCGGGAAGTGAATGGAACCACTCAACCGACTTGCGGGCCACGTCGCGATAGGCGATGCGCGTGTCCAGTTGCGCAGCCGCCTCCAGGAACAGGAAGATGTTCTGGATATCTACGCGGGAGAGTCTGTTGAAGTGAGGTGCAAAACGGTTGGCCCGTTCGGCTGCTCGATCATCCCACGTGGATCCGAACGACGTCAGAAAGTGGAACTCCGTGGGGTTGTCGGGATGGGAGCCGCTTATCTCGGCCGAGACGAATCCCTCGATGCCGTTGCTCTTGCAGCCGTCGAGAAACTCCTGGCAACCGGCATAGGTATTGTGGTCCGACATCGCCAGACATGACACGTCCCCGTTGTCGCGCTTGGCGGAGGTCACCATTTCGGCCGGCATCAGCTTGCCGTCTGAATACCAACTGTGGAAGTGCAGATCCATCACGTAACGCAAAGTGCTCTCCTCGGTTCAAGCGCGGCGTGCGAGCGGCCCGGCCGGGCGTGCCCGCTACGCCTGGGTCACAGGTGGGCTTGCAGGAATCGCTCGACGTGCGCGATCGATGTCTTCTGTGCTTCGGTCGTCGTGCCGTACCCGAAGCCGTGCTTGGCGCCCGGCAGCGAGATCAACTCGGCCTGCGCACCGGCTCGCGTGACGCGCTCGGCGAGGTCGACCGAGTCGGCGTGAGGAATCAACTCGTCGTCCGTGCCGTGCAGCAACAGAACCGGCGGCTCGTGGCCGCTGATTCGATCCTCGATCGACGCGATGCGATACAGCTCCGGATCGTCGGCCTCTCGCACGGGCATGAACTTGGGGTACGCCGAGCGACCCGATCGCCGGGCCTCGTGCGCGCTCCCGGCCGGGCAGTAGGCCACGACAGCCTGCGGCCGGGTGTCCACATCGCCCAGCTCGACGGTTCGGCCCAGATCGTCGTCGGGCCCGATCGTCGCCAGCATCAGCACCAGATAGCCGCCCGCCGACGAGCCCGCAGCCGCCATCCGGCTCGGCGAGAACCCGAACTCGCCCGCCTGCCGACGAAACCAGGCCATGCCCAACCGAGCGTCGGCCACCTGCGCCGGGAACTTCCACTGCGGCGCCAGGCGGTATGTCATCGAGCCGCACACGTAGCCCAGAGCACAGAAGTGTCTCGCCACGTCGTGCCACTGCTCTTTGCTGCCGGCATGAAACCCCCCGCCGTGAATCCACAGCAGCGCCGCGCCGTTAGCTCGGCCGGGCAGCAAAACATCGATCATTCGGCGGTCGGTGTGGTCGCAGCTATACGTCCGGTCCGGCAATTCCTGCATGGCACGAGTCCTCATTCCGGCCCAAACACAGCGCAGCTCGCCGTGTCGGTCTGTCCGGCAGACCGGCATGATACCGCAATGGACGTGAAAAGGGATTCTCCGGCGAGCGTTCCAGGTGCGGCGCCTAGCTGTAGACCAGACGGTGGCAGCATCGTACCTTCGCAGAGACACCGCGTCGATGCCGGCTTGCCACCCAAGCCCCGCAAGATGGATTGTCACGCGCGCTTACGCCGCCCGCGTCTCAGGGCCGTGGCTGCCCCCAGTGCCAGCAGCGCCAGACACGTCGGTTCAGGTGCCACCACGATGGTCGCGCCGTCCGGTGCCGAGATCGACAATTCGTCGATCCAAACCGTATCGCCGGGGTTGGAGTAGGTGCGGCATTCGATGACCAACCCAGTGTGGCCGTCCGCGACGACCCACGTATAGGATGTCCAGTCCCAGCCGGTGCCAGGCCCGTAGTCGAAGTTGCCCGACGCGCTGCCGTTGTATCCATATATGTCGTTCGGGTCGTCGTTCCAGTGGGCCCAGATGCGGCAGGAGGGTGCCGCGTCGGGCACCGTGTCGTAGCGCCAGAAACTGGCGTCCACCACGTCACCGTCCTGCAAGCCGGTGATCCATGCCACGTA
>CBFCZG010000325.1:0-5374 GCA_965602375.1 uncultured Phycisphaerae bacterium | reverse complement strand
TATCACGTCGGGGGTGTCTGGCTACAGGCGGTATGATGAACCCTTCTGCCGAGCCGCAGCGTGCGCTAGGCGCTGCTAGGGCAATCCGCCGAGCCACGGAAACAACAGCACGAACAGCGACACCTGTACCCCCCAGTTATACACGAGCCACGAGCGCGGACTCGATTTGCCTCGCAGCAGGCGGTGCAACACCACCCCCGCCGCCACAAAGGCGACCGCGTTGACCAGTCCCCAAAGCAAGACGTAGGTCGCGCCTTGTATTTGCATGCCCGCATGAATACCCCCCAGCGGTCCATCCAACTCGTTGGAGGTTACCGGCGAGACCCAGTATCGTATCGACAGGGCCACAAGCAGCACCGTGAGAAGCACAGACGGCATCGCCGAGCGCCAGCTTGTGAGCGGCTTGTTGTTGACAACCCGGACTAACAGGTACGCGTTCAGGGAGGCGAAGACCAGAAGGTTGACGGCTGTGATTGCGACAACCGATGCGGCGTCGGTGTAGATCATGTTCGCCGAAATCCCCGTAACCAGCGACGGCGGGAAGTAAAGCCCCCAGAAGAACAGCCCCAACGCCACCCACTGGACCGCCACCAGCACCAGGGCGAGAACCGCCCACGTGACAAGCCAACGTTTCATGGCAGCGCATATCGTACAATCGCCGAGCTTGCTGGTCAAGGTTTTCCGCCGGATGGGGGCTATCCGTTTTCGCGGGGTGGCGGGTGCTTCCCATGCCACTCCATCAGCCAGTAAGCAGTAGAGCAGGTCAGCAGCTCCATCGTGCGCTCTCGCCTGCTGACGGCGAGGGCGCCGCCGCACACGATAGGGTCGGTCGGGAGACGACCCGCGATCAGTCGAAACGGCTGACCATTCCGGCGGGTCTCGGTCTACCCTCGTTGTCGTAAAACGGCTCGAGTAGTTCGGGCCTGACGGCGGGCAGGCTCTTGCCTCGCACAAGCTTGTCGCCGTCGGTCAACCCGTCCTGGGGTCGCTTGGCCAGCTCCGTTACCAACCGGGCGCGCCACTCGGCTGTCAGCTTGGCCGCGCCCGAGTCGGCCGCGAGGTTGTGCAGCTCGTGCGGGTCGTTGGCCAGATCGAAGAGCAGCTCCTCGCCGCTTTTGGTGAACCAGACGTACTTGTACCGCCGACCCACAACGAACTGATTCCCTTCGCCCGCGCCCATCGAGGCATGTTCGCCGTGTACGTATTCGCGCCAATCGGCGGCCTTACCGGCGACGATCGGCAGCAGCGACTCACCCTCGACCCGATCGGGGATCGGCAGGCCGGCCATCTCGAGAACCGTCGGCATCAGGTCCATGTGCGTGACGGGCAGGTCAGACACCGCGCTTTGCGGATGGTTCCACCCCTTCGGTGCAGCAACGATCAGCGGAATCTTGGCCGAGCCTTCGAAGGCGTGGGTCTTGCGAAACAGGTAGTGATCGCCCAACAGCTCGCCGTGGTCGGACAGAAAGATCAGGATCGTGTTGTCCAGCAGGCCCTGCAACCGCAGGACGATCACCAGCCGGTTAATCTGCGCGTCGATGTGCGAGATCTGTCCCCAGTAGGCGCGGCGCAGGCGATCCAACTCGTCTTCGGCGATCCGCCCGCACGATGCGTTGACGCCGTCGACCGGATGGGTGCCGTAGCGCTCGGCCCAGTCGCCGATGGGCACGGGCGGCAAGGCAGCGCCGTCGTACATGTGGAAGTAGTGGTTGGGCGGATCGACCGGCGCGTGCGGTCGGTGGAACGACACGTTGAGGAAGAAGGGCCTGGTGGGATCGCGACGCCGGACGAACTCGATGCCCCGGGTGATGGTCCAACTGTTGTTGTGCAGGTGTTCGGGCAGATCGCTGGGGGCGGCCACCCAGGAGTTGCTGTCCAGTCCCGTCATGCGTTCCTGCCATGGCCCGCCGGGCTGGGCGTTGAGCCATTCGAAGTAGTCGTTGACGTAGTCCCCGTCGTGATTCTGCGACGCCTCGTAGGTTTCCATCGAGTGAAAGCCCATGAGGCTGCCTTGAGGATAGAAGTGTGTCTTACCCACGCAATGGCACTGATAGCCACCGTTAGCCAACGCGCTCATCAGCGTGACGGGGTATCGCCACGGCACGGCGTCGCGGTAGCCCAGCCGACCGGTGGTGGATGCCGACTGCCCGGTCCACATGCATGCCCGCGCCGCGATGCACGAGGGCACCGAAGCACAGGCGCGAGTGAACAGCGTGCCCTGGCGGGCGAACATGTCGAGCGTGGGCGTCCTGATGACCGGGTGACCGGCGACCGAGAGGCAGTCGCCGCGCATCTGGTCGGTAAGAATGAACACGATATTGGGCCGTTGCGGCATGACGAATCCTCCAAGCTGCGTGTTCTATACGCCGTTTGGCCGGGTTGCGTCAACGCCGCAAGAAGCCGATTTTTTGTGGCGATATCAGCAGCGCGCGCGGCTCGCGTCTTCGACCGCCAGTTGCAGGGCAAACTTTCGCGCTGGGTGCCAGTTTGCTTACGGCTTAGTCGGCTGGCGGCCGCCCAAGTATGTTTTGACCACACTGTAATCGGCCGTCGTGACGCGCCCGTTGCCGTTGAGGTCGCAGCGGGCGTCGGTGCGCTCGCTCATGTGGGCTTTCACTTCGCTGTAATCGGCTGTGGTGACGCGGGCGCTGCCGTTGGCGTCGCCGCGAAGCGTACAGACGTCCAGGGCAAACGGCTCGACGCGGAAGTCGGGCGACGGTGTGACGCTGTACCACGTCTGGTCGGCCAGGACGGCGCCGCTTTCGATGGCCTTAAGCGTGACGCCGTTCGGGTCGTTCGGGTCGATCTGGTAGCCGAACAGGGCGCTGACGTCCTGGTTGGGGTCGTCGAGCCGTACGATTTGCAGCGTAGGTCCGACCGGTAGCATGATAGCGCTGTCGAAGGTAAGCCTGATGACGTTGTTGGCGGTCTTGGGCAACGTGCCGTCGGCGGCCGGCTCGCTGGATACAAGCGCCGGCGGCGGGTCGAGGTCGAGCGTCGAGTAGATCACCTCGTAGTTGCGGGCGTAGATGTCGTTGGGGTCGTGTACACCGTCGATCCAGAGCATGTCGAGGTATCGCCGCCCGTTGGGGTGCAGGTACACGCTCGGCGCACAGTTGGGATACCAGTTTCGCCCGCCCGGCGTGTTGGTGAGGTTGAGCAGATCGAGCTGCCACGCGCTGCCGTCGAAGAACACCAAGCCCGCCTCGGTGGCGACCGACGTATCGCCCGGGCCGATCTCGTCGTCGAACAGCCCGAACATGAGCATCACCTGGAGTTGGCCCGTCGTCGGGTCGTCGGCCAGCGACGGCACCCAGGTGTAATTGAAGTCCTCGCCGCCGGACACGATAGGCCCGCCCGGGACGTCGTAGTGGATGCGCTCGTGCAGTGTGGTCAGGTCGGTCCACGAGCCCCACGTATCGCTGCCCGACTGGTAGTAGCTGGCCAGGTAGAACGTGTCGTCCTTGGCGAACAGTCCCGAGCGAGCCGTGCCGTGCCAGACGAGGTGCAGGTTGTTCTGGCTGTCGATCGAAAAAGATGGGTAGGCGAACAGCACGTCGCGGTAGGCCGGCGGCGGCCCCCACTCGGGATAGCTTCCCAGCGGGTTGGGCTGGCCTGTCCAGACGCCGCCGTCGAGAATCATGTAGCGCGGCGCCCACCATCTGGCGCCGGGGTTGGGCCCGTCGCCCTGGTAGCCCTCGGCCTGGAAGACCATGTGCACGCGGTCCTGTTGATCGACGGCGAGAGTGGGAAAGCGATAGTTCCAGCTACCGGTGGCGGCGCGATACTCAGCCGCCGATTCGGCAAAGCTTAGCCCGTCGGTGCTGGTGGCGTAGCGGATGCTGCTGTTATCGCCGTCGTAGGAGTGCTCGCCCGCCACGTGTACGCGCCCGGTCGAATCGACCGCCACCGTGGGCAGGCGCGCGTCCATGTTCGTGCTGACGATCGGTCCCCAGGTCCACGATCCGCCCTGCTCGGTAACGCGGCGATACGTGATCAGCGCCGTGCCGGGCCGCGTGGTCCACACGAAGTGGACGACCGTTTCGCCGGGCCCGTTGTAGATCGCCAGTGCCGCGCCACGGGTGCTGGGCAGACCGGCCTGCGTGCTGAGGTAGATGGTGCTGTTGTCGTCGTTGATCCGCTGTGGCGCGGTCAGGCTTACGCTGCCGTCCTGGGACTGCTCGCCCCGGAGGTACCACGCGTCGGTACCGTCCAAAAAGAGCATGTGCACGCGTCCCTGCTCGTCGCGGGCGATGTGCCGGGCACCGTTGTGCTCGAAGCACCGCAGGCTGTTGGTCATGCCGATGGTGGTTTGATTGACGATGGTCGGTTGCGCGATGGCCGAGCAGGCGAGCGCGGCCAACACCGACAGCACGAAGGCTGAACGATGCAGGAGCATCTTTCTCCTCCAAACAGGCGGGTCACGGGGCGGGGCGGCCACACAGCAGCTGACAGGCCGCACGCTGCACACGTCGGCAGTTCCTAAAGCCCCTTCTTTACAGAGGATAGCCGATTGAGACGGTACCTTCAAGCCCTGCTCGGGCCCGGTGTGGGGGCGCCCGTCCCGTGAAATCGGCCGGGACCGACCGGTCCGGTAATCAAAGGGCAGTCCTGCCGTGGTGGATCGGGCCGTCGGCGTGGAACGTGTCTCAGAGCCGCTCTGCGTGCTCGTTGGGAGGGCGGCTTTGACGGCGGCTGTCGCGACGGGTAAACAGTACAGTCTGCTTCGTGTCGACTGTCGGCGCGGGGCGAACAAAGACGCTGTGCGTGTCGCAGCCGGGATCGACATGACAAAGGTAATCCTATGAGTAAAGTAGTATTTGGGCCGCTCAAGGACAATCAGGTGTGGCGCATCGAGAACCCGCAGGTCGCCATCAAGGTGGAGCGAAAGACCGGGCTCATCCGCTCGCTGGTTTTCAAGCGGAAGAAAGTGGACTTGTTCGAGCAGCTCCGGGGCGGCATTCCCGGCTACGCGGGTGGCCTGCGCATCTACGACGAGCGGGACCGCCGTTGGTACTCGGACCTGGCCGACAGCTTCCGCGTGACCGGCGCCCGCAAGTCGGGCAACAAGATCACATTCGGCAAGCAGTTCACCGGCGCGCCATTCAAGCTGAAGGTAACGCTCGACCTCGAACGCGATGCGCTGACGTGGCAAGTGCAGGCCGAAAAGGTCTCGCCCAAGGTGGCCGACCGCTCGCTGCGCGTGTACTTCCAGATGCCCTTGATTGCCGGCTGGCAGTGCTGGGCGCCGTGCAAGGCGGGCCAGGAGTTCGCCTTCGACGGGATGACGTCGTTCGAGTTCATGTATCTCCAGGTGACGTGGGTGAGCGACAACGAGGTCATCCTGCCGATGGTCAGCCACTTCAGCAAGCAG
>CBFCZG010000324.1:0-5406 GCA_965602375.1 uncultured Phycisphaerae bacterium | reverse complement strand
TGTCTGCTCGGCCAGGTTGAACTCGTACCAGTCGGTATCGCGTGTGCCGCCTGACGCGCCAGCCGTCGCGCACACGACCTCGCCACAACTGATAGGCGAGAAGAGATTCGGAGTGAAGTTACATCCCCCGTTAACCGAGTCTGTAGGGAGCCCACAATCGGCCTCGCCCTCTGGTGTCGCACCGGCCGGGCAGTCGATCGACGGAAAAACGTCGATCTCGTAGCTCCCCTGGTCAGCTCCGTAGCCGTCCACTACAATGTAATACGTGGTGCCGCCCGCCAGAGGCACGTCGTGCAGTATGGACGGCCCTGCGAAAGAGCATCCGTCGTCGTTGCAGGCGATCTCGCCGCCCGCACAACTACCTTCGCGGATATACACCACCGTGTCGAAACTCGAGCCACATAGCGACACGTCCACGGTTACGGCCTGCGCCGGCGTGAATGCATACACTACGTCGGGACCACTCCCCGCGCAGCTGCCCTGGTAATCGTTCGCAAAACCAACGGTCGATCCCGTGTCGTGATACGGTAACGATGGGATCACCGTCGCGCTGCCGCACGTATCGCCACCGCCCTGCGGAACGTGGCTGCTGCCCGCCCCGACTGACAGAGGCTCGGCAGGCATCACATTGGTGCTCAATTCGCCGGCAAAGGCAGTCCACGCCAATCCCAACACCACGACAATGACCACAGAACCTGCCACCGCTCTCATCGAAAGGCTCCTTTTTTGCGCCGTACGGCACGACGGCTCGCTTGCGCACCTCGACCACGGCAACCACGCCGCGCAGTCGGTTGCGATAGAATCGCCGTACCTTCGGCAGTCAAACATATGAATGCACGGTCCACACACGTGCACAACACACACCACTCACCGGCAACTCCGACTCAGGTCTGCGCGACGGGGAAGCTTCCGCCCCAACCACCGCAGCCAGAACCACATGATCAGGAGCACCCCTCCTTGAGCGCCCCCACGACCGGTTCCTTGACACAGGCCAGCACCCACCAGGCTACCTTTTCTCGGACTCACCGTCAATGACGGATATGGTAATATGGTAATCCAGAAGATGTGAGATAGGGCCGGCAACGGCCGTCAGCAAGGCGCTCTTTCACTCAAGCGGCCACACGCTTGGCCCGATAACTTGCGGGTATCAGGAAGCCGAATTCGCAGCATCTGGCGGCACCACCCAACACCTTCATCCAAATCCATTCAGCCTCTGCCGTGACGGGCGTTCCACAGATCTTCGGCTTCCGGGCGGCGAAGGTAGATAGGAACGAGACTCCTAGGATCAGCAAAGTGTCCCGAGCCAGCCAGCTCCCACCCAAGTTCAAGGACCACCTCGGCCCGGGGACGGTTCAGCTCCTCGTCGAGCACGCTCACCTCCGACCCCGTCAGCGCCGATCGGTGGTACGCCACGCCTTCCCCCAGAAGCGCCAACGGACGCGCGGTTCGCGCCAGCAGGTCGGCCGGGACCATCACGCACGCGTCGACCACCTTGCGGTACCACCCACCGTCCAGCCGGAACACGGCTGTGTATACCTGCTTGCGCTTGGCGTCCAGGACGACGGCCAGGTGCTCGGGTGGATCGGGCAAATCCAACGCATTGTAGGCCAGTACGTCCGCCGTGGGCACCGCAACCACCTTGGCGCCGACGGCCATCGCCAGCGTGCGGGCGACCGTGATGCCGATCCGCAGCCCGGTGAAGCTGCCCGGCCCCGCCGAAACGTAGAATTGATCGACGCTGTCGGCCGCCCATCCCTGACGCGCGGTCAAACGCTCGATCGTCGGCAGCAGCTCGACGGCATGATTGGCTTCGGTCGAAAAAGCCACCACGTCGACAGGCTCTCCAGCCAGCCCGAGCGCTACGCTGCCGAGACGGCCGGACGTCTCGATCGCTACAATATGGGGGTCGTGCGGGTCGCTACGCATGGACGGCGATCCAGTATGCGGCAAGTTGACGCCCGGCAAGCCCAGTCGTAGCATACCGGGCTACGCTGAAGCGGATGACCGAAGGAATACCGGCGATGCCGTTTGCCATAATCTCGGATATACACGCCAACATGGAAGCCCTGCAAGAGGTGTTGGCCGACATTGACAAACGGGGCATCCAGCAGATCGTCTGCCTCGGCGACGTTGTGGGGTATGGGCCCAACCCGCGCGAGTGCATCGATCTGGTGGTGGAACGGTGCGAGGTGGTGCTGTGCGGCAATCACGACCAGGCCGTCATGTACGAGCCGCACAACTTCAACGTCGGAGCCGAGCGGGCCAACTACTGGACCCGGCAACTTCTCGAGGACGAGTCGGACAAGACCCTGCGCAACCGGCGGTGGGAGTTGCTGGGCCGCATGCCCATTCGGCACACGAGCGACAGCATGCTCTGCGTCCACGGCTCGCCGCGGCGCCCGGTGAACGAGTACCTCTTCGCCGAAGATGTCTACACCAACCCGCACAAGGTGTTGGCCAACTTCGAACGTCTCGAGCAAAACCTCTGTTTCGTAGGGCACACGCACGTTCCCGGGGTGTTCGTCAGTGATCCCTATTTCGACCCGCCCGACGAGCTGCCCGAGCCGCGCAAGTACCAGCGAGGCGACGACCAGGCCATCATCAACGTGGGCAGCGTCGGCCAGCCGCGGGACCGCGACACGCGGGCCAGCTATGTGATCGTCACGGACGACTGCGTGGAGTTCGTGCGCGTGGAATACGAGATCGAAAAGACGGTCCGCAAGATCCACGATATTCCGGAACTTGATGACTTTTTGGGCAATCGTTTGCTGGACGGTCGATGAGATTCGATCGCGCGCGGCTTCGGGTACGCGGACGCGTGACGGCGGTCGGCCGGGCTTCGACGCGAGCCCCACAAGCCGGGTGCAATTGAACGATGGGTGACAACAAACGACTTCTGACCGCGATCGCCGTCGCCATGGTCTTCATGGTCACCTGGCAGATCCTGACCGCCAAAATATGGGGCCTTCCCCCTCGCCCCGACGCAGGACCCGACCAGGTAGCATCCACCGACGGCGGCGACGCAGCTCAGGTTGCTCTCGACGGCTCGAACTCGCAGGATCCCGATTCGTCGCCCGACACCAGCGACGACCTCGTGGCGTTCGAGTGGTACGAGAACTACGGCCAGCGCAACCAGCAGCACCTCGGCAGCGGTCAGGAAGTGGTTGTCTCGCTCGCGCCGGGTGTTCACGAGATCGTCCTGGAGGTCAGAGACCGCAAGAACCGCACCGCGACCGACCGCGTACTGGTCACTGTCGAACGTGCAGCGACGACGCAGGCAAGCGAGCCCTCCGCTGAAATGGCGAGGGCACTCCGCACGCCGTCGACGCCCCAACTAACAGCGGCACCCGACCAGACCGAGGCGTTACAACCCGACCGACGCCCCGCCGGTACCGCACCGGCCACGCTCGACCTTCGGTTGCGCGGTGCCGATCAGCTCGAGACCGCCGTCCTGGGCAGCGACGACCCTGAAGACGGCTACAACCTGGCCGTGTACGTTTCCAACGATAACGCCTGCGTCCTGTCGGCCGACGTGACGACCGGTACGGGCAAGGAAAAGCCGCGATATCGCTTCCGCAAGTCGGTGGATGAAGATGAACCCTATCCTCTGCTGCGCCCGCTCGACCCGAAGACCGGCGAGCCGGCCGAAATGGTCGATGGCCAACGATCGGTCTACGCCTCGCTGCTGACGCCGACGCTTCGGCTGTTCCGAGGCAAGGAGGTTGTCGAGCTCCCGCTCGAGCCGCACAGATGGAACCTGCGAGTCGACCGCGCCGAGCAGCAACACACCGCTGTGTTCTCGCTGGAGGTGGACCAGGACGGTCGTCCGCTGTTGAGGCTCGAAAAGACCCTCTCGCTTGTCAAGGGGCGTTACGACCTTGTCCTCTCGCAGCGAGTCGTCAACCTTACCGATCAGCCCCTCACCCTCAGCCTGACGCAGCACGGCGCCCACGGCCTCGAGCGCGAGGACGCTCGCTCCGACTACCGCAAGATCGTCACCGTCAACCAGACGGCCGACGGCATCGACGTGGGTAAGCACGCCCGCTCGCAGGCGTTCAAGCGCGGCGAGCCACTCGTGCTGGCCGAAGGCGCCGATGCCCAACACCTGGTGTACTCGGCGCTGGTGAACAAGTACTTCGCGTGCATCATGGGCCCGCAACGACAGGCCGATGCCTCCAACGAGCTGATCAACCGCGCCGAGGCGATCACCGAGATGAATCGCTCCGACGCGCCGGGCGACCTGACCACACGTTGGGTAACCCTACCCTTCGAGGTGCCTGTCAACGGTGCAAACGAAGTCCAGTTCGAACTGTATTGGGGACCGAAGCTCAAGAGCCTCTTCGAGCGCGACCCGATCTATGTCCAACGACACTACTTGACCGTGGTGTCGATCGAATTTGCCTGCTGCTGGCAGGGCCTGGTGGTCATCATCGCCCCGCTGGCCGATGTGCTGCTGTGGCTGCTGCACGCTCTACACTACGCTCTGCCCAACTACGGTGTGGCCATCATCATTATGGTGCTCATCGTGCGCGTCATGCTGCATCCGATCACCAAGAAGGGCCAGGTGAACATGCTCAGGATGCAGAAGCAGATGCAGCGATTGGCGCCCAAGATCGAGGCGCTCAAACAGCAGTACGGCAGCGATCGGCAGAAATTCGGCCAGGAACAGATGCGCGTGTACCGCGAAGAGGGCATCAACCCCATGACGCAGATGATGGGGTGCCTGCCAATGGGCTTACAGATGCCCATCTGGGTGGCGCTGTACACCATGCTCAATACCACACTCGAGCTGCGCCACCAACCTTTCGTATTGTGGATACGCGACCTGGCGGCGCCCGATGCCTTGATCCAGTTCGGCGTCGATTCATGGGTCTACCGCCACAGCGGATGGGTCCCGTTTCTCGGCCCGATCGACGCGTTCAATCTGCTGCCTATCGTTCTGGGCGTCTCGATGTACCTCCAGCAGCGATTGATGCCCAAACCTGCCAGCCCCACGGCCAGTACCGATCAGCAGAAACAGCAGCAGATGATGATGAACTTCATGAGCGTGTTCATGACGTTCATCTTCTACAACATGCCCAGCGGGTTGAACCTCTATATCGGGGCCAGCAGCCTGTTCGGCGCGCTCGAGCAGTGGCGCATTCGCCGGCATACCGACAAGATGGACGACCAGCCTCCCGCCCCAACCAAGGACAAGGAGAAGGCCCGCGGTCCCCAAGGTGCCGCGGCCGTCAGACCCCGCGCTAAGACAGGCTGGTGGGCGAAGCTCGAACGCAAGGTCGAAGAGGCCAAGCGGGTCGAAAGCCACAAGAAGAGCAAACGCCCGCGACGCTGACGCACCCGACGAGTGAGCCGGGCGACCGACGCGACTAGGGATTAAGCTGTGACCCATCGGCGAGGCTTGCC
>CBFCZG010000323.1:0-5435 GCA_965602375.1 uncultured Phycisphaerae bacterium | reverse complement strand
CGTTCTGGGCCTGTTGGCAGGGTCGGGGCAGTTCCCGATGCTGGTGGCGACAGGGGCCCGCCAGGCCGGCTGCCGGGTGGTGGTGATTGCCCTTCGGGGCGAGGCCGACCAGCAACTGCGCGACTTGGCCGATGCGTTCTATACGAGCGGCATCGTGCGGCTGGGCCGGTGGATACGGCTGTTTCGGCGGGAGGGCGCCGGGCAGATCATCATGGCCGGCCGCGTGCGAAAGACCCGCGTCCACGGCTCGGCGAGGTGGCTTCAGTGGCTGCGCTACCTGCCCGACTGGACCAGCATCAAGGTCTGGTATTTCGCCAGCCGCGACAAACGAAACGACTCGCTGCTGTCGGCCGTGGCCGAGCAGATGCAGCAAAAGGGCCTGACGGTGATCGATTCCACCCAATACTGCCCTGAGGCGATGGCGCCCGAGGGGGCGTTGAGCAAGACGTCGCCCACCGCGTCGCAGCAGAAGGACATCGAGTTGGGCTGGCGGATCGCCAAACAGATCGGGCGGCTGGACGTGGGTCAGTCGGTGGCCGTCAGGGAGCAGGACGTGATCGCGGTCGAGGCCGTCGAGGGCACCGACGCGATGATTGCCCGCGCGGGCGAGCTGGCGCGGTCGGGCGGGTGGACGCTGGTGAAGGTGGCCAAGCCCAACCAGGACATGCGGTTCGACGTGCCCACCGTCGGTCCCGATACGATCGAGAACCTCCATCGCGCCGGCGGCCGAGTATTGGTGGTCGAGGCCGGCAAGACCCTCCTGATCGACCGCGACAAGACCGTCGAGCTGGCGAACCGGTACGGCATCGCGGTCGTCGGTCGCGCCGACGGCGCTTCGGCCGATACGGGTTAAGGGCGGGCCGACCTGCGCAGCGGCACATTTCCGGTTACTCGATCCAGGGTAGTTCCTCTCCGTTGTTTTGATGTGATTGCCGGCTTGCATCAGGGCGGCCGGCGCCCTACCGGCGCTCGGCCACAAGCAGTCTCGGGCCCTGTCGCGGCCAGTCGCAGGGAAGTATGAGATAGTCATCTAATCGTGGCATGTGGTAGCGCGAATCATAGAAACCTAAGGCCGGTCCGGTGTCCCAGTGGGCGATGCGTTGCGGCTGAGCCGGGTTTGACACATCGTACGCAATAACGCCGAAATCTAGCGCATAGGTATAGAGGCGATCGCCGTCATGCTGAAGCTTCTCCGGCTCGCCGGCGAGTGCCATTTCCAGGAAGGTCGCGTGCCGTCGGCCGAGCAGCTTCCATCGCTTGCGATCCGATGACAGACGGTAGATCCATAAGCCCTCGGGGTCGGCAAGATACAGGCAGGTTCCGTCGAAGCTGACAGTGGTTGTTGTATCAGAATCCCACGGAATCCGCGACTTTGGTTTGGGCAACGCGGGCAGCGAGGGCAGGCGCCGAGGACGCGACGGATCACCGGCGATGTCGAACAAGGTGACGAAGCCTCCTTGCCACTCGAAGGCTCTCTGGCGCGAGCGGGGCGTGGCGACAAGTGTGTTGCCGTGCAGTTCAATCGCCGAGAGAAACCACGGGCCGAGTGTCGGAGGCCCCATTACAGCCTGCTCGTCTATGATAGTGGCTTCCCCTCCTTCTAGGTCCAGCACACGCAGGAGCGGCAGGGCCGCGCGACGCGGAGCCCCGCCGGATTCTGTTGATATCAGGTAGCCATAGCGTCCCTTGACCACCAGGTCGGCCGCGAGATAGCGGGACCCACCTTCGATTGGCCGAAACAATGGTATCGGTCGAGATGCCTTGAGTTCATCCGGCTGGGTCAGGTCGACGCGGAGCAGATCGACACCTTCGAATTTATTGGGGAACTCCGGGCGGTCACGCAACTCCAGCAGAAGCCACACGTTGCCCGCCCCGGCCTGGAGCGCCTTAACCTCAACGCCCATACCTACGCTTCCTCTGAGCCGCAGCGCGCGGTGTCGGCGTAGGCCATCATGCATGTCCCATTCAAAGCAGTGAAGATTGCAGTGCCCATGGCGATAGGACCGCACGGCCATGCACACAAAACGTTTGCCTACCGCTACAGGACTGGCGACGATCTGGTGTTTGTGCGTTTCGCCGAAAACCCCTCGCGGCGTGGACATCGACTCGACGATGTGCAGGTTGTTGCCGACCTGGCGGGTGATCGCCACGAACATGGCCAAGATGACGGCGGCGCCTGCGATGGCCAGGTGTTTGGCTCGCACCTGTCGGCGCGCAGGCCAACGTGCCAGCACGACACAGAGAACGGCCGCAAGAGCAGCCAGGCCGAGCAGCCACACGGCCGCGGCGAGGCGCGCTGTCGGGTTTGACCCTGGATAGCGGGCAAGGGCAGAGGCGGCGAGGAAACTGTAGGACCACAGGTCTCGCACGATCAACGGTAGCGTGCACCACAGTGCCACCAGAAACAGCCCCACCATCGCGGCCGAAGTGGTGCGGCGCAGCCAGACGGCGGCTGCGGCCGTCGCGGTGAAGATGGCCAGGACCAGCGGCAACACGATGGTAGCCACCTCGCCGAACTCGCGGGGGAACCCCTTCATCTGGGCCAATGTTCCCGTGAGGGCAGCCAGCAGTGTCTCCAGACCCAGAGACACGACGACGACGGCAGCGAGGACGCCGAATCCGGCGATGAACTTGGCAACCACCACGGTCGAAGGGCGGACAGGTTTGGACAGCAGAAACGTCTCGGTGTCGGCGCCGAAGTCGCGGCAGAAGATGCGGGCGGCAAGAATTACCGCCAGCAGCGGACCGGTGAGAATCAGCACCACCACGGTCGCCCCGGGAGTCCAGAGCGAGTCGACGCCGTGAGTGACATGGTGGAAGTAGCGAAACATGATAGCCGCCAACAGCAGCGGTACGGCTACTATCGCGATCAGGGCGCCGGCCAGAAGCTGCCGCGACTGCCGCCACTCCTTCCACAGCACCGGAAGCATTCCTGTGCCGGCCCGGCTCATGATCGCGCCTCCGGCATTCCAGATGTCGTCATAGAGCGGCGGCTGAGCCAGCCGAGGACCAGGGCCGGGCCGATCCACCAGAGCGCCGCAGAGACAGCGATCGTTGCCACCATAAAGAGCCCCGTCTCACCACCGTCCAGGATATGAAATACGTATGTCCCACACGCCATGGGATGGACCATGCCTACCACAGCCGCGATGTTCAGGAGTGGATCCCCCGAGTGCCGGATCGCGGCGAAGAGAAACCAGATAACGCCGATAATCGACACGCACAGGACCATCATCGCCGCCTCGTACTCGTTGCGGCTGCGGAGCGTCGCCAGCAGGAGCACCGTGTACCAGCCGCCCAAGGCGAAAGCCGCCAGGACCCCCGAGAGCAGAAGCCACCGCGTCGGCACAAAGAGCCCCCGCCCGGCAAGCCAACCGGCCAGCGTGGCCAGCAGCACGATGCCGACCACACTCCGTACACCGAAAAGCCATTTGGCCAGGATGATGGTTGCGCCCGGTGCAGGCAGGGCCCGCAGATGTTGCCACGTCCCGTTGGCCCGCTCGCTGCCGATCGGGCCGATGGCCAGAAAGCCGGTCAGCACGAAGCCGCCGAACCACAGGATCAACGTTGCCGCCTCGCGGGTGGAGATGAGCTGTGCGCGGACCGTGGCCGCCAATAGCACGCTCATGACCACCGCGCAGAGCACCACCTGCCAGCGCTGTTGCTGCCACTGGCTGCTTAGCAGTGGTCCGAGCAGCCGCACCCAATGCGGCGCGCGGCTGCTCGGGACTTCCCCGCGACTCCCCTTACTCTGATGCAACGCCTGCTCCGACACCTGTCAACTCCCTGCGGCCGATCACATAGGCTTCGAAGATCTCGTCGAGATTCAGGTCAGAAACCTCCAATCCATCGGCGCTGCAACGGTCGAGCGCCGGGCGGGCGGCCTTCAAATCTTCCACGACCACCGACACCCGCCGGTCGACCTGTTGAACATCAAGAATGCCGGGTACATCCGCCAGCGCAGCGCCGTCGCGCGGGCGAAGCATTACGCTTTTTACGCTGTCGCGGAGGGCTTCGGTGCGGCTGATCTTGAGTGCCTTGCCCTCGTGAAGGATGCAGACCCAGTCGACGACGGGTTCGATTTCGTACAGCAGGTGCGAGCTGAAAAAGACCGTGACGCCTCGGGACTGAAGCTGCCCGATCACGTCACGCATGAAGTCGCGCCGGGCGATCGGGTCAAGCCCGAGCGTCGGGTCGTCCAGGATGACCAGTTCGGGGCGATGGGCCAGCGCCAGCAACAGCGCGAGTTTGCTCGTCTGGCCTTTCGATAGGACGCCGACCTTGTCGGTGGGTGGAAGCTGCATCTGCTCGCACAAGGCGGCCGCCAGCGTGTCGTCCCAAGTCGGATAGAAGCGGCCTACCCAGTGGATGATCTGCTTGACCGTCATGAAGTCGTACATCTTCTGGCTTTCGGCCATGTAGCCGACGCGTTGGCGTATCGCGAGGGATTGACGTGCCGCGTCGAGGCCGAGCACCCGGCACTCACCGCCTTGGTATCGTTCGAGACCTAGCAGGCACCGGATAGTCGTCGTCTTGCCGGCGCCGTTGAGCCCGACAAATCCGAAGATGCTGCCGCGCGGTACAGACAGGCTGAGTCCTTCCAGCACGCGCTTGCGGCCGAACCTCTTGGTCAGGTCATCGATCCGGATGGCGGGTTCATCCTGATTCATGGCGCGTCCTGTCCTTTTCGATGGCGTCAATTTCGGCGTTGAGCAGGTCGTGCAGTTCCTGTCGATCGATCTGGAAATGTACGGCCTGCGTTGCCGCCTGTGCGAGGATTTGTCCGATGCGGCGATGTCGCTCGGCGCGGGTGAGGGCTTCGGGCGAGCGGGCTACAAACGTGCCATCGCCCTGTCTGCGGACGACCCACCCGTCGCCGCCCAACAAGTCGTAGACTTTGACGATCGTGTTTTGGTTGGTGGCCAGACGTCTTGCCAGCTCGCGGACGCTGGGCAGCCGGTCGCCCGGGGCGAGCGTGCCGTTGGCGATCTGATACTTCACCTGATCCATGATCTGGCGGTAGATGGGTACGCGCGAGGCTGGTTCGATGCGAAGAAACATGTGAGTGCCCTACTGTTATAGCGAAGTATAACACTTCCTTGCGCGGTGTCAAGTCCAATGGTGGACTTTGCCTGGCACTCCAGCGTCGGTTTGGGGTGACGTTGGGGTTGGCTGGCATCGTAAGTTTCTAAGCAGTAAGGCTTTGTTGCGTGGTGCTGTCAAACCGCAGGTGCGGCGGCTTCGGCTTGGCAGGCGGGCTGATCTGGCTTAGGATTGGCGGGGATTTGAGGTTGGCTAGTGGTGGCAGAAGAGGGCGAACACACACAGGGCGCGAGCGGGCGCGCCGGCAAGCAGCACGCCTCGGGCGACGAGCCGGTTGGTCGAGCCCGGCCTGCGGAGGCGTCGTTGCCGCCGCTGGTCTGCCTGGGGCCCCG
>CBFCZG010000322.1:0-5438 GCA_965602375.1 uncultured Phycisphaerae bacterium | reverse complement strand
CTGTACTTCTGCGCCCGCGTCCGCGACAGCATCTGCGCCAACAACGTACTGGCCGACAACGGTCGTCACGGCGTGGGCGGGCTGGGCGGCGGCGAGGATCGGCGGAACCTGGTCTCAGCCAATCAGTGCGTGGGCAACGCGGGTGCCGGCATCGAGATGGACGGCGGCGGCAGCAACACGGTCGTGAACAACATCTGTCGTGCCAACTCGCGGGCAAAGCCGGGCAAGTGGCCGGGCATTCTCCTGACCAACACGCGCCTGAACGTGGTCGCCGGCAATCAGTGCCTCGAAAACCCCGACTGTGGCAATCAGGCTATGGGCATTGAGGAAAAGGACGACGCTCAGGACAACATCATCCGCGACAACGTATGCTTCGGATGCGACGTGAAACTGGACGGCAAGAACACGCTCGGCGACCGCAACATCGCGCAGCTTACCGCCAAGCTGCCTGCCAAGCCGAACACCAAACCTCGGCGGTAGGCGCCGAAACAGGCTCCGGCTTCTGCCGAAGCATGGAATGGATGGGACGCGATTCCCGTATAGGACTAAAGACGCATTGCATAGGAGAGTCAATCATGCGCGCCGGTTTATGGCTCTTATCTCTTACAGGTGCGGTTCTCGCGTGGGCCGAGCTGGGTTTGGCCGGGCAGGCGGTGTGTCCGTGCGTAGCCGACAACTCGGTGGCCTGCCATTCCAGTGAGGTGACACAGAACGTCGGCGGGCACGATAGACTGAAGATCAAGCACCGCGAGAATTTCCTGCTTCTCAACTTCGATCTGTCGGCCGTACCGTCAGAGGCAACCATCTCGTCGGCTACCCTTCGGCTGAAGGCCACGGATCCCAAGTTCATATTCCGCCAAGTCGGTGTCTCCACCGTTAGCACCGCGTGGGTCGAAGGCTCGGGGACGGCCGACGGCGAGCACGACGACTGTTGTTTCGCTTGGCCTGGTCCACGAAAGGCCACCTGGGCCGGGCCCGGTTCGGCTGTGTGTGACGTGATCGCGGGCAACGGTGGTACCCTCTCGCACTACACCTTCGCCCGCCCGGAGGCCGACAACTGGTGGGCCATCGACGTCGACCCGCGCCTCGTCGCGGCGCTGCGGGCCGACTCGTTCGCGCTGGCGGTGCAGGAGGAGACAGGCTGGTTCCGGGCCGACCGAAGCAACATCTTCGTTTACGCCAGGGAATCGAAAGAATCTGCACCCACACTAACCGTCACGTGGGGCCAGCCGGACACCGAAGCGCCCTCGCCCGTGACCGACCTCGAGATCGACGCCGACGGGCTCGACGACGGGCAGGTGCTTATGACGTTCGCCGCTGGTGGTGACGACGGTAGCCGCGGCCGGGCCCTGGGCTACCACATCCACTACCTCCAGGCAGAGCGCGTAACGAAGGACAACTGGGACCGCGCCACCCCTGCCCCGCGATGGCAGACGCCACGCCCCGGCGCGCCGGGCGAATCGGTCCGCGCGTGGATCACCAACCTCGAGCCCGGCAAGACGTACAGCTTCGGGGTGGTCGCTTACGATCAGTCCGGCAACCGATCGGAGATCACATCCACCGATCCGGTTGCGCTGCCCGGCCCAACGCCGCCGCCGCGCCTTAGGTACCTCAAAGACGTCGCAACCCAGGCGGCCGATGCGGTCCGACCGACCGGCGCCATGGCGGTGTGGGCAGTCGACGAACTGACCAAGGTCGATCCGATCAACGGCGAGGTGCTGGACGGTGCCGGCTACGTCAGCAGCGACTTGCGCAGCGGATCGTACGCTTGGGACGGCAAGACCGGCACGGTTCGCTTACAGGCTCTGCGCGGCGAGATCGCCGGGTTCAACCTGGTGATCGAGGCGCTGACCGACGCAGGGCTGGCCGACATCCGCGTGCAATCGGCTGCGCTGACCGGACCCGACGGTGCTGCCATCCCGGTCAAACAAATGATGCTGCATCGGCTCTGGTATCTCAAGAGCAAGGATCGCTATTACCCCGAAGCCGCACCGCCGCTCGACCGACCCTTGAATATCCCCTCGACCGACAACGAGGTGCCCGGCCAGCGGAACCAGTCGGTCTACGTCGATCTCTATGTGCCGTACGGCATCCCGGCGGGCACGTACCGCGGCAAACTCCAGGTGGCCTGCTCGGCCGACTCGGACACGGTCAACGTCGAGTTGGATGTGATCGATCTCGACATGCCCAGCAAACTCAGTTTCGTGATTGAGCTCAATGCGTATGGTTTTCGAGGAGACATCGAGCAGTTCCACGCCATGCATCGGCTGGCGCACCTGCACCGCGTCGGCTACAACGTGCTGTCGTACGGCCACACCGAGAGCGTAAGCATCGGGTTCCTGCCGAAGCTAGAAGGGGACGGGTTCCACACGCGTATCGTCGATTGGAGCGAGTGGGATCGGTGGATGGGGCCTGTGCTCGACGGATCGGCGTTCGAGGGGCTGTTGCGTCCGCCCGCTCCGATCCCTCACTTCTATCTGCCGTTTCACGAGAACTACCCGGCCAGAATCAACGGCCACTACGCCCGGCCGGACTTCTTCCTCGACCGACCCAAGGGCCAGGACGGCAAGTTCGACTACGAAGCGTGGAAAGATTACATGGCCGAGCACGATGTCGACATCGCTCGGGCGTTCGATCGCACCTGGCATGACGCGGCCGTCGTCGTCGCCCGCCAGTGGCGCGATCATCTGGTGGCCAAAGGCTGGACCGACACACAGTTCCAGATTTTCTGCAACGACAAACACTATTTCCGAAACCCGGAGGGCAGGTCATCTTCCTACAAGAAAGCGACCTCACTGTGGACGCTCGATGAGCCAAGCTTCGGCCGCGACTTCCGCGCCCTGGGTTATATCTACAGTGTCTTCAAGCCCGTGCTGGCCGGCGAGCCGCTCAACGTCGCCTGTCGCGGCGACGTGTCGCGGCCGCAATGGCAGGGAGATCGCCTCGACGGTGTGAACGACCTGTGCGTGGTATCCGGGGCGTTCTATCGGTACCAAACGATCATCCAGCAGCGGAGGGTGTTGCACGGCGACCGTTACTGGAAATACGGCGGCGGGCGGGGACCCGACAGCGACAATGCCGCACTGGTCGCATTGTATTACAAGAACTGGACGCTCGGCGCCGACGGGGGCCTCGCCTACTGGACCAGCTTCCGCGGCCAGGAAGCTTGGGACAAGCCCGACCCGTTGGCGGTCGTGCACTTGCGCGGCGGACACGGGTACGACATGCCCGTAGGCACCACGCGGCTGAAGGCCCAGCGTCGAGCCCAGCAGGACATCGAGCTGATGAACATGCTCGCCGCCGAAACGGGCTGGTCGCGCAGCCGCGTCGCCCGGGCGGTGGCGGCCGCGATCAACCTGACCTCCGAAACCCAGGCTCGCGACGCCGACGATCCCGGCCAGACCAGCTTCGCCGACGTCCATGCCGCCGACCTGGCTCGTATCCGGGATGCGATGGTTCACGAAATCTTGGCCGTCAGGAATCGCTGACCGGCGCAACCGATGCCGCGCGATAGCCGCCGCGTGCGTCCGGCTGCCCATTCGGTAGGATGGGGGCAACATGTGCCGCCACGTTGGTGCCGCAGTGCCGCGGTTGTGCTAACATAATCGCGTCGCCGACCCAGGGAGCCAGATCATGAAGATCCAATCGATCGCGTCACATTCCCAGGCGCCCGTACAGATGGAAGGGGCGCAGCAGGCGAAGATCCGCATTCTGATCGGACCGGACGACGGCGCCGAGAACTTCCATATGCGGCACTTCGAGATCGCGCCGGGTGGGTGTACTCCCCACCACCAGCACGATTACGAGCACGAGATCCTCTGTCTGGCCGGTAAGGGCGTTGCCCGCACGACCGAGGGCGACAAGCCGATTCACGCTGGCGACGTGGCGTTCGTACCGGCTAACCAGATGCACCAGTTTCGCAACGAATCGGACCAGCCGCTGGAGTTCATCTGCCTGATACCGGCTCTCGAGCAGTGCAAGTGAGTCATTGGCCGCGGGCGTTCGGCAGCCTGCCGCTGTCGTCCGACCGGCGAGAGAGAGGCGATGGCCAAAGACGTCGCCAAACAGATCGAGCAGTTGCGCGATGAGATCCGTCGGCACGACTACCTCTACTATGTGTTGGCCCAGCCGGAGATTACAGATCGCCAATACGATCGGCTGATGGAGCGGCTCAAGCAGCTCGAAGCCGACCATCCCGAACTGGTCACGCCCGACTCACCCACCCAGCGAGTGGGGAGCCAACCGCTCGAACAGTTCGCGTCGGTCCGTCACGCCGTACCGATGCTCAGCATCGACAACACCTACAACGAACAGGAGCTGCGCGAGTTCGATCAGCGCGTGCACAGGGGGTTGGGCGGCGACGAATACGCATACCTGGTCGACCTGAAGATCGACGGGGTGGCCGTGTCGCTGCGCTACGAGCAGGGGCGTCTGATCCTGGCGGCTACCCGTGGCGACGGCGTTACCGGCGACGACGTGACGCAGAACGTTCGGACCATTCGCAACGTGCCGACCCATCTGATGGGTCGAGGCTGGCCGGACGTGTTGGAGGTTCGCGGCGAGGTCTACTGGCCCCGGGCCGACTTCGAGGCGTTCAACGCCCAGCGCGAGGCCGCCGGCGAGCCGACGTTCGCCAACCCGAGGAACGCCACCGCCGGCACGCTCAAACTGCTCGATAGCCGAATCGTCGCCCAACGCAGGCTGCGCTTCATGGCCCACGGCTTCGGCCAGATCGAGCCGCTCGACGCCGAGACGCAAAGCGCTCTATGCAGCGTGGTCGAAAACTGGGGCATCCCGGTCATGCCGCAGCGGCGGGTTTGCCCCGACGTCGAGCAGGTGCTTGTGCTGTGCCACGAGTGGGACTCGAAGAGACACGGCCTCGACTTCGTCACCGACGGCCTGGTGATCAAGGTCGACCGGTTTGACCAGCGCGACGCGCTGGGCGCCACCAGCAGGTACCCGCGCTGGTGTATTGCGTTCAAGTTCGCCGCCGAGCAGGCCCAGAGCAGATTGCTCGAGGTCCAGTGGCAGGTCGGCAAGCTCGGCACGCTTACGCCCCGCGCGGTAATGGAGCCCATGCAGCTTTCCGGCACCACGGTGCGGCACGCGAGCCTGCACAATTACGAACAGATTCAACGGCTTGGTGTGATGGTGGGCGATCTGGTAACGGTTGAAAAGGCCGGCGAGATCATCCCCCAGGTCGTTGAGGTGGTCGAGGCCAAGCGCCCGCGCGACGCCAAGCCCATTCGTCCGCCGAAGCAGTGTCCTGTCTGCAAGGGAAAGGTGGTAAAGGACGAAGGCGGGGTGTTCCTGCGGTGCATCAATCCGGCATGCCCGGCCCAGTTGAAGGAGCGTCTGATTTACTTCTGCGCTCGGGATCAGATGGACATCGAGGGCGTCGGGCCCGCGCTGGTCGATCAACTCGTCGATAGCGGCTT
>CBFCZG010000321.1:0-5467 GCA_965602375.1 uncultured Phycisphaerae bacterium | reverse complement strand
ACGACGATCTCGAGGTCGGTGGGCAACTCGCCCTGGCGGTCCACGATCTGGTTCATCGGTATCCAGGTCGCGCCCTCGACGTGCCCCGCCTCCCACGCGTCGGCGTTGCGGACGTCGAAGTAGAGGAACACCAGGTCGGCGTCCCTGTCGCCCACGGCCAGATCCAGTGTCTCACAGACATCGCCTATCGCGTCGCCGTCCTCGTCGGCCTGATCGGCGTTGGCCACGGCAGGGCAGTTGTCGCAGGCGTTGCCCACGCCGTCGGCGTCCGTGTCGGTCTGTGCGGCGTTGGCCACCGTTGGGCAGTTGTCCGCCGCGTCGCTGACCCCGTCGCCGTCGGTGTCCGGACCGACAGCCGGACAGCCCATCATGAACGTAGTTAGCGCGAGCATGAGCACGGTTGCCCATCCCGTTCGACCGAGCAGTCTGTGATACATAACCAGTCCTCCCTTTCTGTGGAATGAGTCGTAACAGTCATCCGGAACACACATTCCGGAGTGCCCCTCGACAAGCGTGCGCCACCTGGCGCAAAAATGATTCAAGGCGCCAGGTTGCCCGCGAAACTGCGCAGCAACCACATACAACCTGTTGGCTACGCTTGACCTGATTCGCCTCTTCTGCCGAATGAATGGCCCGTTAATCGGACGGCCGGCTCCGTCTCGATATCACAGATCGTGTTACAGCCCGTCGGGCACCGCGCAACCCACCAACCTATCTGGATTCTATGCCCCCGGACTGGAAAGGAGGGTGCGCGCTCATAAATTTCCTGCGTCGGCTTGTGTGCGGGCCGATGCTTGTGTGTCGAGCGAGATCAGTCGCAGAAGGAATTGCGCGTAAACCCCTATGTGGGCGAGAGATAAAACTAGAGCTGGCGGCGCACCAAAAGCGCAACGGGCAAACCTGCCCCACAGAAGCGACGCGATGCCCATATCACGGGCGGAGTTTGCCCCAAACGGGCGCTAGCTCGGTTGCGCTGGTGGCAGCTCACTGGTCGGCGCCGCCGCGGCGCCCGGGCTCTGATCGGCGAGTCGGCCGGTGTTCTCGGCGATGCGAAAGATCACGATAATCAACTCCAGCCAGACGCGAGCGAGGATCACAAAGACCAAAAAGACAACGGGCGAGATGACCAGCAGCACGATGCCGCTGAGCGCCCCGGCGCCAAACCCCCAGGCGATCATGAGGACAGCTTCAATAGCCGCGAAAATGATCGCCAGGATAAACAGGATCCTGATCACGCCAGTTGTGATGAACTCGGTGAACGAGAGGTCGAACAGACTACCGAGGAATCCCTTCTCTGCCATGCCCCGATCTCCTTTTGTGATATGACCAGCCCCGTCCTTTGCGGCCAAGACGTGAAAGCGACCGCGCCAACTGCTCAATGATTATAGCCACCGGCGCCGCCCAGCCAACAGGATAGACAGATTGGGTTATACCGCGTTGCGGCGGGCGAAGGCCCCCCAGCAGGCCGGGCGAGTTACCTGCCACTCAGCCGAGGGCCACGTCCAGCGTCATCATGATGGCAAAGCCGCCCACCACCCCCATCGTGGCGAGGTCCACGTTGCCCTGGTTTTGGGCCTCGGGGATCAGTTCCTCGGCGACGACGAAGATCATGGCCCCGGCTGCAAACGCCAACGCATACGGCAGAATGGGCGTGGCGAGCAGGACCAGGCCGGCCCCGATCACGCCGGCGATGGGTTCCACGGTGGCTGAGAGCTGCCCGTACCAGAAGGCCCTCAGGCGGCTCATGCCCTCACGCCGCAACGGCAGCGACACGGCCGTCCCCTCAGGAAAATTCTGCAAGCCAATGCCCACAGCCAAGGCGATGGCGGCACCGATCTGTGCTGCCTGTTCCGCACCGGCCAGGTGGGCGGCTGCCCCGAAAGCCACTCCCACCGCCATGCCCTCCGGGATGTTGTGCAGCGTAATCGCCAGGATCAGCAGGGTGCTGCGCTGCCACGTCGTCTTGATGCCCTCGCGCTGCGCCGGCTCGGCGTGAAAGTGCGGCAGGATTCGGTCGGTCACGCGCAGAAACGCGGCGCCCAGAACGAACCCCACAAGCGCCGGCACGAACGCCAACCGCCCGTAGCCGAGATCGTCGCTCATCTCAATCGCGGGAATGAGCAGGCTCCAGCAGCTTGCGGCCATCATCACGCCGGCGGCCATGCCCAACGATGCGTCGAGGTATTTCTGGGAGAACTTTTTCGTAAAGATGACCAGCCCTGCCCCCAACGCGGTAACCAGCCACGTGCCCAACGTCGCCACAAAGGCTTGGAGCACCGGGTTCCACTCGTAGAAGGAACTCACCTGGGATCTCCTTGTTGCATTGTTGTGTACCCTTAGTTCCCGAAATGGGCCAATGACTCATCCTATGAACTCACGGACATGCCCAGCCCGGCAAACGCGAGTACTCTACGGAAGGAAGCGCCCGCGTTCAAGGTCCCGACGTGCCGCGACGACCGCCCCCACGAACCATGTCACGTCGCCCCCGCGGATGGCGCCGCGCGCGGGCTCACCGCAAGTCGCCGGGCCGGGCCTCGGTGATACGTCCTGGATCGAGTGCGTCGACGACAGTAACAGTGTCTGCCGGCAGGACGCCGAGCAGGTCGGGCAGGTCGTAGGACTGCAGTGCGCCGTGAACGGTATTGACCAGTTGGTCGTACGTCACAGGCGCGTTGACCACGTCAGACCATGATTCAAGTGAGCGTTCGAGGCGGACCGACGCGAACAACTGCGGCTCCAGGGCGGCGGCGTGCAGTGCGGGCGGGGCGGACTCACCGATCGCCACAAGATGCACTCGATTCGGCTGGTTGTCGGCCTGGTACGTCGTCAGGAACCGGGCACACACCAGCACGTCCTGCGCCCGCATGCCCACGTACGACATACCCAGTAGATAGGCCGTGAGTACCTCTTTTACGTCCGGCCCGAAATGCTTGGCCCACTCGCCGCCTTCGGCCTTGCTTGCCGTTTCGCCCACGCCGCGGAGATCGACCGCAAGGACCAGATGCCCTTGACCCATTAAACTGGCGATCGGTCCGTCCGAGCCGGCGTCGACGTGCTTGCCCTCATCGTGCAGATAGAGAACGGCCTGCCCGTCACGCTGCGGCGGGACGAACGCTAGCGCCGGCAGGCAGATCCGGTCCTCAGGGCGAATGACGAGCCTGTCGATGCGGTAGCCGTCGCGCTCGGTGCTGCCGATGGTTTCGACGCGCGGCTGGGGCAGGTCCGCCAAGCGAGCGACGCCGGCCAGTTCGCGCACCTTCTGCAGTGCTTGACCCTTGTCGGCGCTTGCCCATAGGCGCCGACGGTCCGCAGCCAGACGCTTGTTCCGCTCGCTGTTCAACTCAAAGGCCGACCGCTCGCCGGAGGCAAGCATGACCTGCCCGTCCGGCGTACACCGCAGTTGCTCCTCCGTGCGGGTCTCGATCCCCGGCTCGACGATGGCTTCGTCCCGTCCCAGCAGCCAGCGACACATCCAGCGCGCCATGGCTTCGCGAAGCGGCTTGGAGTAGCCGTGCGTCTCGTCGGCCTCGACAAGCTCGACCCGCTCGGGACATCCAAGGCGGGTATAGAAACGCTTCGCCTGACGGAAGCACTGCCACGTGCCCTCGACATCGAAGAAGTCACGCGTCGCTGCCAGGATCAGCACCGGCCGCGGAGCCGCCATCATCACGTAGTCGGCGTGGTCCATGCCGAAGGCGATCTGCCCGTGGATGTTCTGCTCGGCATCCTGTGGGCCGATCGTCTCGACCAGGCGCGCCAGGCTGGTCAGGTAACAGCCCGGAGCGGCACAGGCGATGCGTGAGTCGACCGCCATCAGGTAGCTGGTCAGCGTGCCGCCCCCGGAGATGCCCGTACAGCCGATGCGCTCGGGGTCGATGTCGTCCCGGCTTACCAGATAGTCGATCGCCCGCATGCCGTCCCACACGCGGTAGCTGGCGGTGTTGGTCCCCAACAGAATGCTGCCCACCCCCAATAATGTGTGTTCGGTGGTGGACTGAAAACGTGGCGCACCCTCGGCGTCGAGCAGTTGGTAGCGTTCGCCCTGTCCGACCGGATCGTAGCAGAGGCCGGCGATGCCGTTCGTGGCCAACAGGATGCACGCGCGTTGATACGCCTGCGAGGCCTTGCCGACCTTATCGTGTCCGCACGGCACAAGCACGGCCGGAAACGGCGGCTCGCCGATCGGCAGGTACAAGGTAGAGGTTACGTGAAATCCCGGCCGGCTTTCGAAGATCACCTTCTCGATGCGGTAGCCGTCGCCGTCGATCGTGCCCACGACGCGGGCATTCAGCGGCGTTCGCTCGGGAAGCCCCCCCAATTGATCGAGAAAGAACGCCCGCAGGCGCTGTGGGTGGGCCTTGAGCTGGTCCGGGGCTTTCAACGCTTCATACGCTGCTTCGCGGCGAACCAGAGCCCTGTGAGCCAGACGCAGCAGGTAACGATTCATCATCTCAGATGCCTCGACCTCACCGGCCCCAGTTGTCGTAATTCTCAGGTCGTCGGCAAAGCACTGCCTCGCCGCCAATAGCAGCAGCGCGATCGTGACCCAATAAAGGCTCATCTTGTTCTCCTCCAAGTCGACGTGCTGCACGCCTCTGGCGGCATCGCTCCGCTTGCCATGGCTGGTTCGATTATGCCTGCGTCCACACGCTCCGGCAAGGGGCAGGCCGTGCAGTGCCGTGGTCGTGCGGTTCCACTTTCAAACGACTCTCACGCCCTTCCGGCGGGGGCCTGACCATCACACACAGGCCCGAGTCCAACGCCGGATCGCAGGTACCCGATAGCAAAAGTAGGACTATTGCTTTACGCCGGTGCGTGAACAGAAGCTGCCACAACCTCCACAGGAGCTTGCCGGGGCCCCTCAGGCACGTCTGCCGGGCGGCAAACGCATAACACCGAGCGTTCGACTTCTAACGTCTTAGGCATTGCCCTCGGTCGTCGGGGCATTGTATGGCGGTCTGGACGAGGAAGCCGCCCTGGCGTATCATATCCGGCGCCATGTCGGAGGTTTGTGCGGCGTGGCCGATTCGACAGGGACCGCAACGCCGGTGACTCGCGTTCGTCCAAAATAGCGGGCCCGGTATGACAGCAGGAGGTATGGTTTGTCGGCGATGCGAAGATTAAAAGCCATCATCGCAGGGGCCCTGTTGACTATGGCCTTTGGCACGCAGGGCTGTCTGCCGGAAAACTACTACGCCGACCTGGCGGCCACGTCGGTCGAGCAGATCGTCGACGCATCAATCACGGCTGCGCTCGATTGCCTGCTGCCCGATGACTCGACCGGCGGCTAGACCACCCACACAACCGACGACACGTCCGGTTCGTAATCGCATGGATGGTATCTCCCCACCCTGGGTGATGACTGGCATGTCCACGTTGCGTGGACGTGAAATTGCGGGAAGGCGTCGGATGGCACGGTCCGACAGAGCCGCGCTGTAAGAGCTAGGGTGGGTCGTGACCCACCACT
>CBFCZG010000320.1:0-5512 GCA_965602375.1 uncultured Phycisphaerae bacterium | reverse complement strand
TCAGCTCGCGGCCAGTACGACCACCGATGCGGCGCGGTGTCGCGGCACGGTGATCGTCAGCGTATCGCCGTCTCGGGCGATCGAGGCCGGCTCGGGTCCCTCGAAGTCCACCGAGTACACCGTCGCCGACGTGATCCGCTCGGCGTCGTCCAGCCGCACCACCACAGGCAGCTTCTTCGTGAACCCGCCTCGCTCGAACATGCTCCGATGATCGCTCACCAGCGTCACGATGTACCGATCCTGCGGAATGGCGAACAGGTTGCCCTGCACCACGGCGGGCAGTTCCAACGCACCGGCCCGCAGCACCCAGGTCTTGCCCACCAGAAACGCCAGCAAAGGAGCGTACGCCGCCCGAATCCGTTCGTTCTGCTGGGCCTGTCGCTTCTTTAGTTTGACGCGGCTGCCCTCGTAGTCGTAGGCCATGTCGTTGTGCAGCATGCCCAGCCGCAGGCACAGCTTGAGTGTCGGCTCGGGGTCCCGCCAGATGCCCCCGTCGAGCACCATGACCGGCTTGAACAGCCCGTAGTAGCTGAACGCCTCCAGCCGGTGCCGGTCGTGCCCCTCGTCGCACATGATGTAGTCGATCCCCTCCAGCGCCTCGATGCCCTCGGGCTTATTGGCCGAGAATAGCATGCCCCGCTCGCGCAGGATCGGCAGAATACGCTCCATGATCCGAGCGAACGCGAACTTCACGCAGTAGGCCGGCTTGTTGTGCACCATGGTGATCCCGTCGTCGTGCCCGAAGTCCAGGTCATAGTGCCGCCCGTACACGTCGAAGAAAATCGCGTCGCTCTCCGGATACGTGTCCAGCAGCTTGGTGAACTGCTCCAGGCAATGCCGCCCGAAGGGCAACGACGGCTCGGCGTTCATCAGCCAGCACTCCCGAAACGCCGGCACTTTCTGCCCCTCCTCATCCACCACGATCGACTCGGGAAACTCCTTCTCGGCATACGAGCACATGCCGTCGATGATGTTGTAGTACGTGTGAATGGCGATGCCGTACTCGTGCGCCAAGCGGATGTACTCGCGCACCATCTCGAAGGTGGTTTCCACCCCATCCGTGTGCTCGCCGATCCACGGCTCGGTGGGGTTCACGTAAAGTCCATAGTGGGGGAAGTGGCAGTGCAGTTCGGCCCAGCGAACGCCGCGATCGCGCCGGCCCGCCATGTTGCGCCGGACCGCTTCGGCGTCGAGCCCGCCGTCCATCGGCCTTCCGCCGGCGTAGACCCCCTCGTGTTTGCGGATCGCCGGGTCGGGCTGGAAGTGCTTGGGGTACCGGCGTGCGTACCACGCCAGCGCCTCGCGCCACTCACCTCGCTGCGAGGTCATCAACAGCCCCGCCTGTGTCGCCCGCCCGTCGCGCAGGCCCAGCAGGTCGTACGATACTTTGAAGCACTCGCGCTGGTCAGGCGGATAGGTCAGCGAATTGCCGACGTTAACGTGCTCCTCGTCGGCGTTGTTCGTGAAGCGCACCAGCACGTTGGGGATTTCCACCGGCAGCGCAAGACCCAGACAACGCTCCTCCCGTGCGAACGTCATCACCGGCACGGGTATCGACCGCACCTGATGCGCCACGGCCCGCCCCTGCGCCAACCCGTGCCGCAACATGATCGGCTGCTCGGGACGCAGATCGACAAACGCATCGGCCATCGCTGCCCACAGACGCCGCGACGCCTGCGGCACGACGAACGTAATGCGGACCGACCGGTCGGCCCCGCCGCTCTTGTTCAGTTCGACCAACCAGCAGAGGTTCTCCGGCTCCATCCGGTACGTTACCCTGGCCACGAACTCCGCCCCCTCGAACTGCTTTCTCAGTACCAATTGCTGGCTGCCGTCCGCACCCGCACCGGCGCTGACCAGCTCGATGCGGGAAGGCGTCTGCATGTCGCAGTACGTACGGTTCCGCAGTTGATCGACTATCCTCAGCCCCCCGAAAACCTCGCGGTTGCGCTCGCCGGGACAGCAGAAGTTCACGCCTTCCACACGGTCGATCAGACCCACGATCCGTCCCTGCTGCTTGTCCACCTCGACAGCCAACGAGGCGTTCTGCAGGACCCAGCAATGCTCCCGTTCGATCAACTCAACGTTCGATGACATGGCACACTCCAATGCCGCAGGTCGCCTGCGGTCGCAAGATCCAGGCCAAACACAATGGCCGAGGACCAAAGGTAGCAGGCGAGGCCCCGTTGTGCCAGGGGGCACTCGGCGCAAACCAAGGCCGCCAAACGGTCGATCGCATGGCGGCCCGGAAGTATCTTCGGCGGATGAAAGAGGCTACAGGGCCTAGGATTCGGCCTGCGCCGTCGCCAGCAGGTCTTCCTGGATCAATTGGATGGCCCGATTGTATACGTTGCTGCGGATCACGCTGACGCCCAGCAGGTCGGCAAACTGCTGGATGTCGTCCTGGATCTGCCCGAGCACTCTGGCCAGGCCGGCCGTGCCGATACCCAACCCGTCAAGGGCCTTGCGACAGTTCTCCGCCACCGTGGTGTGGTCGGGTTTCTCGCACAGCAGCTTCGATACGGTATCGGAAGCCGCCACAATGTGCGCTATCTGATCCTCTTCGGTGGCCGTCTGCCCGAAGCTCTCATGGTGCCGACGCACGGAGCTGACGACCAACTCGGGCAGCATCCATTTCTCCAGCACCAAGGCTGATACATCCGCATGGGTAACGCCCAGCCGTTCGGCCTCCATATCGAAGAGCCGTTTGCCCTTCAAAGGTACATATTCAGTTAGCAGCGATTGATACCGATCCGGCATCGCCTGCGCCAGCACGACAATGCCCGTGTCGGCCAGCAGTCCGGCCACAAAGGCCTCCTGGCGATGCCGCGGCGCCAGGTGCTCGGCCAGACGAGAGGCCAGCACCGCCTGCGTCAGCGACCGCCGCCAGTAGTAATCTCGATCATACTCGCTTGGAAGCTCCGACCCTTGCTGCATGCGCTCGACCAGGTAACGTCCCAGCACCAGCGTACGTACCCGGGCCATGCCCAATAGAGCCACCGACTGCTTCAGCGACGTGACCTTCCGGGCCAACCCGAACAGGGCCGAGTTGGTCATGCGCAGCAGCTCACTGGTGATGCCTGGGTCGGAACTGAGCACCTCGACAAGGTCGTCAAGCTCATAGTCCGGATCCGCAGAAAGCTCTATGAATCGCGTGACGACCTGCGGCATGGTGGGGATCGCCGCTGACTGCTCGATCAGTGCCAGTACTTGCTGATCCATCCTTCCTCGCCTTTCTACCGATAGTCTGATGCCCTGCCAGCCCTGCCGGGCATTCCGGCCCGCCCCGTGCGCGCCGTAATACCCGCCGTCTTATCGGCAAATAATGAAGGCTTCTTGCCGTGGTGAGTGCCCGTTGTGCAAAACGCCCAGGACACACTCTCGCTACTCGCCTGGCCCGATATCTCATCGTGCGGGCCGACCGACGATGCAGACCTTGCGGACGTGCATCGGCACCTCGCCGATGCAGGACTACCCCCCCCGTAGCCGTGCCAGGCGACCTCCCCCACGTTATCGGGTCTGTAGAAACACCGGCCAAAGCTATGCACAGCCGTTCCGACGGCCGGAGCAAAACGTCGGCTGAACACCTGCCCCCCTTGCCGGGTGGCTCGACGACCAGGCCGCCGGCCGCACGTCCTGGACGGCTTATTCGAGGTACCCCAGATCGGCCAGACGCTCGGTCAGGGCCTGCTTCTCTTCCTCGGTGTAGGCTTCCTCGGTCGGTTCGACAAACTCGTAGGCCTGCGGCGGCTCGAACTCGATCGACAGCTTGGGCTCGAATATGTCGACCACCGCTTTGCCCTCCATATCCACCGGCACACGCAGGCCCAGCACCGCCAGAAGGGTGGGCGTCACGTCCACGATGCTGGCTGTGATGCGAGTTCCCGCCCTGACGCCCGGTCCGGCTACCGCCAGAATCCCCTCAATCCGGTGCGTTCCTTCCCGCCGTCGCGGCGAGAGCCAGCGAACCGGCCGAAACCCCCGAATCTTGCGCACCACCGCCAGGCCGGGGGACGGCACGAGCAGCAGGTCGGGCAGCCACTCCTGATCCTCACGCCGGCAACCGTAGAACTCCTCGGTCTTGTGCACCTGCTCGAAGACCTGCCGCACCCGCCCCCTGCGATCCCGGCTCGACACCGACAGCAGCCGCTCGCGAATCTCGTCCCGCAAGCGCTCATAGTCGTCGCGCCCAACGATGCCGCCGGGCTGCCGGCCTTTTACATTCAGGTACAAGAAACCGCACATGCCGGCATGCATTACGCACGCCTGCGTGCGCGACCAATCGATCGCCAGCTCTTCCTCCAATGAAGAATTTCCAAAGTGCACTTGCCCGTTGTGATTCCGCAGCAGGCGATGCCATACATGTGCAACTCGAGTGCGGGCGCGCGCCGCCGTGTGGCGCAGCTTCAGATATCCCCAGTCGTGCAGCAGCAGGTTGGGCTGCGCCTTGCCGTCCAGGCTGCCGTGACCGTGGTCCGACATGATCATCACCAGCGCGTCATGCCGCCGGCCGAACTCGCGAAGCCTCCCGACGGCCTCGTCGAGTTTGCCGAAGCACGCCGACACCAGCGCCGCCCGCCGCTTGCTGCGCACCGGGCCGTTCGTATCCAGGTAACGCCAGGCCTTGTGCTGGAGATTGTCCACCAGCTTGTACAAGACCATCATCACATCCCAGCCGAAGCGCTGCCCGCAAAACTCGGCCAGGTCCGCGCCCTGCTCGAAGCTTCGATTGATGTAGTCGAGATTCTCGGCGAACAGCCGGTCGCCCCCCAGCAGCCGACGCTGCCATTTCTTCTCGTGCGTGTAGTCGGGGAAGCGTCTAAGGATCTCGTGCTTCAGATCGCGCGGGAACGTAAACTCGGCCTCCATACTGGGGGCGTCGAACCCGCTGATCATGAAGCCATTGACCCGCTTGGGCGGATACGTCATCGGCAAATTGATCGATCCGACGCGAAATCCCTTCTCACTGAGGATGTCCCAGAAGGTCTTCTCGCGAATCTCCATAGTGCTGTTGAACGTCAGACGATTCGTCCGGATATCGTAACGCTCGAAATCCACAATCCCGTGCCGGCCCGGCCCCTTGCCGGTCATGAACGTCGTCCACGCAGCCGGCGTGATCGGCGGCTGGGTCGAGTTGAGAACGCCGCTGGCCCCCTCACGAATGATCGCCGCCAGGTTCGGCATCCGCCCCCTCTCGATCATCGGGCCGAGCACGTCAAACGTAGCGCCGTCGAGACCGATGATCAGGACGCGCCGGGCGACCGGCGTCAGATCGGTTTGCCGTTGTGACCTATGCTGCTCGGGCCGAGTTCCCTGTGGATTCATGATGCCCGCATCCTACCCACCGACCCGGCCTGCTGCAATTGCGAATATCGGCGGATTCTGCCGCGTCGGCTGGCGACGTCGATCACGGGTCACCGGCAGCTTCCTTGCCGGCGTGATCCATGTAGCGGCCGCCACCACCAATCAGGATTGTATGCGCCTTGCTGTTGAAGAAAACCGGTGCGTAGTG
>CBFCZG010000319.1:0-5537 GCA_965602375.1 uncultured Phycisphaerae bacterium | reverse complement strand
AACAGCCACCAGTTCCTACTCGCCCTGCCCGGGGTTCACCACCAGCGTCCGCCCCACCTGCTGTCGGTACTGTCCCGTCATCCGGGGAGCCTCGTGGACGTGCCCGTGTAGCGACACGTCCGGCTGGCGCTGTCGAATGAACGCCGCCACCGCCTCCGAGCCGACCTCCAGTCCACATGCCAATCGATCCAGCTGCACCCCCGCAGGCGGCGAGTGTGCCACCAGAATCCAAGGCCGCTCGACAGGCCCCACCGACGCCAGATCTTCCTCCATCGTCGCCAGCGTTCGCAAGTGCTCCACCGCGTTGATCCGACGAAACTCGCCCGCGTCCGGCTCCCACACGTAGCCCTCCTCAAACGTGTTCTCGTCGCCCCGGCGATCCAGACGTTCGTAGTCCTTCGCCCAGTATGGACACGGCGGCGCACAAGAGTAACCCACCAGGCTCACCTCGCCCCACGCAGCCACCTTGTTGGGGCTCAGAAACGTCAGCAGACCCTCATCTTCAAGCCGTGCGACCGCCGCCTCGGCGCAACGCGCCTCATGATTCCCGAAGATCATCGCTGTCCGTAACGGCCCAAGCTCGTCCCGCAGACGCACCAGCAGATCACGAACCACTGTTGAAAAGAAACCGGCCTGGACGGCTTCCGCCTCTTCCGGCCCGCTGTCGGGCAGCATGTCGCCGCCCAGAATCAGAGCGTCGGGACGAACCACCACAGCCAGCTCCGCCAGCTGGTCATAAAGATGCCTCTGACCGTGCAGGTCGCTGGTAAACAAAATCCTCATGCAGGTCGCACGACTCCTGCTGCGTTGGACGCATGCCGCGCGTAGGCAAAACGACCGAAATTACCAGATATCCGCTTCGACAGCCCGGCCATGCCGGCCCCGATCCGAACCGCGCAACGTCGCGGGGCTGCCATGGCCGAACGCAATTATAGATGGCCCCGTGTCCCGTGCCACCACCCGCGGCCCCGGTCACCCGTGCCGACGCATGCGGGCCTACTTGCCTGTCTTGCGGCCCTTACCGCGCTTCTGCTGCTGACGCTCGACCATGCCGGCCACCCGCATGGGCAGGCCAAGCAGGCTGATGAAGCCTCCGGCATCTTCCGGGGCATATTCGGCGCCCATCGCGAAGCTCGCCAACGCCTCCACGTACTGCGAGTACGGACTGCGGGCCCCTACAGCTACGCAATTGCCCTTGTACAACTTCACACGCACCGTGCCGGTGACGTTCTGCTGCGTCCGATCCACAAAGGCATCGATCGCCTCTCGAAGCGCCGCAAACCACCGCCCGTCATACACCAGCTCGGCATACCGCAGGGCCACCTGCTGCTTGTAGTGCAGTGTCTCACGGTCCAGGCACAAGGCCTCCAGCGCCCGGTGGGCCTCGTAAAGAATCGTCCCGCCCGGCGTCTCGTAGACCCCGCGAGATTTCATGCCCACCAGCCGGTTCTCCGCCAAATCGGCCTGACCTACCCCGTGCTTGCCTCCGATCGCGTTGAGTTTGGCGATCAGCTTCATCCCGTCCATTCGCCGTCCGTCAAGCGACACCGGAACTCCCTGCTCAAACTCGAGTTGCACGTACTCCGGGCGGTTCGGGGCCTTCTCGATCGGCTTAGTCAACACGAACATGCGATCCTGGGGCTCGTTCCACGGGCTCTCCAGCTCGGCCCCTTCGTGCGAAAGGTGCCACAGGTTCCGATCGCGCGAGTAGATGCTCTTCTTGCTCGCATCCACCGGAATCTTCCGGTCTTGCGCGTACTGCAACGCCGCCTCGCGGCTGTGGATCTCCTCGCGGAAGCGCGCTTCCCGCCACGGTGCAATCACCTTCAGGGTCGGATCCAACGCCATATAGCTCGTCTCGAACCGCACCTGGTCGTTGCCCTTGCCGGTCGCCCCGTGTGCCACCGCATCGGCCTTCTCCTCGTGCGCCACACGCACCTGTTCCCGGGCGATCAGCGGCCGCGCTACCGACGTGCCGAGAAGGTACCGCCCCTCGTACACCGCTCCGCTCTTCAGCAGCGGCCACAGATACTCCTCGACGAACGTTTTTTGGCAGTTGCGAATAACGCACTTGCTCGCGCCGCTGGCCTTCGCCTTGGCCGCGATCCCCTTCATCTCCTCGTCGCCCTGGCCAATGTCGCATACGAACGCCACCACCGAGCAACCGTAGTTCTCCTTGATCCACGGCAGAATCACGCTCGTGTCCAGACCGCCGCTATACGCCAATACAACCTTCTTGATCTTCCGCGCCTGCACCATAAATCACCGTTTCCATACGTTCGGCCGAACCTGCCGATCCGACCACAGCGTTTCAAACCTCGACGATTCCCTTCAACCATGCCGCTACGAACTCGGCCGCCTTCAGACCGATCTGAAGCGCTGCCGACGAACCATACGCCGCCTCTTTCGGCCAACGCCGCGCCGAACGAGAACTTCAGCCGCTGCCTGATGCCCTGACGCCGCAGCCATCATGACAACCTAACCCCCAGCCAATCGCTCGACAACCACCCGGCGCATCAACTGTCGCGGGGCCGAACGACCCGTCCACGCCTCGAACTGAAGCGCCGCCTGCTCGACGAACATCCCCACTCCGTCAATCACGCAACACCCAGTCCGCTTAGCCTGCTTCAGCAGCAGCGTCTCCAGCGGGTTGTAGATGGTTTCGAAAACCACCATGCCCTTCCGCAGAGCGTCAGCCGGCAGCGGCGACTCATCCACGTTCGGGTGCATCCCGACGCTGGTCGTGTTCACCACCACCTCAGCGTCGAGCCGGTCTCGCTTCTCGAACGGTCGCCACGCACAGCCGAACTCCTCGGCCAGTGCCCGCGCCCGCGCTTCGGTCCGGTTGTACACCGTCACCTCACACCCGCAGTCCGCCAGCCCGGCCACCACCGCACGGGCCGCACCGCCCGCCCCCAACACCGCACATCGTCGCCCAGCCAACTCCTTCCGTTGCCAGCTCGCACCCGACACCAGCGCGCCCAGCGCGCCGGCATAGTCGGTGTTCATCGCCCGCGGCGCAGCGCCTGCGTCTGCCGGGTCGAAAACCAACGTATTGGCCGCTCCGATCCGTTCCGCCAGCCGTTCGGTCTCACCCGCCAGCCGCAACGCATGCGACTTGTGCGGTATCGTCACGCTCAACCCCCGCATGTGCAGTCCCGCACACGCCCGCGCGCGCTGCACAAACCCGGCAAACGCCTCGTAAGTCGGCTGGACGGGCAACGGTACGTACACCGCGTCGATCCCAAGCTCGGCTAAAGCCATGTTGTGGATCAGTGGGCTCAGCGAATGCCCCACGGGCCACGCAACCACTCCCAACACCTGCGTCGTCGCGCCAATCCGTGGCCAGCCATACAGGTTCTTCATGCCTGCCACATCCACCTGTCCGGGTGCCGCCTCGGCTCCCGTCGAGAGACTGCAATACGTCAGGAACCCACCGAACTTGCCCGCCAGCACTCGCGACGCGACGCCCGCCTGACCCATGCAGACGGCAATCGTCCGACCGCCGCCCGACCGCATCAACTCCAGCGCATCGAGACTGTCTGTCGCATCGTCCCCCGCCCACGCCAGCTTGGCCACGCCCGACGGATTGGCCCTGCGTATCTCGGCCAGCCTTTCGCCCGGCGACGCCGGACGACCTTCAAAGTCATGATCCGACAGAATCAGCCGCGACAGATCCCCGCCCAGCGCCTCGCCGATCCGCTTGCGTGCCGGCTCGCTTGCCTGCCAGGTGTCGAACTCCAGATCGACCAGCACGTCGCGACCCCCCGCCACATCCGCCAACACCTCAATCCGCTCGCTCTCGCTTCCGGCGTAGCGTCCCCCCTGACTGCGCGAGCGACAGGTCACGACCACCCGGCCCGGCGGCAGACCGTCCACCAACCGGCCGATCGACCCCACGTCGATCGACCGCAGATGATCGATCCGCAGCTCCACCAGGTCGGCCCCGCCGGCCAGCGCGCACTGGGCCGCTCGGAGTGTGGCCTCCAGGTCAGGCTCGATGAGTGAAACCGTCAGCCGCGTCATCCGTGTCCCATCGCGCGATCAGCCGCATTGTCGAGCCGGTCGCTCAAGCGACCAACGGCCGCTACGGCCCGGTCGGCTCCGCCCGCGGTTCGGTGCTGATCGCCACCACCTTGTTCACCGCGTTTACAAACGCGTTCGCCGACGCCTCGATGATATCCGTGCTGTACGATCGGCCTCGAATCTTCGTCCCGTCGTGCGTTACTTCAATAGTGACCTCGCCCTGCGCATCGCGACCGCCCGTGATCGCACGTAACTGATAGTCCGTCAGCTTTAGCGTCACACCCGTGATACGCTGAATCGCCGAGTACGCAGCGTCGACCGGCCCATCGCCCGTCGCCGCGTCCTCCACGATCTGCCCGCTTTCGTCGTTTCTCATGCGAACCGTGGCCGTCGCGATCACGCCCGAGCCGGCCGACGTCTGAAGGGCGTCCAGAACCCACACGGCCGGTACCTTCGAGACCATGTCGTCCACGATCGCTTCCAGATCCTCGTCGAAGATCTCTTTCTTGCGGTCGGCCAGCACCTTGAAACGCGCAAACGCTTCGTCGATCTGCGCGTCCGACATCGCGTGCCCTAGTTGCTCCAGACGATCGCGGAACGCGTGCCGACCCGAGTGCTTGCCCAACACCAGACGGCTCGACGGAATCCCCACGTCCTGCGGGTCCATGATCTCGTACGTCGTCGAATGCTGCAACATGCCGTGCTGATGAATCCCCGCCTCGTGCGCGAACGCATTCTCGCCCACAATCGCCTTGTTTCGCTGCACCGACATACCCGTCAGCGTGCTCACCAGACGCGACGTCGGATAGATCCGCCTCGTGTTGATTCGCGTCTGCACGCTGTACTGGTCCTGTCGGGTCTTCAGCCCCATCACCACCTCTTCCAGGCTGCAATTGCCCGCCCGCTCGCCAAGACCGTTGATCGTGCATTCCACCTGCCGGGCCCCCGCTCGCACCGCCGCAAGCGAGTTGGCCACCGCGAGCCCCAGATCGTTGTGGCAGTGCACGCTCAAGATCGCCTTGTCGATGTTCGGCACCCGCTTGCGCAGCTCGTCGATGATCTCGTAGAAATGCTCCGGCGTCGCATAGCCCACCGTGTCGGGGACGTTGATCGTCGTCGCCCCGGCCGCAATGCACGCCTCCACCACTTCGGCCAGAAACTCGATCTCCGTCCGCGACGCGTCCTCCGGGCTGAACTCCACGTCGTCCACGAAGCTCCTGGCCAACTGCACCCCTTCCACGCTCATCTTGACGATCTCTTCCTGTGCACGCTTCAGCTTGTACTTGCGGTGAATCGCGCTGGTCGCGCAGAAAACGTGGACGCGGGGCTTCGCCGCCCCCTTTACCGCGTCGGCCGCTCGCCTGATGTCGGCCTCTACGCAGCGGGCCAGGCCCGCAACGGTGCAGCCGGCAATCTCGCCCGCCACCGCACGGACGGCTTCGAAATCGTCCGGGCTGCTGATCGGGAAGCCCGCCTCGATGATGTCCACGTTCAACTGCTCCAGCGCACGG
>CBFCZG010000318.1:0-5568 GCA_965602375.1 uncultured Phycisphaerae bacterium | reverse complement strand
CTTGGCAGCATGTTGACCCCGGCCGACGTCGCCGGGGCCGCACCCCTGGCTGAGGCCCAGGAGGACGTCGTGTGGGCCACCGGGCTGCTGGCGGCGGCCGAGATCCCGGTCCCGGACTCGCCACAACCGGGGTCGACAGACGAGGCCGACTCGCCGGGCATGGATGCCGAAACGATCGAGCAGATTCATGAACTGGCGATGACGGCGGCAGAGGCTGCACAAGGCGCTCACGCTCAACTGGCCGACGGGCACGTCGCAGCTTCGCTGGACGATCAGCGGACGACGCTCGAGGCGCTCGAGAAAATCGCAGAATTGCTGCCCAAACCGCCCAAGTCGCCGGCTGAGCGACTTCGTGAATTGATCGAGCGCGAGCGGGTCGTGCGTCAGGCCATCGACAGCCTGGCCGAGATGGGCGACGGGCAAGACGAGGCGTTGGCGATGCTGGCTGATTCGCAGAGCGAGGACGCCGCCGAAGCCGAGGACGTGGCTGATCAGCTCAGCAACTCGCAGGACGAAAATCACTAGGCCGCCGCGGGTAAAACGCGGGAGGGCGCACAGAACGCGTCTGCGTCGAGCGAGGCGCTGGGCCAGCAGCGGTTTGAGGCGGCCCGGCGCGATACCGACCAGGCCATCGAGCGGCTAGCCGAGGCCCTGGCATTGCTGAGCGGTCAACAGCAAAATGATCAGAAGCAGCAACAGGATCAGAAGCAGAAGCAGCAGAAGGACTCGTCGCAGCAAGACCAGAAGAACGAGCAGCAGGATCAGGGCGATCAAGGCTACAAGCTGACCCCGCGGCAGGCCCGTTTGCGCATGGACGAGATGGATCAGAAGCGACGCGAAGAGGAAAAGGCTATTCTGCAAGCGCCGTCAAGTGTGACGGTAAGCAAGGACTGGTAAGGCACGGGCGACGGTCTCCAGTGTTCAGGTCATCGGCGAACGCACAATCTGTGTCGGCGTCTGGCGGGCAACGAGGGCCCATGGGTTACTCTGCGCTGGCTGGTTGGCTGACGCTTGCCGTGCTGGGTCAAGTGGTGTCGGCTGGGGCGACCGAAGTGCGAATCGCGCTGGAGCGCGAGGTTACGTTCGACAATCAGCCGGTGGTGTTACAGGTCGAGGTGATCGATCCTGACCGGGATACGGGCGAGCCCATGGTGCCACCGGTCGATGGGTTGGAGATACGTGGACCCAGCGGCCGGTCGACCATGACGTCGATCGTGAACAGGACCCAGACCACATCGTACCGTTATTCCTTCGCCGTCATTCCACAGCCGGACCGGCTTGGCGAGTTTACGATCGGTCCGGTTCGCGTGCCGGCGGGCGGCGGCAAGGTGCTGGAATCGAAGGCCGTCAAGCTCACCGTGGCCAAGCAGCCCGACAAGGGAATCCTGTTTGTCGCCGAGCCCGAGGTCAAGACGGCCCGAATCGGTGTGCCGTTTCGCGTCGTCTATAGGATTCTTTACTCCGGCCAAGTCTACGAAGGCAGCAACGGCTTTGGTTTGCTGTCCACGTCGCGGTACCCGCTGGGCTTTGCGAGCCTGGACGTGCCGCTGCTGCGTCGAGCGGATTTGAAGGTGGAGCCTGTCGCCGTTGACAACCGGCGGCAGGTGACTCAACTGCGCATTGGCGGCGGCCACACGGTGCTCATCCAGTCTGATTCGGCCAGCCGCGACGGCAAAGCCTATCAAGTGCGGTGCTTTGCGCTGCGAGTCACCCCGCACGAAGCCGGACAGATCGATGTGGGCGGCGCGAGTGCGTCGCTCATGCTGGAGGACGGCTTTCGCTATGCGCGCGATTTCATCCGCGGGCGAGTTCGCGTCCCCGACTACAAGGAGTTTCGTGCCGCTACCGGCGCGGTGACGGTTGCCGTCGAGCCGCTGCCGACCGACGGGCGACCGCCGCTTTTCGCCGGTGCGATCGGTCAATTTACGATCGATGTGACCACCGAGGACACGCAGGTCGACGCCTTCGCGCCAATCGATCTGGCGGTGACCGTCCGTGGTCGCGGTCTGTTGGAGGGGCTGGTCCTGCCGCCCTGGCAGGACCTCGAGGAGCTTATGCGAGACTTCGAGGTGGCCACCGACGTCGACGCCGGGCAGATTGAAGGGGACACGAGAGTCTTCCATCAGACGATCCGTCCGCGGTCGGCGGAGGTGACGAGGATTCCCCCCTTGCCGCTGCCTTATTTCGATCCGAGCGCAGAGGCGTACCACGTGGCCTACTCAAAACCCATCCCGATTCAGGTGCGTGCCGTGCGTACCGTGGGGGCAGACGAGGCCATTGTGGCCCAGCCGACACCGGCCACCACCCAGCCGACGCGCCGGGCGCCCGACGAACTCATCCAGCAGGTGGGCATCCGTGCCAATTTCGAGACATTGGGCACACTCCTGCCTTCTCTACGACCGAAGGCCCGGCTTACGACGGTAAGCTTTCTGGCGGCAGTAATCATGCCGCCGGTGGCTTTCCTTGTCGCGTGGACATGTCGGCGCTACGGACGGCGCGATCCGGCTATCCGACGCGCGCGGGGGGCATTAGGCGTTGCTCGGAGGCGACTGAGGGATTCCAAGGCGCCACTCGACCAACTTCACGAAGCATTCGCGGGGTACTTCCGCGATCGTTTGGCGCTTCCGGCAGGCCAGCTCACGCCCAGGGAACTGGCGCAGCGACTGGGCGCGCGGGGGATGGACGGTGATCTGGCTGAGCGGGCATCGCGCATGTTGGAGCAGCTGGCGGCCGCACGCTTCGGCGGCTCGGCCGGTAACCACGCCACGGGGCGTGAGGCGCTCCGCATTCTTCAGGAGGTCGACCGATGCCTGCGCTGAGTGCCGCTGCATTGGCCTGGGCTGTGGCGGTCGTGGGGGTGGTCTCGCCGCCCGCGGCCGACGGTGCTTCGGCTGCGTCCGATCCGCAGGTCGTGTTTGCCGAAGGCATGAAGCTCTTTCGTGAGGCGCAGGACTTTCAGCGCGCCGAGCCGACGAAGCGAGACCAGACAAGGCGCCGCTTTCGCGCCGCAGCCGAGTGCTTCGAGCGGCTCTACAATCGAGGCGTCATCTCGACTGAGCTTTTGACGAACGTGGCGAACGCCTACTACTTTGCAGGCGACCTCGGCGAGGCGGTGCTGTTTTACCGGAGGGCGTTGCTGGCCGACCCGGGCAACCAACGCGCCGGCGACGCACTGGAAGCAATCCGTTCGCAGTTGCCGCTGCGCCCGCCGCCGCCGGGCCCGGCCGCCAACCTGGCCGAGACGATGTTGTTCTGGCATCACGGGACGTCGTTTCAGATGCGGCGCTGGATCTTTCTGCTGGTGTTTCCCTGTGTGTGGGTGTGCCTGGCACTTGGCTTGTGGCGGCCGCGCCCGGTTCGGCGCCTGGGCGTGCTGCTGGCGGTGATCGCCGCTCCGCTGGCCGCTTCGCTCGTTTACGATGCGTTTGCTTCGGGGGCTCAGGACGATGGCGTGATCGTAGCCGAGACGGTCGGCCGGCGTGGCGATCACGCATCGTACTCGCCGAGCCACAACGAGCCGTTCCCTCCGGGTACCGAGGTGACCGTCACGGAGAGCCGGGTTCGCGAGGGCGAGAGCTGGCTGGCGGTTCGACTGCTCGACGGTTCGGAAAGCTGGGTCCCGGCCGATCGGGTGCAACGGCTTCTCCCTCTTTCGTGACCGCGCTCATTCGCTCGTCCGCCTGGGCGGCCGCTGTACTGTCTTGCGGGGCGATTCATGGTATGCTCGGGGCGGCTTGGCCGCTGGCGTGTCCATACGATTGAGGTGTGTAGATGAAAGTTCTCGTCTGCGTCGATATGGAAGGGATTTCGGGTATCGCCAAGTCGGAGCAGGTTTCGCGAGGCGATCCGGAGTACCAGCACGGCCGGCAGTACATGGCCTGGGACACCAACGCCTGCGTGGAGGGATGTGTCCGCGGCGGAGCCACACAGGTGGTCGTGCGCGACGCGCACGCGGGCGGCTTCAACATGCTGTGGGAGCAGATCGATTCGCGCGCCGAGTTGACAGCCGGCACCGGCGGGCGCGACCAGGGACGCCTGTTCGACGTCGGGCAGTTCGACGCGATGATCCTGCTGGGCTACCACGCGATGGCCGGCACGCCCGAGGCGGTGCTCGAACACACCATGTCGTCGAGGGGATGGCAGAACTTCTGGCTCAACGGGAAGAAGGCCGGTGAGATCGCCATGGATGCGGGAATCGCCGGTGACGACGGCGTGCCGACCATCATGGTCAGCGGCTGCGACAAGGCCTGCGCCGAGGCCAAAAAGTGGATCAAGGGTGTGTACACCGCCTGCGTCAAAAAGGGCCTGGCGTGGGACTCGGCCCGACTGCTGGGCAAAGAAGTCGCACACAAGCTGATTGCCGACACGGCTGAAAAGGCCTGCCGTAACTACACCAAGGTCAAGCCGCTCGTGCACGCCAAGCCGGTTCGCATGCGACTGGAACTGGTCGAGCGCGGCAAGGTGCCCAGCCCCGCAGCCGGCGAAAGCTATCTGAAGATCATCGACGCCCGCACATATGAGGTTACCGGCGCCACAACGCGCGAGGCGCTAAGCCGACTGTAACGTCGCTCACAGGCGGGCGCCTTGTTGCCCGGTCCTATCGCACCTGACATTTGCCGTGCGGCTTCATCGGGCAAGCGACGGCACACGCAGGATGATGGCCTCGTCGTGCGGCTCGTGCGCGCACTGGACTGTGTACTGGTGGTCGGTGCGCGTGATCGGTTCGACGTGACGGCGCTCGCGCCGTCCGACCTTCGGATCCACCTCGTACCAGACGTGCTCGACCTCCAGCTTGCTCTCGGCCGCCGGCGAGCGCGACGGCAAGTAATGTCCTGCAATGCGGAAGCCGAGCGCGCCTTTACGGGCGGCAAACTTCACATAGGCATGTTCGTTCCTGCCGCTGAGCCTTGCCTCACCGAACAGGCCGAAGTGCCAACCCATCTCGTGCTCGACGATAGGCTTGCCGGCGATCTTCTCCCATGGGCCATCTGCTGACTCGGCCACCCATATCGTGGCTTCGTGACCATCATACGGCTCGTCGGGTTTGCGGCCCTCGATGACCGTGAACGCCCGCAGCCACGCCATCGTCCCGCCGTTGGGTGCGGTCACGCGATAGACCGCCTCCCACTCCCGCGCTGGGTCGACCGGCAGCAGACGCGAGTACGTTTGGGGGGAGTACTTGAGGTTCTCGATGGCGTGAGCCCCGGGCACCTCGTCGCCGCCCTCCATTTTGTGCTCCAGCAGGAACGGCCGCGTGTTCAGACCAAACTGATCGCCGCAGTGCAGGCGCATGCGATTGGAACCCGCGTTGCGCAACGCCGGCAGCGAGTGCGGCGATACCATGAACCACAGCGACGTCTCGAAGTATTTGAGCGTGGCCCCCGCGCCATCCAGCACAAAGCGGAGTCGCAGCCGATACTGCGCCTCGGCCAGGGCTGTGAAGTCGACCTCAGCGTCGAGCTGTCCGGTCGCCGTATCGCTATGCCACAGTTCCTGCCAGGCTTCGCTTCGCTCCGGCGCCGCCTCGATGCGGGCCGATGCACCCGCCGGCAGATCGAACGTGGCCTT
>CBFCZG010000317.1:0-5572 GCA_965602375.1 uncultured Phycisphaerae bacterium | reverse complement strand
GGACGTTGGCCGCCGCCAGGCTCGACGGCGTGCGACGGTCCTCGGTGTAGTTGCTCGGACCGGAGCTGGTGTAGGCCGTGCCGTAACGGTGCAGCGTCAGGTTGGTGTAGACGCTCTTGCCGGCTCCGTGGTCCTTGGCGATCAACACGGGCTTGTTCGCATCACCGCCGAACAGTCCGACGGCGGTTCCGGCACCGGTGCGGACGCCGTTTTCGACGGCGTGCCAGCCGTCGGTGACGGTGCTGGGAAGGCCCTGTGTAAGGGGTTCGAAGCCCGCCGGTGGGACTTGAAGCTCAACCGAGCCGGTGTACGCGTCGCTTGAGTTATTGTTGCGCTCCGTGGTGGCGTAGTTGACACGGCTGATGCCGAACCAGTCGTCCATCAGCCCGCCGCCGCCGGCGATCGAGCGACGCTTGCAGCGGCCGTCGTAGATGGCCGTCTGGCTGTCGGCGATGACCAGGCCGCCGGCATCGGCGAAGGCCTGGACGGCGGCAATCTCCTCGTCGCTCAAGGCCATCACCCGCGGCATGACCAGCACCTTGTATCCGTTGCTGATCAGCTCTCCGTCGGTGATTTGCTCGTAGGATACGAAGCGCCCTTTCAGGCCGATGTCCTCGAGGGCCTTCAGCCAGCCGGTGTGAGTGAACAGCATACCGGAGTGGTTGCAGTCCCAGCTTCCGAGGCGCCGTACCCAGGTATTGCCGTCGACCTCGCTGTCGAGTTGCCAACTGATGTGCTCGGAACGTTGCGAATAGTAGAGGGCGATCTCGTTGTCTTCGTGCTCGCCCTGGCTGAGCAGCTTAGCCAGCCCGCTGCGGAACTCGCCGTAGGCGGGCTTCAGACCCAGGGCGTAGCTGGTCAGGTTGTAGCTGCTGGTATCGGTGAAGAAGTCCTGATACCACCAGATGATGCTCGCCCGATGGCCGTGATGGATGAGATGGAACCAGAGCTTGTAACGGTTGCGCGCAGCGTTGCCGGAGTTGAACATCGTTACCCAGCGGAAGAGGCGATCACCGTACTGGTTGTCGCGGAACGAGCGGGCGTACTCGGGTGAGTTGCCGATGTCGTAGGCTTCGAAGCTGCCCATCAACTGCATTTGCAGCCAGTAATCATAGGAGTTCATGGGGCTGAACGGCTCGCCGCCCTCCCAGCCCATCGGCACGGTGGGGTCGATGGCGCGGCCGGCGTCGACACAAAGCTGCATGGCGTTGGCCATGGTGAGCTCCATGTGCCGGCGGAAGTCGGACCAGGGCGAGAAGTTCTTGGCGCCGGTCGTGCTATAGAAGAGGGGGAACTCACGGTCGCGGATTTCCTGGCAGGTGATGCGTGCAGCGTCGCCGCCGGGCGGGGCGTTGATCGGGTCGGACAGGTCGCTCCACGAACTGAAGCTGGTGCCCCACTGCGTATTCAGATCAGACAGCGAGGGATACTCGCTCTGAAGCCAGGTGATGAACCGGCTGATGCAGGTCGCATCGAGGTCGTAGTCGAACGGATTGGCCCGCCGGGCGATGCCGTACTCATCGGCGATGTTCCACTGCATGGGGCGCCACTTGGCCGTTGCCTGCAAACGCGGCGTGATGGTGCTGATGAGCAGGTTGAGGCTGCTGGAGGTGCTGAGGCTTTGGGGGCGGATCAGCGCCGCCCGTTTGGCGGGTGTGTCGTAGTCGCCGTACAGCGTCAGGGCATCTTCATAGAGGTCGTAGTTGGGGGTGTGCATCGCGTCGGTCATCTCGAACCATCGCTTGTCTTCGATGAAGTCGTGGTTCGGGCGTGTGTTGTAGTCGTTCCCGTAGTAGCTGCTCTGGCGGAAGATGTGGCCGAGAGTCACGTTGGCCTGTTTGATGGCGGCGAAGTAGTTGGGATTGGTGGTGCTGCCGTTGCCCCAGACGTTGGCGTGGTAGTCCTCGTGGTCGATCGGGTCGGGGACGAGTTCCCACGAGCGCGTGGATGCGCTGAGCGTGTCGCCCGTGGCGGTGAACTCGGCGTCGGCGGTGATGCTGTTGACCATCGTCAGGCCGACATCGGTGACGAACGAGAACTCGACCGACGTCTGAGCGGGCACGGTGATGACGGTAACCTGGTGATCGGCGAGGCGACCGTAATTGTCGCGCCACTCGATGAACACCTGGAGTTCGCCGCTTTGCGACGTGCTGACGTCGACGTGTCCGGAGATGGCGTCCGGCTTGGTGACCAGCGTCGCGTCGAGCACGACGTTGGTGCTGCCGACCACACCGGCCAGACACACTGTGCTTGTGGCGGTCAGCACGAACGAGGCGATCAGTATCGTTGCCCGGTGACATAGACTGCGGCCATTGCGCATAGCTATTCTCCGCAAAGGTCCAAATGGTTGAGTAGGTACAGCCTCAAAACGACAGGGGCGTCGCAGGCGTGCGCGCGGATCGGGCGTGCAAAGTCGGCACACTCCCAGCGTAGGTGACAAAGCCTCACCTTCCCCTCCCGAGCCGTAGGCGACGTACAGCCACCTATCCTATTAATGTTAACGGTTACGGGGGGGAGTGTCTAGCGGGCCGGGGCGGGTGCCGCGCGCTGCTGAATGCAATAAGTTCCTATAAACATTGCGCTTACAGCCCCAATAGGGGGCTGGTGCGGTGCGGATTGTGTCGCGCGGGGCGGCGCGGGCTATTTCAGGATTGCTCGGAGCTTCGAGACAAATGTCTCGGTTTTGGCGACCAGGTCGACGGGCGACTGGTACTGCAGGTGCGGCTCGATGGTGAGCATGCCCTCATATCCGTCTCGGCGAAGCGCGGCGAGCTGCTCTGCCCAGTCGAGCTTTCCGTCGCCCAACATGGTCCACAGACCCTTGCCGTCCGCGTAGACGGCGTCCTTCACGTGGACGTTGCCCACGTATGAGCTGATGGCGGGGTAACCCTCTGCCACGGGGTCTTCGGACAGGCCGGCCTGGACGACGTTGGCGGGGTCCCACGTGAGCCGAAGCGCGGTAGAGCCCACCGCGTCGAGGATGGTCTTGGCGGCGTGGCCGCTGTCGGCCCAGGAGCCGCCGCCGTTTTCCAGGAGCAGTTGGAACCCGGCGTCGGCTGCCTTCTGTGCGGCTCGGGCCAGCGAGTCGATGACGATCGAGGGGGGCGCGTCACCGGCGGCGTCCTTTGCGCGAGACAGGGCGAAGACGATGATATTCCGTGTGCCCAGCCGGTCGGCGAAGTCGAAATAGCGGGGAAGCAGCTCGTCGATGTGTCGATCGATCTCGTCGTGCGTGTCGGTGTTGATCGGCGTCTGCGAGCCGTCGAACTTCATGACCGGCTTGAACAGGCCGGGCGAGACGGCGCTTACGGCTACACCGTAGGCCTTGACCGCGGCGGCCACCAGGTCGGCGGTGAATGGCGGGCCGTTGGGCACACGCCAGCGGTAGGCGTAGCGGATCTCGTAGTGCTCGATGCCGCACCGTTTGCCCACCTCGATGGCGGTAAACGGATCGTGTGAGCATTCGTCGGTGATCAATGCGATGGGCTGGGTGGTACTCAAGGTCTCATCTCCGCTAGCAGTGTGTGACGGCTTGTGCGCCCGTTTGAACCTCGAACGTCTATACCGCTGCGGCGTGGGTCTGTCGAGCCTATGGCCTATTCGGGTGGATCGCCCCAATCGGGTACGTCGAGCAGCTCGCCGTCTTTGTGGGCCGACTTGTGGGCCATCACGCCGGGGGCCATGTAGCGGACGGCCCGCCATACGTTGATGGCTGGGTGTCGGTCCTCGGCGATGGCGGAGACGAACTCATGGACGAGGTACGCGTGCGATCCGCCGTGCCCGCCGTAGACGTCCTTGCCGCCTATTGCCTGAAATGCCTTATGCACCTCGGGCGGCAGCGGGTCGCGCATGTCGTCGATGGTGAGGGCGGTCCACTGCTCTTTCGTGACCCACTGTTCCTCGCGAAACGACCCTTCGGTGCCGAAGATGCGGAACATCTCCTCGCCGGTGTGGCCGATCATACGCGATTCGCAAATCCGCATGGTCGCGCCGTTACTCATTCGGAACAGGGCGGTCTCGTTGGCGAAGCTGTCGCCGAAGAAGTCGTCGCTGGGCGGGCCGGGCTGACCCCAGGCGCTGACCTTGACGGCGTGGGCGCCCATGACGCAGATCGGTCCGCTGACCGAGTGGGTGGGGTAGTGCATGGGTCCGCCGACAACGCCTTTGTCTTTGTACTGCTGCGACAGCGCCGTCCATTCGCGCCCGGCTCGGCTGTTGAGTCGATGGCGCTGCACGTCGCGCAGGTTGCACGAGGGTAAGTCGACGTCGTGGAAGTATTGCGCGTCGGCGTGGACGAACCGGCCGAACGCGCCTTCGGCTGCGCGTCGTCGGCAGTACATTGCCTGGGGGCGGTAGTAGGTGGTTTCGGCGAGCATGTAGTGCTGCCCGGTGCGCCGGCAGGTGTCGACGAGCTTGTTGCACCATTCGAGGATCTCGTCGCCGTCGGGCAGGGTGACGATGGGCACGGCGCTGTAGACGTGCTTGCCCGCCTCCATCGCCTGGATGCACTGGGCGGCGTGCAGCCAGGGCTGGGTGATGATCACCAGCGCGTCGAGGTTGGCTTTGCAGATGTCGTCGAGCGAAGCATAGGCGTCTGAGGGTTTGAACTTTGCCTTGAAGCTCTCGCGGTCGGCGAACTGCCTGATCCGGTCGGGCTCGCGGTCGCACAGGGCGACGCGGTCGACCAGCGGATGACTGCGAAACAGCTCGGCAAAGGACGAACCGAACGCGCCGAGCCCAACCAGCCCCAGACTGATTCCCATAGTCAGCCTCCTGGAACAGCCGACGGGCCTACAACACCGCACGCAGGCCGCTGCCCCGTTTGCAGCAACGGTCGGCACCACCTTAGCAGCGGGGGGATATTGTTCAACCAGCGTCTATCACGCGACCTCGTTGTCGCATGAGCTGCCCTGGCAGGCACCTATGCCGCCTGCATAAACAAAAATGGAATTCTCTGCGGTTTTTGCAAGCTTTCGGCCGCCGGAACTGATAGGATTTCCCAGGTGTCGGCGATTTGGGCCGGCTCTTCGAAGTGCGTGGTGTGCGCGAAAAGGTCGAGCGGCACCCGTCGGGCAGATGATCGAGAGAAAGGAGGCCAGGAATGGCCGCAGCAAAGACGGGCGACACCGTGAAGGTTCATTACACAGGCCGATTGGAGGACGGGACGGAGTTTGATTCGTCCACCGGTCGCGATCCGCTGGAGTTCCAGTTGGGCGAGGGGGAGGTGATTCCGGGTTTCGAGCAAGCGGTGGAGGGGATGGACGTAAATGAATCCAAGACGGTGACCATACCGGCAGATGACGCCTATGGCCAACGGCGCAATGACCTCGTGATGGACGTGGAGCGGGGTGAATTTCCCGAGGGCGTCGACCCGGAGGTGGGCCAGCACTTCAAGGTTCGCCAGAAGGACGGTCATGACATCACCGTCGTGGTCACCGACGTGGGCGAGTCGCAGGTGAAGCTTGATGCCAACCATCCATTGGCCGGAAAGGATCTGACGTTCGACATTCAGTTGGTTGCCGTCGCGTAAGCTCTTGGTCGGCAGTGTACGGCTCGCCGAGCTGATACGGAG
>CBFCZG010000316.1:0-5576 GCA_965602375.1 uncultured Phycisphaerae bacterium | reverse complement strand
GAGTATCTAGTGGTATGACTAGATACCCTCTCACGGAAGGAGATCGTCATGGGCCGTGTGCCACTGTTCTTCGAACAGTGTCTTCCTCTGCGCGATCGGGTGACCCGCCTTTTCCAGAATGCGTAGGGCGTGCAACTTGTTTGCACGCGCTTGGGTGCCCCATCCTTTGCACCAGCAAAGGGTGGGGAATGAATATGTCGGGTGGCCCGGCGCGTAGGGCGGGTTTCTTGGTCTGAGCTCCGTCGAAGATCACCCGCCTTTTTGCATCCGGTAAAACTCGAGGCCCTTGGCGCGAGCCCCATCTCGCCGTGTGCCACTGCCTTCAAGCAGTGAGCCTTGTCGAACTGTTCCTCGAACAGTGTCTTGTGCGGCGCGAGCGGAACGGGTGGCTCGGGTGCCTCATTTTTTGCGCCAGCAAAGGTTGGGGAATGAACATGTCGGGTGGCCCGGGTCCTTCTGTGGACCTGGGGGATATGATGACTTGCGGGGGTGCCCCGTTGCTTCCAGCAGCGGGGGACTGACATTCAGGACCCAGCGGGTGTCCCATCCTTTGCGTTAGCGCGTAGGGCGGGCTCTCTTGGTCTGAGCCCGTCGAAGACATCCGCCTTCTTGCATCCGGTAGAAATCAGGTCGCTTTGCTGTGCAAAGGATGGAGCGCCCGCGCTCTGTCGTTGGCTAACCACGGCCCGGGCTCACCCCACCGTCCTACCCCACTGTTTCGTCAGGTGTGTCACTCACCGCGTGGCCGCAACGGCCTCGGGTGACAGATCGGGGACTTGGGCTCTTGCCGGCGCCACCAGCCCGCGAACGTCCTCTACGATCAGATACAGGCAGGGCACGATCAGTAGCGTGATGCCCGTCGCGAACAGGATGCCGTAGCCCAGCGACAACGCCATCGGAATCATAAACCGCGCCTGGCGCGACGTCTCGAAAATCATCGGCGCCAGCCCGCCGAATGTGCTGACCGTCGTCAGCAGCACCGGTCGAAATCGGCGGACGCCCGCGGCGCAGATCGCATCGTGCACGTTCATGCCTTCGTTGCGCCGGCGGTTGGCGTACTCGACCAGAATCAGCGCGTCGTTGACCACCACGCCCGAAAGGGCGATCACCCCCATCATGCTGATCACGCTCAGACTGTAGCCCATCACCCAATGCCCGATCACCGCACCCACCAGGCCGAACGGAATGCTGACCATCACGATCAACGGCTGCACGTAGCTTCGAAACGGAATGCCCAGCAGGACGTAGATCATCAGCAGCGCCATAACGAACCCAATCTTCAGGCTCTGCATGCTTTCGCGCATGTCCTCCTGCCGGCCCTGAAAGCTGTAGCTCAGTCCCGGGTAGTTGCGGATGAGCTGCGGTAGGGTGGTCGCCACCACGTTGGCCAGAACCTGGTCGGTCTCGCTCTGCGGCACCACGTCGGCCGTCACGCTGACTGTCCGCCGCCCGTCGCGACGATCGATCGACGTGTACGCCCGCCCACGCTTCACCTCCGCCACCTGCCGCAGCGGCACGTCCATACCGGCTGGCGTTCTGACGATGAGCGACTCGATATCGTACTCGCTGACGCGCTGCGCCTTCGGCAGTCGCACCATCACCTTCACTTCGTTGCGCCCTCGCTGTTGGCGAAGGGCCTCGGTCCCGTAGAACGAGCTGCGAAGCTGTCGCGCCACGTCGCCTGCGGTCAACCCCAGGCTGCGACCCTCGGGCAGCATTTTGTAATCGAGCTGCTGCTTGCCCGGTGTGTAGCCGTCGTCGATGTCCTTGACGTTCGCGAACTGCGCAAGCGCCTCGGCCAGCGCCGTGCTCGCCTGGTCCAGGACCTCGATGTCGCGATGGGCGAGCTCAATCGTGAGCGACACGCCCGAGCCCGGCCCACGCCGGTCCGACTGGAACCGCAGCGACTCCAGCCCTGCGATCGACCCGGTTCTCTCGCGCCACAGGGCCGCCACGCGGGCGGTGCTGATCGGTCGAACGTCGGGCTCGGTCAGGTAGGCGGTAACAGAGATCTGGTTGTTGTTGATCCGCGCGCGGACGCCCCGCAGCAGCTTGTCGTTGCCGTTCTCGCCGCCGACAGACTGCGCCGACTCGACCAGCCGGTCGCGCACCTCGATCAGCCTCGACAGGGGCGATCCGTAGGGCAGCACAGCCGTTGCGTCGGCCTCGTCGCCTTCGACCCGCGGCATCATTACAAAGCCGAGCCGTCCGCTGGCCACGAAGCCGCCCACCAGCAGCAGCACCGCCGCCGCCGTCCCCACCGTCAGGTAGCGATACCGCAAGACGGCGTCGAGAAAGGGCCCGAACCGCGTCTCAATCAGCCTGGCGATCAGAACGCTCAGGCGCTGCTGCGCGCTGTGCAGGCCGCGGCTGATCCGGCTGCCTCCTTCGGTGCGGCTGTGCGCCAGGTGCGCGGGAAGGATAAAGAGACACTCCACCAGCGAGATCAAGAAGACCGAACACACGACCAGTGGGATGACGCGCCATATCTTGCCCATCACGCCCGGCACAAACGCCAGAGGCGCAAACGCCACCAGATTGGTCAGAATGGCGAACGTGACCGGCAGCGCCACGTCCTGCGCGCCCTTGATCGCCGCCTCGATCAGCCCCATCCCTGCCTGTCGATACTCGAAAACGTTTTCGCCCACCACGATGGCGTCGTCGACCACGATGCCCAGCGCGACGATGAACGCGAACATCGAGATCATGTTGATCGTGATGTCCATGCCCGGCAGAAATAGGAACACGCCAAGGAACGATATCGGAATGCCCATCGCCACCCAGAAGGCCAGCTTGTATTCGAGGAAAATGGTGAGAATCGCCAGAACCACAGTCAGACCGAGCAAGCCGTTTCGCAGGAGTAGGTGGAGTCGCTGCCGGTAGATGTCCGACATGTCGCGTGCAATGTCGATCTGTACGCCCGGTGGCAGATCGGCGCGAATCTGCCCAAGGCGCTGCCGCACCGCATCCGACACGCCGATCGGCGTCTGATCGCCCACGCGGTAGACGTCGAGCGCGATCGCCGGCTTGCCGTTGTAGGTGAGAATTCGGTACGTCTCCTCGAACGTGTCGGTTACCGTGCCCAGATCGGCCACCCGCAGCTCGGTCCCGTCGGAAGACGTGACGACCGGGACCTGCTCGAATTCCCGCGCCCAGTCGCGACGATCCGTCATGCGAAGAAGGATTTCGCCGGCCTCGGTCTTTACGCTGCCTCCGGGCCGCTCGACCGACGCGCGGTCGATCTGCTGGGCGATCGCCTCCAACGTCAGGTTGTATGCGCGAAGACTCTCCTGCGGAATCTCGATGCTCACCTCAAAGACGCGCTCGGGCACCAGATCGACCTGCGTGATGTTCTGATCCTGAAGCAGCCGGTCGCGCACCTGCTCGGCCAACTCACGAAGCACGCGATCGTCGGTGTCGCCGTAGAGCATCAGATCGATCACGCCGCGACGATGTGTGAGCAGAATGACCTCCGCCTCCTCGGCGTCCTCGGGCAGCGTGGTGATGCGGTCGACTTCCTGCTGAATCTCCTGGTAGACCCGTTGCTGGTCGGCGTTGTCGAGCAACTCCGCTATGACCTGTCCCGACCCCTCGCGGGCTACCGCCTCCACCTCCTCGATGCCGTTGATGCCGCGGATGCCTTCCTCAATCGCGAGAACGATGCCCTGTTCGACTTCCTCGGGGCTGGCTCCGGGATACGGCACCGAGATCGTCACGCGGTCGGTGTCGAACTCCGGGAACACCTCCTGCTTGATGCGAACGGCCATCACGAACCCCCCGATCAAAAACACCAGCATCAAAAGATTGGGGGCAACCGCATGACGTGCCATCCATGCAATCGCGCCGCGATCCTCATTTGGTGTTTGCATGGGCGGGATCCTTATCTGTTTGGTACGCGAGCTCATTCTCGGGCGTGGCTTCGGTGCGATCCGACCCCAACGTCAACCCCATTCCCTCCACCGGCGCGGGCAGATCGCTGACAACCAGCCGCTGCCCCGGCGCGATGCCGTCACGCACCCAAACGGTGTCGCGATCGCGCCAAACGACGTTCACGTTGCAGATCTCGAGCTTGTTCTGATCGTTCATGATCCAGATGCTGTCGCCGTCACGCAGCGCCGTCCGCGGCACGGCCATGACGTCCTTCACCTCGCGGCCTTCGATAACGACACTCACATAGGACCCGATCAACAGCGGCAGCCCCGCTTCGTCCCACGAGTTTGATTTCAGCGGATCCTGCACCGAAATGAGAACCCTCGCCATGCGGCCTTCAGGCTCCAGATCGCCCATCAGTCGAACGACGCGGCCCGTCCATTCATTGTGCAAGTCCGTCGCAAGCTGCTGGCGAATCGTCGCCCCCGAGCCGCCCTCACCGTCCGCCCCAGGGAACCGTATCCAGCCAAGCTGGTCCACCGGCACAGCCGCACGGACCCAGTACTCGTCCGTTCCCACAAGCGTGCCGAGCTGAGTCTGCTGCGTCACCTGTGCGCCGACGTCCACACTCTCGGTCGTCACGATGGCGTTGAAGGGAGCGATGATCGTCGTACGTTCGAGGTCCAACTTCACTTCGCGAAGGGCGGCGTTGGCCGCTTCGAGTGCGGCGTTCGCCTTGATCAGGTGGGGCTTGCGCAGCGCCAGTTCCCTATCCTGCTCGCTGGCCGTTTCCTCCACCCCGAGCAGTTCCCACTCGTGCCGCGCGATCTCCTGCGCTCCCTGCTCCATCTTCAATTCGTACTGGGCCTGAGCCACCTGGCTGCGGGTCTTCTCGACGGTGAGTTCGTAGTCCTTCGGGTCGATCTGGAGGATGAACTCCCCCGCCTTGAAGCGCCCGCCCGGCACAAACTCCGAGCTCAGCCTGATCACTTCGCCGCTCACCCGCGGCTGCAACACCACTTCCTGGGCTGCCACCACCGTGCCCATCACGTGGACCGTGGCGTTGGCGCTCGTCTTGCTGACCGTCGCCACCTGGACGAGCGTGTCCCGGGCCTGCGGCGGGCGCTGCCTGGCCTTTGGACCCGTCTGATACAACCGCACCGCCCCGATGCCGCCGCCTGCGATCACAACCACCGGCAACAGGTACATCGCAACCGCACGAAGTACTCGCCGCCAGGGCCCCGACCTCGCACTCGTCGGCTCCTGCCGGTCGCTGCGTCCCGATTCTTCTCTCGACTCCAAACTCATCCGTTCACCGCCTTTACCGCAACACTCTCGTCGCTCAAACGAGGGCCCGGCTCGAGTTGCCCTGTCCATGTGCCGCCGAGCGCCCGGTAGAGATTCACCCGAAGGGTCAGCAGATCACGTCGTGCCGTCACGAGGCTTCGCGTGAGCAATTGCGTCCGCTCCAGTGCCGCCAGCACCGGCAGATAATCGTTTAGCGCCTTCCGGTAGCGCTGCGACGCCTCGCGCAACGCGTTGCGCGCGTCGGCAAGCTGACGCGTGAGCGCGTCGATATACTCAGCCTGCTTGCGCTCCTGCACAATGGCGTCTTCGACCTCCCTGATGGCCGTCAAGACGGTCAGCCGATAGTCGGCCAGTCGCTCTTCTACGACCGCCAGCGTACGTTCCACCTCGGCCTCGCG
>CBFCZG010000315.1:0-5588 GCA_965602375.1 uncultured Phycisphaerae bacterium | reverse complement strand
GCGTCGGCGGCGACGAGTTGATCCCACATGTCTTCGTTGAACAGGCACCCGGGGTCGGCGCCGGCTGGGTCGTCGTAATAGGCGTCGGCCCGGGCGCGGCAGCCCCCACAATAATTCTTGAAGCAACACACCTGGCAGTGACCGTCGCGCCGGTCGCGGTCGCAAAGCAAATCCCAATACGGATTGCCCCGAAACAGCTCAGCCAGCGAGCGCCGCCGCACGTTGCCGAACACGCGGTGCGGCATGTACACGCAGGGCGTGCAGTCGCCGTTGGGCTCGATGCACATGTAGCAGCGACCCGCCCCGCAGCCGCCCACGTACTTGGCCACCACGCGGGCCTTCTCGCCGCCGGCCGCACCAAGGTGCGACGCCGCCACCATCCCGTCGATCGGCGCATACGCAAGACACGTCCGCCCGAACTGCGGCGCGGTCGACAGTACGCCGATCTGCCGCGACTGCGCCAGATCGTTGAGCCGACGAAGCAGCCAGTCGCGCTGCCGCGGCGTCAGGTCGTGACGTGTCATGCCCCGACCACGCCCCACCGGGATGAAGTTGAAGTAGCAGAACGCGCAGCACTTGAGGTCGATGGCCAGGCGGATCAGGTCTTCGACCTCGCCGAAGTTGTCCTGCGTGATGCAGGCCGCCAGACCCGCGCGGACGTTGGGGTCGGGATGGTCGGCTATGTTCTTCAGCGCCTGCACCGTCCGCTGCCACGCGCCCGGCCGGCCGCGGAACCGATCGTGCCGCTCGGGATCGGCCGAATCGAGCGACAGCTCGAAATACTGCACGCCCGCCTCGGCGTAGGCGGCTACGCGCTCGGATGTTAGCGTCGTGCCGTTGGTGGCGATGGTCGTGTGGATGCCGCGCTCGCGGCAGCGACGCAGCACGGGCAGCAGGTCGGGATCGAGCGTTGGCTCGCCCCCGGCAAAGGCGATCATGGGTACGAAGGCGGCGGCTGCCCGATCGACCACGTCCAATCGTTCGCGCAGGTTCAGCTCGTCGGGCTGCTTGCCGTGGCCGGCCGACTGATAGCAGTGCGCGCAGCTCAGATTGCACTGCTGGGTGAAGTTCCACACGATGATCAGCGGCGCCACAAACCGCTGCGGCGCGCTCAGCCCGAAGCGGGCCACCGACTGCGCGGTGTTGACCAACCCGAGCACCGTCGGCCCGTGCTGGCCGACGCGCTGGCGAAATCGCTCGTCCGTCACCGACCCCTTGAACCGCCGAATCAGGTAGTGCGGCAGCGCGTAGCGCAGGCGATCGGCCCACGACAGCTTCGGATCGCCGTAGGTTTGCAGCACGCGCTTGAGGTGCGGGCCGCCGGGTCGATCGGCCGCCAGCCAGCCCAGAAACGCGCGGAACAGGTGATTGCTCAGCCAGTCCTCCAGCGGGTGGTGGTAGTCGACGTCGATGTACCGCCGCGACTGCCGGTGCGGCGCGCCCGTCGCACGCCGCCTGGCATCAAGCCGAAACGCCCGGGCCTGCGCCGCATACTCAGCCGAGCTGACGTACCGGCGCTCGGGCGCATCGTCCGATGCCTTCGGCGCGGGTTTGGGTGGTCGAACTGCGGTGCTCATGAACCGGCTGTGCCAACCTTTCCCGATCGGGCGTCACTTGCGGCCGTTACCGTCGCCATTTCCTCCGGCCCAGTCAGGCCGGTCGTAGGTTTCGACCAACTGCTCGATTCGCCGCTCGAGTTCGGGCGTGAACATGGGCTCGTCGACGTCGTGGCCGAACCGATCGACCCATGGCATGACGGCCCGCGGATGGCTCGACGCCCGCGGCGGCTGTTCCGGATGGAGCGCCGTCCACTGCTGCTGCGCGGTGCTGTGCTCGCGCTCGATGTACTCGCGAAACGCCGGCCCGCCGTTGTAGGTGCAGAAGGGGTAAATGCCGTCCGGCGTCGAGTAGAGGATGACGCACCGCTTGACCCGCTCGACGTCGAAGTTGTATCGATCCTGAAAGTGCATGCCCGCAGCCATCAGCGTGCGATAGGTGTTGGCCTCGGCCTCACCCCGGCCCTTCTTCTTGTCGACGCAGCCCAGCAGTGTGTTGATGAACTTACCCACCGTCAGGTCGGGCGGTGCGGCCTTTTTGTGGAAGTGCCGGCGGAACATCAGGTACACCTGCACCTTGTCCCAGAAATTCATGCGGCCCGCGCGGCCCCTGCGGATGATCTTGCGGGCGAGCGGGTCCATATCCTTGAACAGGTTGCCCATGTCGAACACGATCGGGTAGGGATAGGCCACGCCCTGCGGCGAGACCAGCAGGTAGGTGCCATAGGTGCAGTCGGTGTGGCAGTTCGTCTCGACCTTGGGTTTGCCGTCGACGCACGAGAGCATCTTCGAGATCGGCTGCACCAGCGACAGCGGGAAGAAGTCGCGAATCGGATCGCATCCGGGCACCGCGTCGGCGATGTCCTGGGCCAGGTCGCCCAGCGTGTAGCGGTGCTTCATGCGCTCGGCGTGGCTGATCCGCCCCGTGAAGCACACCGGCTGATAGCTGATGCCCGAGATCACGTCGACGTTCTTGGCGGCAAAGTGCAGGATCGGCCCGACCTGGCAGTCGGTTACCTCCTTGATGATCGTGGGCACCAGGCAAATCTTCATGCCGTACTTGCGGGCGTTCTCGATGCAGGCGAGTTTCTTTTCCCAAACGGGTTGGCCTCTCGTCTTGCGATACCACTGCTCGCCCACACCGTCGAACTGAAGGTACATGGTGTGCAGGCCGGCCTCGGCGCTGCGTGCGGCGAACTCCTCGTTGGCGTGGGTGATGCCGTTGGTGGCGATTTGCACGTGCGAGAAGCCCATCTCGTTGGCCTTGCGGACCAGATCGTGGAATTGCGGGTGCAGCGTGGGCTCGCCGCCGGTGAACTGCACCGCCGTCGACGGGATCGGCCTCATGTCGCGCAGGCGCTGGAGCAGATGCACCGCCTCGTCGTAGGTCGGCTGCATCACGCGCCCGTTGGCGGCGGCGTTGGCAAAGCACACCGGGCAGTGCAGGTTGCACCGCGTGGTCAGATCGATCTGCGACAGCACGCTCGTGCTCTGATGCGCGGCGCACAGGCCGCAGTCGGTCGGGCAGCGCGTCGAGCCCGACACGTGCGGGTGCATCTGCCCGAAGCCCTCGTCCCAGCTCCACTTGGCGGCTTCGAGATAGCAGTTCACGTCGCGGTTGATCAAATCCTGCACGTAGCCGTGATCGGGGCAGGTCTTCTCGATCCAGACCATCCCGTCGTGCTCGTAGTAACGACCGAGGATCACACAGCCGCACTCGGGACAGAGCGTTTCGACTGTTCGCGGCAGGCTTCGCAGCACCGGCTTGACCTTCACCCCGCCGAAGGTGACTTCGGCCGAGCCGTCGCGGTCGCTGGCACGATCGGTGAAGACGACGTCAAGGTGCTCCTCGATGCTGGTCCCGTGCTCGGGGCACTGGCGGATCAGGACGACCCGGTCGTCGTCGGTCTTGTCGAACCGTGCCGGCACGGGCCTGCCGCAATCATGGCAGAACGACTCGCACGAGATGGGCAGGCCGCCTCTGCGAGGGTCGTGCTTGCGGAGCGACACCTTGAATTGCTCGAGCTCCGAGCGTGCATTGCCCCGGCCAACGGGCGGCCGAGGCGGGTCGTCCAGGCGGCGGGCGTTCCGGCAGGTAAATCTATCCAGATAGTCGGGTAGCGAGGGGCTTGTTGACATGAACCAGGCTCCCAGCCATCTCCAGGCCGACCCGGGTCGTACCCCAATCGCGTCTTCACGCCGCGTCGGTTGTCCGGCCCGATCGGTGCCACAATGCTCGAGTTTTGACGCAGCCTCTGCGTGTCGACCGCGCCTGAAGCATTATCTGCCTGCCGCCAGCGTTCGGCAACTCCTTTTTTCACCCACATTTGCGGCTCGCGCCGACTCGGCGGCCGGGCTTGGCCGCTTGACCAGCCGAACGTCACAAACTCTGAAAAGAGCCTTGCCACCCGGCCGTTCGCGGGTGATAATAATTAACGGTTGTGCAACATTTCGCCTCCGGGACGGTCCATTGTCAAGGAGGGCTTGCCATGCTCACTCGATCGGGACTCACGCTTCTGGGCAGCGCTTTCTGCGTCCTGTTACTGTGGCCGTGTCCGCAGACGCAGGCCGCCGGTCGTCACCGTGATCGCGATGATGACAGGACGTTTGTCTATGACCGCCAGTTCACCCAGCGGCAGTTCATTCCGGGGCGCGTGGGTGACGGCTATCGACACAGCAACCGCACCATCTTGCCCTCAGGTCTCGGTCGATACCGCGTCTGGCGCGGGCACGGTCGCTACCAGAGATTCGGCTATCGACCGCACTGGCGGGACGACTGCCGGTACCCGCGCTACTACGCGCAGCCGTTCGGATATCCCGGCTACTACCCGACCTTCAGCCCGTACTACGACCGCGATCGCCGCAGCTACGACGACTATTTCGAGGCCTATCGCAGGGCCGAGCAATACGAGGAACTCAAGCAGCTCGTCCGGCGCCGCGAGAGCCGACTTCAGCGTCAACACCTGCACCTGATGAACGACGGGCTGGCGGCGTTTCACCGCGGCGACTATCGCGTGGCGGCCAACCAGTTCATGGCTGCGGCTGAGTCGGACCACGGCGACGCGGGCAGCCGACTTCACGCCGCCCACGCGCTGGTGGCCGTGGGTGACTACCGATCGGCCGTGGTGCTGTTGCGGCGTGCGTTCCAGCTTCAGCCCAAGATCGTCGCGCTGGAGTACGACATCCGCGATGATTACCGCAACACCGATGACTTCCAGCTGCACCTGAGACGGCTGCACGAGGCGGCGATTCGGGCCGAACGCGACGAGGACCTGTGGATCCTGGTCGGCTATATGCGCTTTTACTCGGGTGACCGGGGCGGTGCGTACGACGAATTCCGACAGGCTCTGAAGTTTTCGCCCCGCGATCCGCTGGCGGCCCAACTCGCCAAGGCCAGCATGACGGCCAACCTGGCAGCCGATAGGTAGTCCGAGTCGGCCGGCCACGAGTGTCTCAGTCCCATCGCTGCCAGACACCCTTCCTGCTGGTAGACTTCCGGCGTGACACTTTGGACAAACCTATCCAGACGCCCGCTGTGAACAGGTTCCCTTCGAATCGCACTGGCTGACGAGCGGCCAGTGGCACCCGAAGAACCCATCTCGCAGATCAGGCTAGAGCGCCTAATGAACCCGCCGGGCGACGATGGTCATCAGTTCGCCTTTGGTGTCGGGTTGCTCGTCACCCAGGGCTGACAGCAGTTGCACGCCGTCAAAGCCCGTCTCATTGAGCAGCGAGCGGTACTCCTGGTCGGTGTAGGCCTGGAAGCTGCACGCATGGCGCGTCATCTCGGCTGTCGCAGCGTCGACGACATAGTAGCGAAACGTCGTCGTGTTCGTTGCGTCGTCCCAAAAGTTCTCCTGCAAAACGACGTGGGGGCTTTCGGCAAACAGCCCGGTCTCGGCCGAGTGCCAGGCGCGGCCACGCCGACCCTGCCTTTCGACCTCGGCAAACGGGTGCGGCTCGAGCAGGATCACGCCGCCGGATACGAGGGCCGTGTGCGCTTTGGCCAGGATCGACCGCGCGTCGTCGCGG
>CBFCZG010000314.1:0-5664 GCA_965602375.1 uncultured Phycisphaerae bacterium | reverse complement strand
AACAGCTTGCCCGGATAGACCCCCGCGTGTTCGCCCTGCCTGGCTGCGATCTGACCGTTGACCACCACGTACTCGATGCCCGCCGGCGGCAGCGCCGGGCAGTCATAGCGAGCGCGGTCGGCAATCATCTCGGGGTCGAAGATCACCAGGTCGGCCGCAAGGCCGTCGGCGATGCGCCCGCGATCGGCCAACCCCAACGCCTGCGCCGGCAGGCCCGACAGCTTGTGCACAGCCTCGGGCCAGCTCAGCACGCCCCGCTCGCGCACGTACGTCCCCAACGTCCTGGCCGGTGTGCCGTACGAGCGCGGATGGCAGCGCGGCCCGTGCTCGGCGCCGATGCCGTCATGAATCGACCCATCCGAGCCGATCATCACAAACGGCCACTTCAGCGTCTGCTCCAAATGCTGGTCGCTCATCGTGAAGCACACGCACGTGGTGCGCATCCGGTCGCCCAGCAGCAGGTCGAACGCGGCCTGCACCACCGATGTTCCTCGCGCCGCCGCCACCTCGGACAGGCGCTTGCCCATCGCGTCGCGTTGGTCGGGCTCTTGAACGTCGCAGATCATGATGCGCTCGGCGAAGTCCGGTGCCTTTTCCTCGGCGATCTCGCGCTCGACCCGCCGGCGGGCGTCTGCATCGTTCAGCCTGGCCAGCCGTTCGTCGAGCGTGCCGGCGAGAGCCCACTGCGGCAGCACCATGCTGCCCAGATCCGTGCTCGAGGCCGTATATGGATACCGGTCAGCCAGGAAGTCGACACCCTCCTCGCGCGCGCGGTGCAGCCGTTCCTTCAGCGGCTCGTACAGGTGCCAATTCTGCTGCCCCGCCACCTTGACGTGGCTGAGCTGACCGAACCCGCCGCTCTTGCTCACGATCGTCAGAAACTCCTCCACCGCCTCCAGCACCGTCGCGCCTTCGCCGCGAATGTGCGAGGCGTAATAACCGCCGTGTTCGACAGCCACCTTCGCCAGCGCGATCAGCTCGCGGCGGTCGGCAAAGCAGCCGGGCGAGTAGATCAATCCGGTGCTGAAACCCCAGGCACCCGCCTTCATTCCCTCGGCTACGAGTTCGGCCATTTGCCTGATCTGTTCGTCGTCGGCCCGCGCGTCGGCGTAGCCCATCACCCCCGCCCGAACGTTCTCGTGACCCACCAGGACGATGCGGTTGACGCTGCTCGGCGACGCGTCGGCCCGCGCGAAGTACTCGTCGGGCCGTTGCCAATCGATCTTCAAGCCGCGATGCTCGTACTCGCTCTTCCTTCGATCCAGAACGTCGCCCAGCAGCGGAAACGCCCCGTATCCGCAGTTCCCGCTTACCTCGGTGGTCACGCCCGACAGCAGCTTGCTGTCGGCCCGGGGGTACATCAGCGCGTTGAAGTCGCTGTGTCCGTGAATGTCGATGAAACCCGGCGCCACCATCAGCCCGGCGGCGTCGATCACCTGCCCGGCCGTCAGTTCCCCCACGCCCGGCCGCACGACAAGCCGACCGTCACGCACCCCCACGTCACGCTGGCTCGTTTTGTACGCCGTGCCGTCCACCACCCAGCCGCCTCGGATGAGCAGGTCGAGCGGCGCATCCGACACTCTATCATTCGAGTTCATAGCCTGCCTCGGAAAAAATGGTCGCCATGTTGCCGTAGTATACCTTCTGTTGGATCTCCACCGGCACCTCCAGCCAGTTCAGCAGGTTCACGTAGAACTCCAGCAGTTCCGCCAGAGGCGGGTTATCCGTCGCGAACACCAGCTTGCCGATCAGCGAATGGTCCACGACTTCCTCGATGGTGCGAAGGTTCCTATCCGGCTGTCGAAGGAACAAGCTCCGCAACCAACTCGGTGCCTGCTTGCGTATGAACCCGCCCGACAAGTCGAAGAACACGTTGGCGTGCTGCTCCATGACGCCCACCGCGTCCTCGGCCCAGAAGTTGCCCAGATGAGCCGCGACGATCTTCCAGTCCATGAACGTCTTGGCGATCGGCTCCAGCTCCGACGGCATCATGTTCAAGCTGCGCTTGATTTTCGCACCGGCCGCCCAACCCGTATGGAATACCGCCGGCATTTTCAGCTCTGCGGCGCGCTCGTAGATGCCGAAGTACCGTTCGTGCGAATAGGGCTGCGGCGCAAACAGGAACTTCAAGCCCACGAAGCCCTGCTCGCGAAGCCGGTCGACCACCTCGCCGCCGCCGCCGGCTTCCATATCCACGTACCCGAACGGAACCACGAGCTTGCCGAACTGCCTGCGACACTCTAGCACCGCGGCGTTGCTCTTCTCGCTCGTGCCGCACAGACACGTGGCCTTCAGACCCGCCGCCTGCCATCGATCGGCCACCTGCTCCAGCTCGCCGGGGCGGTAATGGCCGTGGGCATTGATGATTTCAGTCGGAACAAATTTATCCAAGGCATTCCCTTCCATTGATCAAAACAGGAAAAACCTCTATACGCAAACCATAGAAGCGCGCCGCCGTCACGGTCAAGGACCACGCCGCCATACCACACAAGTGCAGTTGTGGGACAGCCCATCTGCCCCCTGGATGTCTGTCCGCTCGCTACTCACCTCGACGGGCGAATATCACCAGCGACCCGCTGATTTCGCGTACGGCCGGCAGCACTTCGAGAACTCGTCCCACGCCCGCCACCGGCGCAATCAACCACCTCGGCGTGGCTGGGTGGAGCCAATCGAAGGGGCGGATGCAGACCTCGTCAAACCCGATCCGTTGCAGCAGCCGCGTCAAGCCGGCCCGGTAGAACGCCGTCTCGTCCGGACTGGCCCCGGCCGCACGCCGTATCGCCGGAACGTGTCTCTCCAGCCAGACCTGGGGGTTCGCCATGTTCGGCTCGGTGAATACGAAGCGCCCGCCGGTCCGCAGCGCATCGTGCAGCACCGGCAGCGCGGCTGGCAAATCGAGATGGTGCAGCACGCTGCTGCCGTAGATCACCTCGTACGGGCCACCCAACTCGCCGGCGGCGTGCACGTCGGCCAACTCAAACCGCACCCCTGCACATTCGGGACGCGCCCTCGCCGTCGCCAGAAGCTCCGGCGAAATGTCCACCGCCGTGATGTCCGCCCCGCTGGCGGCCACCAACGACGTGAACAACCCCGTGCCGCAACCTACCTCCAGCGCCCGCACACCCGCTTGCAGCCCGCCCAGTTGAACGAACATCTCGGCGCGACGTCGCGCCCGCACCTGCCCCGCCGGCGACCCCCAGTTCCAAATGTCCTCCGCCGCCTCGGCGATGCGACGACCGTGCTCGATCTCATGGCGGGCACGTTCGGACAGTCTCACATGGTCGGAAGGGCTCAAGCCTGCTCACCTCGCTCCAAGACGATCAACGCCCGCAGCGCCAACCATCTCCGCCACAGTCGACTCGTCGTCTCCTCGACCGTCAGCAGCGGCGCCAGTAGAGGCCCGGGCAGCAGGCAGACCGGCTGGAACCCCCCGCTCAGCAACCAGCACCAGCAACAGAACAGTTCAACCTTCCGCACGCAAAGCTCAGGCCAGCGTTGCCGGAACCGGCTCAGGCCCGGCCCGAACATTCGCCATGGTATCGCCACGCTGCCGGAATGCGGGTCCTTGGTGATCGGCGCCGCATCGTCGAACGGATCGACGTCGAGTCTGCACTCCTCGTGATGGACGAAACGGTAGAACAGCCAGGCACCGGGCGTGATCCACGGCTCTGCAAGGATGAGCCGTCCGCCCGGCTTCAACGCACGCCGTGCCTCGTCGAACAGCGCGCTCGGCCGCGCCAGATGGTGCAGGAGATCCACCGCAATCAAGTTGGCGATGCTCGCCCCGCCGAACGGCAGAGAGGTCGCATCGCACGCCAAATCCAACCATTCGGCCGAGATGATGTCGGTGCTGATTGTCTGCGGCGCAAACGACTTGTAGAACCCGCCGCCGCCGCCCAACTCCACATCGGGCCCGCCGTCTGCGCGTGCCGCCGCAATACGCTCATGGATCTGGCGCCGATACAACGCCGCCAGTACGGGCTTGCCGGCCCACCTTCGCCTGTGCTCCAGCAGCAACTGCTTGCCCGGGTCTTGCGCGGTGCGGTCTGGCATGGGCGCAGCTTCAGCGGATCTTCAACTTAACAAACGCCAACCAACACATCCGCAGCATGATCGCGGCGTTATGCAGGCGTCGCGACATCTTCGTCTCCCCCGCTGTCCGCGGAAGATAATGTACCGGCAGCTCAACGATCTTCAGATTGCACTTGGCCGCTCCGAACAGAAGATCGTAGTCGCCCCACCGATCGACGTGCCCGAAGTAGTCCCGCGCCGCAAGCAACTTGGGCCAGTCGCGACGCAGGAACACCTTCGTGCCGCAAAGGGTGTCTTTGATCGGCTGCTCGAGCAAATAGCTGAACAGCAGCGCGAACATCTTGTTGCCGAGGATGTTCAGCGGCCTCATCGCGTCCTCGGCCAACGGGTACACCATCCGCGAGCCGTTGACGAACTCGCCCTTGCCTCGGCAGGCTGCCTCGAAAAACGCCGGCAGATCCTCCGGCGTGACGGTCATATCCGCGTCGAGGATCATCAGCACGTCGCCCGTCGCCGCGTTGAACCCCGCCCGACAGGCCGCCCCTTTGCCTTGCCCCGGGCCCGGCACGAGCTTGATCGGCCGGTCCGGGTTGGCGGCCATCTGTTCCTCGACGCGCCTGGCCGTCTCGTCGGTCGATGCGTCGTCCACGAAGACGATCTCCGTCTCGCGGCCCATCCGGGGAATCCGCGGGACGATCTGCGGCACGTTGTCCTGCTCGTTCTTGCACGGCACGATCACCGAGCAGCTCATGCTCTGTGGCTCGGGCGGGGCGAACATCGGCCGCGCCACCACGTAGGAAACGAAGCCCAATCGGTTCAGCAGCGGCAGCTTGGCCAGCAGACCGTTGAACAGCTCCGCCACGCCGGGCACGTGATACGGCATCAGAACCCTGTAGCCCCGCTTGACGATCTCGAAGCCGGCCAGATACAGGAACTTCGCCAGATCGGTGGCTGACAGCCAGTTCTGCGTGGGGTTATCCAGCTTCAGGCGAAGCGCCGCCGCCATCTGGCAGGGCGGCTCCCAGAGGTAGTTGTAGAAAAGGATGATCAGCCGCGTCTCCGGCCGGCATTGTGCGTGGACCCGTTGCAGGCCTGTCATGATGTCGGTCATCTCACCGACGACGTTGACCATCGTGATGTAGTCGAACGTCTCGTCAGCCTCAGGCGAAAGCTGCTCGACCGCCTCGCAGCGAAAGGTCAGGTTCGGGTACTTGGCTGCCGCCAGCTCCACCATCTTCGGGCTGATGTCGATCCCCACACCGCGGCTCGGCTCCACGCCCGCCAGCAAATCGCCCGTGCCGCACCCAACGTCCAAGACACTCCGACCGGGCGGGATGAAGAACCGAAGCTGCTTCAGCAGCAGTCTGTAGTAATACCGGTTTCGCCGGATCCACTTCTCACGGCCCGCCCCCAAACGGTCGTAGAACTCGCGGATGACCGATGCCTTGGTCCGCAGATAGTCCGTTCGCGGGTCTACAGACTCGACTGGTGGTTCATCCGCCTGCGACACGGTCCTGCTCCGCTTTGACCATCTCTTCGAGAATGACGTCGAGCGATCGCGTGATCCGCCACGCGGGGAAATGACTCCGCAGCTTCCTCAGATCGCTGATGTAGCAGATGTGATCGCCCCGC
>CBFCZG010000313.1:0-5667 GCA_965602375.1 uncultured Phycisphaerae bacterium | reverse complement strand
AGGAGCTGTTTGACGCGGTGGCCTGTCGTGCGACCGTGCTGGCGCACGTGCCGGTGCATCGAAGCGACTTCGACAGTGTTGCAGCGTTGTTCGAGTTGGGCAGCGAGGTGATCGGCTTTGCCGATCGCCGGCAGCTTGTCGCGCAAGTGCGGCAACTGCTGGCCGACGAAGACGCGCGAAGCACCGTCGCCACAGCCGCTCACGACAGACTCGCAGGCTGGCACCTGTACAGCCATCGTCTCGAACAACTCGCGCGGTGGCTACGCGCGCGGTCGAATAGCGGTCGATAGGTTACGTGCAAGTACTCTCTGCTGACAGTAAGGACGGAAAGGGTGAAGAGGTAATGAGTCGTACCCCAGAATGGTTGTGGAAAGAAGGTCTCATCTACGTCGGCATGTGGGAGCCGATTTACTTCCTCAAGCAAACCGGCAAAGGCGGCACGAATGTCGACGCGATTGACGCGTTTCGCCACACCGAGGCGTTCGTCGACGCGCTGCACCGGCGAGGCGTGAACCATCTCTGGACACACTTCTGGAAGGGCTATGGCCTGAAATTCGAGCACGAGCAGATCGAGCGCAATCGCGACCTGGCCCGCTGGTGTCACGACCGCGCCATGCGATTGGTCGCCTACTGCACGTTCGGCTCGGTGACGCCCGAGACGCTGCTCTTGGAGGAGCCTGAGGCCGAGGACTGGCTTCAGGTGGGCGAGCACGGGCAGTGGGCGTCGTACGGGGCGGGGTCGTTTCAGTGCTTCCGCGCCAAGCCGTGCTACAACTCGCAGGGCTGGCTGGACTATATGAAGAAGGTCGTCGCGCTGGCGCTGGAGATCGGCTGCGACGGCATCCACTTCGACAACGTGCACGACAACGCCGAGCCCGACAAGTGTCGCTGCCGCACATGCATCGAGAAGTTCCGCCAATACCTCGCCGATCGCTACGGGCCGCAGACGGCCGAGACGCGGGCGGTAGGTCTGGCCCGCTTCGGGCACAACGACTTCTCGCAGACCCGCCCACCGTGGTTCGATCGCTTCAACCAGGCCGTGCTCCAACGCAAGATCCAGGTGGCGTTGCACCAGGAGTGGGTGCAGTTCAGGACCGACTCGCTGGCCGGCGCGCTCGGGCAGATAGCCGACCACATCCATTCGCTCAAGCCCGACGCGCTGGTCGAGGCCAACTGCGGCGGGGCCACCGGCGCCAACAGCGGCTATCACAGCAGTCGAAACGCCGAGGTGAACTTCCGGCAGGTCGATTTGCTCTTTAACGAAAGCGCCCGCAGCATCGGCGTGGGGCCCAACGGGCAGACCCTTACGCGAATCCGCGAGCACAAGCAGGCCCGCGCAGGCGACAAGCCCGCCATCCTATACTCGCGCGACGACGGGACATCGGCAGAGACGTTTGCCTTCAACCCCGGCTCGTTCGCCAATGGCGGCGACGCCGAGCTGAACGCGTGGTATCACAAGTACAAGCGCTATCAGCTCGACGCCCGTACGCTGTCGGAGGTGGCTGTGCTGCGGCACTGGCACACACTGACCTACAACAGCGTCGAGCCGTACCTGTCGGCCATTACCGTCGAGCAGGTGCTGATCGAGAACCGCATCGCGTGGGACATGGTGTGGCCGTCGCACCTGGGCGATTTGAGCAAATACAGGCTGCTGATTCTGCCCGATGTGGAATGTCTGTCGGACGATGAGGCTGCCCGCATTGTGTCGTTCGTTCGCGGCGGCGGGGCCGTGCTGGCCACCGAGCAAACGGGCGTATTCGACAACTGGCGGCGACAGCGACAGGTGAAACTCGACGGTGCGATCAAGACCATCGACCAGTACGAAGCCGCCGAGGAGCCGTTCAACGCGCTGCACGAGCTGTTCGGGGCCGATCCGTTTGGCGGCGGCGACGATTTACGGCGCCGTCTCGACGGCGGCGGGCGCGCGTGCTATCTGCCGAAGATCGAGTATGCGGTCTGGCCGCCGAGCGGGCCTGAGTTCTGGGCGGTGTTCCCACAACACTACGCCATGCCCAAAAACGCTGACCGGATCCTGTCGGCCATCGAGTGGTGCATGGACGGCCGGCGACGCCTGCGCGTCGACAGCGCCCAGCATGTCGTCGTCGAGCACACGCAGGTCGGCAACGAGGAGCTGATTCATCTGCTGCACGCCGAAGGGCCCACCAAGCGCGCATCGGCCACCGTGACCGTTCGGCCACAGCGCGCCGTTCGCCAGGTGCTGGCCGCCGGCTTGCGGCAGCACCCCGCGCCGATCGAGTATGCGGCACATAAGGACACGATTGGTGTTGATCTTCCTTCGTTCAGGACGTATCATATGCTTATTCTGAAATCGTAGTCTAGGGTCCATTATGGGCGACGACCCAGAACAGCGTCCAATACACGTCGAAGAGGCTCTCGAAATGGTACGAGATGGGCGCCCACTCGACGGTGTGATCATCGATGATTTTGCGGCCCTGTTGAAAGCCCTAGGGAGTGAGTCACCTGGCAGAGAACTCAGGCTGATCGGATGCACAATCCGTGGCTGCGATTGCCGCAAGCTTGAGGTCCACAACCCTCTATTCTTGAATCAGGTCTCGAGCACCTCGCAAGGGACGGCGCGCAATGTGTTCGAACGGGGTGCGGACTTCTGGGAAGCTAAGTTCCTTCATCGCATGCATGCAGAGGGAGCTATCTTCTGCGACCGGGCACAGTTCTTCCAAGCTGAATTCAAAGGCAGCGCGGATTTCGGTAAGGTGTTCTTCCGCGGCGAGTGCGATTTTGATCTCGTGCACTTCAAAGATTGGGTTAGTTTCGAGTCTGCGAAGTTCTCGTCCGGAGGATCATTTGTTGGCGCGAACTTTGGGTCGGACGTGTTAATGGCAGAAGCATGCATATCGCGGGTTTTGAGGTTGTGGAACACCGATCTTGAGGGTACGCTCACGTTTGAGCGCACGCGGTTTCGACGGCGATGTTGCCTGGACTTGAGAGGCACTCGACTGCGTCCAGGCGCGCAGATCCTGCTGGACATCGAGCAACTCGGAAGGTTCCAGTATGCGGCTGGAGTGGGCCAATACTTCCGGCGGCGGCCGGTGGTTAGGACATGCTTCCTGCTGTGGAAACTAGCGTGCGCCTCCGTGGGGGGACAAGAGCGACGACTACGGTGGACAGGTTATCGCTTCATTGTGCGCCAACAGCGGCGTGTGTCGTCACGGTTTCGAGGGGTCAATCTCATTTGTGGTGAGCGGTCCCAAAGAAGGGAAGACCTGACGGTCTCGGCCTCGGTGTACAACATGCTTCGCGACAACTTCCGGGCATTGCCCAGCGCCGACGAACAGGAGGATCGGTGCCACTATAAGTACAAGGACCTGACCAGGCGCGCCACCAAGGGTCATCGCCTGTGGCGCTTCTGGGACTGGGCAATCATGAAGTGGTGTCTGGGGTATGGAATCTACACGAAGCGTATTTTGTTCTCCGCAGTCGGAGTTATTCTCGCGTTCGCGGGCTTCTACGCATGCGTGGCTGGTCCACACACCATCAAATACCTGACCGACGTAGCCGATCAGAGCAGCGCGAACTGGGTCGATAGCGGCTTCAATCCCCTGTACTTTTCTATCATCACTTTTACGACGATCGGATACGGGGATTATGCGCCGTTGGGCTGGCTGCGATACGTCGCTGGATTTGAGGGGGTACTCGGACTGACCTTGATGGCGGTGTTCACCGTGTCGTTCGCGCGTAAGTTAATCCGCTAGCGAGTCACGGCGGGTTGAACCCGCCCTACCCGAAACCATCTACTTGATATCGGCGTGATAGGCCTGAAGCGACTTCACGTCGTAGCGGCCGCGGCGGTAGGCGGCGATGCCCTCGGCGGCTGCAAAGGCGGCGCTCACGGTGGTGATATAGGGGATTCTGTACTTGATGGCCGACTTGCGAATGTAGGAATCGTCGTACTGGCTGAGCTTGCCGACCGGGGTGTTGACCACCAACTGGATCTCACCGTTCTTGATGGCGTCGGCGATGTTCGGGCGCCCTTCGTGCAGCTTCTTGATCGGTTCGGCCTCGATGCCCTGTTCGGCGAGGAAGGCCTGCGTGCCGACGGTGGCTTTGATCTTGAAGCCGAGCTCGTGGAAGCGGCGCGCGGGCTTGAGCACGGCCGGTCGATCGATAGGGGCGACGGAGATCAGCACCGTGCCCTCGGTAGGCAGCACTTGCTTGGCGGCCTCCTCGGCCTTGTAGAAGGCCAAGCCGAATGAGTCGGCCATGCCCAACACCTCGCCGGTCGATCGCATCTCGGGCCCGAGCACGGGGTCGACCTCGGGGAACATGTTGAAGGGGAAGACGGCCTCCTTCACGCCGTAGTGGGGGATGGTCCGGTTGGTCAGGCCCAGCTCGGCGAGCGTCTTGCCCAGCATCACCCGGGTGGCTGCGCGGGCCATCGAGATGGCGCACACCTTCGAGACGAGCGGGACGGTTCGCGACGCCCGCGGGTTGGCCTCGAGCACGTAGACGACGTCGTTGGCGATGGCGTACTGCATGTTCATCAGGCCGACGACGTTGAGTTCGCGGGCGATCCTGCGGGTGTATTCGCGGATGGTCTCGAGGTGCTTGGGCGGGATGCCGATGGGCGGAATCACGCAGGCTGAATCGCCCGAGTGAACGCCGGCCAGTTCGATGTGCTCCATGACGGCGGGCACGAAGGCGTCGGTGCCGTCGGCGATGGCGTCGGCTTCGGCCTCGACGGCCTCCTCGAGGAATTTGTCGATCAGGATGGGACGCTCGGGTGTAACCCCGACGGCGGCGGCGACATACTGTTCGAGCATCTGCTCGTCGTGCACGACCTCCATACCGCGTCCGCCGAGTACGTAGGAAGGACGGACCATCAGCGGATAGCCGATGCGCTCGGCGATCTGGAGGGCTCCTTCCAGCGTGCTGGCCATGCCGGAGGCGGGCATGGGGATGCCGAGCTTGTCCATCATGCCGCGAAAGCGGTCGCGGTCTTCGGCCAGGTCGATGGTGTCGGGACTCGTGCCGAGGATTTTGACGCCGGCGGCTGCCAACTCCTGAGCGATGTTGAGGGGCGTCTGCCCGCCGAACTGCACGATGACGCCGTCGGGCCTTTCCTTCTCGTGGATGCTGAGCACGTCTTCAACGGTAAGCGGTTCGAAGTAGAGCTTGTCGGACGTGTCGTAGTCGGTCGAGACGGTCTCCGGGTTGCAGTTGACCATGATGGTCTCGAAGCCCTCGTCGCGCAGGGCAAAGGCCGCGTGGACGCAGCAGTAGTCGAACTCGATTCCCTGACCGATGCGATTGGGTCCGCCGCCCAGCACCATCACCTTCCGGCGGTCGCTGGTGGGCACCTTGTCCGTACCGTTATACGTCGAGTAGTAGTACGCAGCGTTTTCCACGCCGCTGACCGGCACGCGGTCCCAGGCCTCGACGACGCCGAGACGGGTGCGCCGGCTGCGAACGTCGGTTTCCTTTACGCCGAGGATCTGGGCCAGATAACGGTCGGCAAACCCGTCCTTCTTGGCGCGGGTCAGCAGCTCGTCGGGCGGGAGCTTGCCTTTGAATTGCAGAAGCTGCTGCTCCAGCTCGACAAGTTCCTTCATCTGCTCGATGAACCACGGCTTGATGTAGGTCAGTTCGTAGAGCTGCTCGACCGTTGCCCCCTTGCGCAGAGCTTCGTAC
>CBFCZG010000312.1:0-5697 GCA_965602375.1 uncultured Phycisphaerae bacterium | reverse complement strand
TGCAGCGACTCGACCATCGCCTTAACCTCGGCCGCCTTGATCTTCAGCACCCGCGCCACCTCGCGCTGGCCTTTTTCGTCCTGCGGCAGGAACTCATGCAGCGGCGGGTCGAGCAGGCGAATCGTCACCGGTCGCCCGTCCATCGCCTTGAAGATGCCCTCGAAGTCGCGCCGCTGAAGCGGCAACAGCTTCTTGAGCGCATCGAGGTACATCTTTTCGGGCCCTTTGAGTTCCTTCTTGATCCGCGCGATCTCGGCCTTGTTCTCAGCCGCCTCGGCCGCACTGAGCTGGTCGCGAAGCTGCTTGACCGGCTCGCTCGCCAAAATCATCTGCCGAACCAGCACGATCCGCTCGCCGGCAAAGAACATGTGCTCGGTGCGACACAGCCCGATGCCCTCGGCCCCCATCGTCACCGCCACCTTCGAATCGGTCGGCGTGTCGGCGTTGGTGCGAACCTTCAGCTTTCGCGTCTTGTCAACCCAGCCCATAAACTTGGCATACTGCCGATACAGCAGCGACTTGGCCGCCTTCATCTTGCCGTCCATCACGCGAACGATCTCGCTCGGCACCACCTTGCCCTCGGCCGCGTAGACCGCGCCGGTGAACCCGTCAATGCTGATCCAGTCGCCCTGCTTGAGCGTCGTCTTGTCGGCGCTGAGACGCTTGGCGCGGCTGTCGATATGCACGTCGCCCGCACCGGCCACGCACGGCGTACCCATGCCCCGAGCCACCACGGCCGCGTGACTGGTCATGCCGCCGCGACTGGTCAGAATGCCCTGCGCGACGGCCATGCCGCCGATGTCCTCCGGACTGGTCTCCATCCGCGCCAGCAGCACCTTCTCGCCCTTCTTGGCCCAGGCCTCGGCTGTGTCGGCGTCGAACACCACCTTACCGGTGGCCCCGCCCGGACTGGCGTTGAGACCCTGCGCCAGCTTCTTGGCCGACTTGGTCCACTTCTCATCCAGCAGCGGCGCAAAAAGCTGGCCGAGCTGATCGGCGTTGACCCGCCCCAGGGCCTCGGCCTCGCTGATCAATCCCTCCTCGACCATCTCGACCGCCATGCGGAGCTGAGCGAAGATCGTGCGCTTGCCCGTCCGTGTCTGGAGCATGAACAGCCGACCCTGCTGGATCGTGAACTCCATATCCTGCATATCTTTGAAGTGTTGCTCGAGGCGGTTCTTGATGCCCACCAGCTCTTCGTAGCAGTCCGGCATCTTCTCGGCCAGTTGTGCGATCGGCTCGGGCGTCCGCACGCCGGCCACCACGTCCTCGCCCTGGGCGTTCATCAGGTACTCGCCGTAGAACACGTTCTCGCCCGACGACGGGTCGCGGCTGAAGCACACCCCCGTGCCGCTGCTTTCGCCCATGTTCCCGAACACCATCGCCTGCACGTTCACCGCCGTGCCCAGCAGGCCGCGAATCTCGTTCAACTCGCGATAGCGGATGGCCCGCGGGTTGTTCCACGAACCAAACACCGCGTTGATCGACAGCTTGAGTTGCTCGCGAGCGTCGGTCGGGAAGTCCTGCTTCAGCGCCTTCTTGTAGTAGGCCAGGTAGCCTTTCACGACCTCCTTCAGATCGTCCACGGCCAGTGCCACGTCGGGCACGGCCCGGTTCAGCGCCTCGCCCACCAGCTTGGCGGCGTTGGCGATCTTGTTGCGGCGGGCGATCTTCTTCTTGACCGTCTCCAGAACGTGGCCGAACTGCTCGTGCTCGAGCCCCATCACCACGTCGCCGAACATCTGGATGAACCGGCGGTAGGCGTCCCACACGAATCGCTCGTTGCCCGTCTGGCGGATCATGGCGTCGCGCGTCTCGGGCGTGAGGCCCAGGTTCAGCACCGTGTCCATCATGCCGGGCATCGAGACGGCCGCCCCACTGCGCACCGACACCAGCAGCGGGTTGTCCGACCCGCCGAACTTCGCGCCCAACTCCTGCTCGATTTGTGCGATCCCCTGCTCGATCTGATCGCTGAGCCCCTCGGGCCACGTGCCGCCGCTCTTGTAGTAGGCGTCACAGCAGTCGGTGCTGATGGTGAACCCGGGCGGCACGGGAATCGCCAGGTGGGTCATCTCGGCCAAACCGTTGCCCTTGCCGCCGAGAATCTCCTTCCGCCGGCTGACCGACTCGGAAACACCCATCCCCTCCGAAACGCCCTCGCCAAAGCTGTAGACGTACTTCTTACCCATTTCTACACCTCGCCAGACTCTTGGAACCTAAATACCGTCATCCACAGTTGCTCTGCCGGTCACCCAAGCAGGCCCCATGGTCGGATGGCATACAGACCCAGCAGTGTACGAGCGGCCGCCGCGCCTGTCAAACCGGGCCACGCCCCTGCGGAAGACCACGTCGGTCGGGTACAAGACGGGCGCCCGCCAAAACGCCCGATCCTGCCTGCGGGCAAAAAAACGCGGGCGACTGACTCGTCGTCAGCCGCCCATGGTCTTCTCCATCCCAGGCAGGGAATCAATCGCGTTTGGCGCTACGCCCGCGGGTGGGCCTCGTCGTAGCTCTCTTTCAACCTCGTCGTCGTCAGGTGGGTGTAGACCTGCGTGGTCGAAATGGACTGGTGCCCCAGAAGCTCCTGCACGCTCCGCAGGTCGGCCCCCGAGTTCAGAAGGTGCGTCGCGAAGGTATGCCGAAGCGTATGGGGGCTGATCGACGGATCCAGTCCGCATTGCAGCAGATACTTATCCAGTTTCCGCCGCACGCTACGGGTGCTTAGCCGCTGTCCGTGTTTGTTGACGAACACGGCCTCCGGATCGAAGCTGCCCGACTTGGGATCCGCCTGCCGCGTCTGGAGATACCGTTGTATCGCCGCAGCCGCCGTCGGACCCAGCGGGGTGATCCGCTCCTTCCTTCCCTTGCCTCTCACGTGCACGACCTGGCCGGCCAGATCCAGATCGGCAAAATTCAAACTCACCAGCTCGCTCACCCGCATGCCCGTTGCGTAGAGCACCTCGAGGATCGCGCGGTCGCGCAGCCCCAACAGCGTGGTGTCGTCCGGGGTGTTCAGCAGCTTGCCGACCTGGTCGGCGTCCAGATACTTCGGCAGCCGCTTGTCCTGCTTGGGCGTGCGAATGCTGGCCACCGGGTTTTCCTGCACGTAGCCCCGCCGCATGCAGAACTTATAGAAGCTGCGAAGCGTGGCCAGCTTGCGGGCCGTCGTGCTCTTGGAGTACTCCCGATCCCGCAGCATCGCCAGGAACCCGCGGACCGTGTTGCTGTCCACATTCACGAGAACGGTCCGCGCATCAGGCGGCGCCGCGGTGGCTGTTGCCGTCGCGGCGGGATGCCCCCCACCCGGGTACGTTTCGTGCTCGACGAACGCAGACGCTTCGCCGACGGGTGTGCCGTTGCCCAGATACTCGCAAAACTGGTGCAGGTCGGCCGCGTAGCACTTCGCCGTGTGTGGCGAGAAGTGTCGCTCATAACGCAGATAATCCAGAAACTCGCTGATCAAGGGATTCTCATCCATCTTCGTATAGGCTCACCGGCGATGCCCTACACTACACGAACCTGGCTTTAGGACGCTCGACCGCCGTCCGTGACCCACTCCAAAGGCGATCACTCCGTTGTCTGCCGTTTGCGTTGCTCGGCTAGCTCATCCAACTCCGACTCCAGTCGACGGCCCATCTGGTAGCTCAGTACGGCTGCGTCGAACCAGTCAAATCCCAAATCCGGCTCGCTGGCCATGCTGGCGAAGGTGCTGACGACGTCCGCCTCGCGACCGGCTGCATATCGGAACACAAACCGGTGCTCACCTTTGACCAGCGACAACTGCCGTAATGCATCATGCATCGCCGCGCTCCCTCAAACTGCCGACCCACGCCTCCTACGAAACCACTTGGCCGGTCTGACGATGCCACTCCTGTCTGATCAACTCCCGCACGGTCGCCCAGCAGCAGAACCGCAGAAACATCTGCTGGCTCTTGATGTACTTCCGCCAAGCCATCGGGCTGTCGTCCGCGTCCCGATCCCGTGCGTACTCCTTGACGGCTTCGGCCACCTCGTCGTGCGACGCATTGAACACCCTCTGCGACTGCGCCTTAGGCCGAAGCGGCGATTCGCTCGCTTCATCCACCCCCGGCGATGCCCGCCGACTGGCCGCCACCGGATCGAATCCCGATCCCGGAACCGACGGCAGGGCGTACAACTGGGCCGCCATGCCCACGATCGGCGGGTCATAAGGGTCGTACTCGGTCACCGCCATCACCACGATGGCATCGGCCCCGAGTGCTTCGCACACCTCCAATGCGTGCGACGGCGAGCCAATCTGACGCCGCCCCTCAGCGGCCAGAACCGCTAGGACCCGACTGACCGGGATCACCATTACCTCGTCCACATGACCCAACTCGCTGGCGAACAGGTCAGCCGCCGCCACCGGGTCGAAATCCGTCGACCCGCTCAGGTTCATGGCCGGGGCCACCGCAATGGTCACCGTCCGGTCATATGGACTGGTCAGCCGCGTCCGATGCGGCGAAGTCGTGCAACCCGCCAAGGCCCCGACCAAAACGCCCGCCACAACGCAGAGTCTCGATCGACAGAGGGTCTTGGCGACGATCATCCCTGATCCACCCGGCTTCCATGCCTCTTGTTCATCGGCCCATAACGGGCTGACGTTGGGCTAAATAAGGCCAAAATCATGCAAACTAACGACTTCCCATCCCCACCCGCATCGTCGGCCCGGTCCCGGCTACGCTCGGGCCTTGCAGCGGAAGCAGGCTCCAGACCGTCTCGGTGCCCTCTCGCGTGCTGGTGAAGTACACCCGCCCGTCCGGACCCCACGCCGGTGAGTAGTTCGCACCGCGGCCATTGCTCAACTGGACCCTCGCCTGGCCATCCGCGTCGACCATCCACAGGTCCGATAGCGACGTCTCCTGCTCTGCCAGGTCGGCCTGGGAGGGCTTTAGAGCGCAGTAGGCCACCCGCAAGCCGTCGGACGACCAGCTCGGCAACACCAACGCGTACGCCGCACTCGAGGCGATCTCCGTCGGATACCTCGCCTCGCCGTCCACCAGATCCACCGTCCACAGGCTGAACCAGTGGCTGCCCCGCTGCCGCGCCCGCTGGAAAAGGATCCTCTCGCCCAGCGGCGACCAGTCGGGAAACAGCCCATACCCCACAAACTTCTTGGTCCCCGGAGCCGACAGCGCAGCCACCCAGAGTTCCCATTGCCTGCCCGCGTCCGGCAGCGAGCAGTACACCAGCCGCGTCCCGTCCGGCGACCACGACGGGTGTACCTCCTGCGCACTAGGGGTCGTCACCTGCGTCAGATGGCGACTATCTATATCCATAACCCAGATGTCCCAGTTGCCCGACCGGTCGCTGGCGAAGGCGATCTTCCCGCCGTCCGGGCTGAATCGCGGCTGGACGTCGCTGGCTGGATCGGCCGTCAATTGCGTCACAGTCGAGCCGGTCACCATCTTGAGGTAGATGTCCGGCCTGACGCTGTGACGCGTCGAGGCAAACACCATCAGCTCCCCGCCTCGCGAGATGTCCGGATCAAAGTCCCTGCCCTCGGTGGCAAACGTATGCTGCTGAAGCGACCGCGCCGGCCGGGCCACGAACGGCACAGCCTCCTGACCGTCGACCTCCCCGAACAGCGTGATCCCTTCCACCAACGCGACCGGCTCCTGCTTGGCCGGACTCTCGCCCGACTGGACCTGTTCGGCCTGCTCCCCAAGTAGAGGCCCG
>CBFCZG010000311.1:0-5718 GCA_965602375.1 uncultured Phycisphaerae bacterium | reverse complement strand
GAGTCGCCGCACAGCAGCAGCCCGATCAGGCGCTCGAGGTGCGGCAGGTGACCGACGAGCATGATCGCACGATCCTCGCCGCGGGCGTCGTTGAGCCGCTGGGCCACGATGCGCGGGTCGTCGTTGGGCGCCAGTCCCGACGACACGTCCACCGACGCACTCCGGGCCAGTGCATGCCCGAGAATCTGGGCCGTTTGCTCGGCCCTTTTCTTACCGCTATGCAGAATTCCGGTGATCGGGTGCGGTATAGCGGCACGCTCGAGCCGGGCCAGATGGCCCGCGACCGTTTGGACCTCATCTTGGCCTCGCCGGCTGAGCGGGCGGGCCGGGTCGTCCGTGGCATCGACCGCATGACCGTGACGAACCAGGTAGACGTCCATGGTATGGCACCTTGGTTTTCCGTTTCTCGACTTTGGGCCTACAATAGTAACCCAGGCAGTGTAACCAGACGTAGGCGGCGCGTCGACGGAGGCACATCCGGGGCGGCAGGCGATTCGGTGTGCCGGCGGGCTTGATGTCGGACGCCTCGTGCTCAATACTGTCGCGACGGTTTGGGCCGGCGCCGTGGTGAACGTCGCCCACAGGAGTTCCGGAGCAGTACTCGATGAAGACATATGTGATTGTGGGTGGTGTAGCCGGCGGCGCGTCAGCCGCGGCGAGGCTGCGGCGGCTGGATGAGAAGGCACGGATCATTGTGTTCGAGCGGAGCGAGCACGTCTCGCTGGCCAGTTGCGGGCTGCCGTATTACGTCGGCGGCGAGATCGCCAAGCGGAGCCGGCTGTTGGTGCAGACGCCGCAGGGCTTTCGTTCGCGGTTTGAGGTGGACGTTCGCACCTCCAGCCAGGTCGTGGCGATCGATCGCCGGAACCGGGCTGTCGACGTGTTCGATATGCGGACGGGCCGCCGTTACCGGCAGCCGTATGACAAGCTGCTGCTGTCGCCGGGCGCCGCACCGATAAAGCCAAACCTTCCGGGCATCAACGGCCCGAAGATCTTCGTGCTGCGGAACCTTCCGGACGCCGATAGGATCCGCTCATTTGTGAAAAAGGACGGTGCCCGAACCGCGGTTGTCGTCGGTGGCGGCTTCATCGGCCTGGAGATGGCGGAGAGTCTGCGGCAGCTGGGCCTCGACGTGACGGTTGTGGAGATGGCCGACCAGGTGATGTTGGCGCTCGATCGCGAGATGGCCGAGTTCGTGCATCAGCATCTGCGGGCCAAAGGGGTCGAGCTGATTCTGTCCGACGCCGTCGCCGGCTTCGAGGAACGGGCCGATGGCGGGCAGACCGTATGCACGGCAGGCGGACGGCGAATCGACTGCGACTTGGTCGTGCTGGCGATCGGCGTGCGTCCAGAGGTGAAACTTGCCCGGGACGCCGACCTGACCATCGGACCGACGGGCGGGATCGCGGTGAATGAGTACCTGCAAACGTCGGATGAGGACATCCACGCGATCGGCGATGCGATCGAGGTGACCGACACGGTAACGGGGCGCCCGGCGCTGATCCCCCTGGCCGGTCCCGCCAACCGGCAGGGCCGCGACGCGGCCGACAACATGAGCGGACGAAAAGTGATCTACCGCGGGACGCAGGGCACGGCCATCGTCCGCGTGTTCGATATGGCCGTCGCCAACACCGGCGCGAACGAGAAACGGCTCAAGGATGCGGGCATAGAATACCTCAAGTCGTACACGCACTCCAGTTCTCATGCCGGCTACTATCCCGGCGCGACGCCGCTGGCGATTAAACTGCTGTTCGCACCCGAGACGGGCAGGATTCTCGGCGCCCAGATCGTCGGCGTCGACGGGGTCGACAAGCGCATCGACGTGCTCGCCACGGCGATCGCCGCCAGCATGACTGTCTCGGATCTGACTGAGATCGAGCTGGCCTACGCGCCGCCGTACGGCTCGGCCAAGGACCCGGTCAACATGGCCGGATATGTGGCCGACAACATCCTGCGGGGCGAGATCAAACCGTTCTACCCCGAGCAGCTCCCCGCAACGCCCGAGGAGGACGTTGCCCTGCTGGACGTCCGCACGCTGGGCGAGGTGCAGAGGGGCTGCATCGAGGGGGCCGTGCACATCCACGTCGACGAGCTGCGCGAACACGTAGCCGATCTGCCCTGCGATCGCCCCTTAATCGTTTACTGCCTTACCGGGGTTCGCAGCTACTACGCCTGCCGCCTCCTTCAGCAGATGGGCTACGATGTGCGCAACTTCAGCGGCGGTTACGTCCTTTACTGTGCTGCGCAGCACGGGCAGATGGACATTCCTGGAATAGACCGATTCGATCGCAGCGCCGCGGCACGGGTTGCGCCCGGCAAGACTGCCGCTCGGCAGCAGACGCCCGCTTCGTAAGTCTCGGCCACCAGGTGAGCGGGCGACTTTGCCCAACGCCTACCTGCGGTACGCGGCCACGCCCGCTTCGTACACGTTTTCGCCGTGGCTGTCGTAGGCTACGATGGCGGGGAAATCCTCGACCTCGAGTTCGCGGATCGCCTCGGTGCCGAGTTCCTCGTAGGCCAGCACTTTCGCGCCCTTGATGGCCTTGCCCAACAGTGCCCCCAACCCACCAAGTGCCGCCAAATGCACGCAGCCGTGCTGCTGCATGGCCTGGCGCACCTCGTCGCTGCGGTAGCCCTTGCCGATCATTCCCCGCAGACCCAGGGCGATCAGTTTGGGCGAAAGCGAGTCCATGCGGCTCGACGTGGTCGGACCGGCCGAGCCTATCACCTTCCCGGGTCGGGCGGGTGTCGGGCCGACAAAGTAGATGATCTGTCCCTCAAGCTTGACGGGTAACTGATCGGTCCTGCCGGCGTCGATCAACTCGCACAATCGCTTGTGCGCCGCGTCGCGCCCAGTGAGGATCGTTCCGTTGATCAGCACATGATCTCCGGCGTGGAGTTTGCGGATCGTCTTTTCGTCCGTCGGAGCCGTCAGTCGAATCGGTTCAACCATAGCCATTCTCCCACGGCGCTTGGCCGTGTCAGTCCCACTTGCTCGACCCGAGGGCGTCGGCCCAATCGCGGCCTTCGCGCACCAGCCAGCGGCGTCGCATCCAGTGCCGAACGAGGACCGCACCGAGCACCACCCCATACAGCGCGAACAGCAATAGCACCATCACCAGCGAGTCCCAGCTTCGGCCTACCCAGGCAATCAGCAGTCCCATAAGCAGGATGAAGCCGCTGCTGATGAGCACGGCCACGAGCAGGGCCCGGTTTTGCTGGCGTGGCGAGACATACATAACGTGGGTTCGCCTCTCGTTGCTCCATCAGCTAGAGGGTGGCCGATTTGTGCCGGTGTGAATGACACTCGATGTTCACCGCCACCGGCAGACTGGCGATGTGACACGGATGGGCTTCAATCTTCACGCCAAGCGTGGTCACCCGCCCTCCCAGCCCCTGCGGGCCGATGCCGAGATTGTTGATTCGCTCGGTGAGCTCCTTCTCCATCGCTGCGTATTTGGCGTCGGGGTGTGGCTCGTCGAGGCGACGCAGCAGCGCCTTCTTGCTCAGCATCGCCGCCTTCTCGAAGTTTCCGCCGATTCCCACGCCCACCACAAAGGGCGGGCAGGCGTCGGCGCCGGCGTTTTCCACTACCGAGACGACGAAGTCTTTGACGCCCTTCTCACCCTGAATGGGCTTGAGCATGGTCAGTTGCGATTTGTTCTCGCAGCCGCCGCCCTTCGGCATGAGCGTGAGCTTCAGGCGATCGCCCGGCACGAACTCGTGGTGCACGATGGCCGGGGTGTTGTTCTGGGTGTTGACTCGCTCGCCGGACGGGTCGTCGACCATGCTCTTGCGGAGGTAGCCCTCGGTATACCCGGCGCGGACGCCCTCGTTGATCGCATCGGTCAATGTTGCATCGGGCCGCTCGGCTGGGGGCTCGAGCACCGCGCACTGGCCCTGCTCGACGAACACCACCGACACGCCCGTATCCTGGCAAAGGGGCAGCATTTCCTCCGAGGCGATTTCGGCGTTGTCGAGCATGAGTTGCAGAATATGCTTGGCGGTCGGCGATTCCTCGTGCTGAAGCGCCTCACGAATGCCTGTCAGCACGTCGTCCGGCAGTGCGTGAGAGGCGTCGATGCTGAGTTGCTTGAGGGTTTCGACAACCTGATCGTAGCGCACGGGGCGAAGTTGGGCGGGCATGGTCACCTCCTGAATCAGCCCATACAGAGCGGAGCGGGATTATAGGGCCCGTGTGGAGCCGCGCCAACGGCCAATGCCGCCGGCTCGGGTCCAACGCGCCAAGTTCGGTTCGGGTCGAGTCGCCTGTCTCAAGCTGGTCGGGGGATGGGCCGGCGGTTCGGTGGGGTTGCCCAGGGGTCCCGATTGCGAGTATCATGTCTGGTGAGGGCATAGAAGCCCGGGGCGGGTCTTGCTTGGGTCCCGCGTCGGGTCGCAGGAGGGTGAGTTGCGCGATCTTCGATCGGGCTTACCACAAACTCAGGACTTGTCGTGACAGGAGGGTAAAGATCATGATCGGACGTAACCATGTCTGTTTTGCCGTGGCTGCGCTTGCGATGCTTGGCGTTTGGATGCCCGCGTCGGCCGTGGCGGCCAAGGTGGCGCCGCCCCTGCCCCCGCCGTCGGGCACGGTGATCTACGTCTCGACTCCGGGCGAACTCCAGACCGCCATCGCACGAAACCTGGCGTCGAACACGACCATCATGATCAATGCCGGCGTGTACGACATGAGCTCGGTCACGGCCGCACGCTGGATCCAGGGCCCGAAGCAGAACATCTCCTTCCGCGGGGCCACCGGCAATCGTGACGACGTGGTGCTGGTCGGCACGGGCATGTACGGTAGTGGAGCGGCCGACTACATCTTTCAATTCAGCGGCAACATCGACGGCATCCTGTTGGCCGACATGACGCTCAAGAACGTGTATCACCACCTGGTTCACATCATGAACGGCTGTCACGCGCCGCATTTCTACAACCTGCGGTTGATGGACTGCCGTACGCAGTTTCTGAAGATCCAGACGATCGACGACGGCGTCGTGGAGTACTGCCAACTGGAGTTCACCGACCGCGGGCCCGACGACTACATGCACGGCATCGATTGCCTGACGTCGGACAACTGGACCATTCGCGACAACACCTTCCTGCGGATGCGCGGGCCCTACCTCAGCGGCGGCGCCATCCTGATGTGGAGGGGATGTCACAACACTCTTGTGGAACGCAACGAGTTTATCGAGTGCGACTTCGGTGTGGCGTTCGGCAACCCGGGCGGATGGGATCCCGATCACGTCAACGGAATCATCCGCAACAACTTCTTCTATCGCGGTCCCGACGCCACGACGGGCGACGTGGCCATCACCCTCAACCGCGCCCAGAACGCCAGGGTCTACAACAATACCGTCGTGCAGCACGACCTGTACTACTGGGCAACCATCGACGGTCGCTACCCGACCACAACCGCCCTGATCTACAACAATCTGCTCGACAACCCCATCAACCCCCGTGACGGGGCAACCCTGACGACGGTCGGCAATATCACCAACGCCGGCGATTATCCCGAGTGGTTTGCCGATTTCGGCAACGGCGATCTGCACCTGACCGATCTCGCCGCGGGTGCGATCGACCAGGCCCAGCCGCTGCCCGATCCTAACGACGTCGTCGACGATTACGATGGAGACGCCCGACCGGCCGGCTCGGCCAACGACGTCGGGGCCGACGAGTACGTCTCGGCGGTGCCCGAGTTGCTCTCCAGCGAGC
>CBFCZG010000310.1:0-5723 GCA_965602375.1 uncultured Phycisphaerae bacterium | reverse complement strand
CCAGCGACGCCAGAATCGCCAACTTGTGGGCTGAGTCGCCCCCACTCACGTCCAGCGTTGGATCGGCCTCGGCATACCCGTGCTCCTGCGCCTCGCCCAGAGCCTCGGCATAGCTCTTGCGCTCATTGAGCATCTCGGTCAGTACGTAGTTGCACGTCCCATTCACAATTCCATATATCGCTTCTATACGGTTGGCCGCCAGCCCTCGCCGTATACTCTCCACCAGGGGAATACCCCCGCCGCAACTCGCTTCAAATGCGATGCATCGCCCCAGCCCGCGGGCCTCGGCATAGAGACTCTCCCCGTGCGTGGCCAACAGCGCCTTATTGGCCGTCACCACGTCCTTGCCCGCCGCCAGGCACGCCGACACGATCTGCCGCGCCGCCGTCGTGCCGCCGACCAGCTCAACCGCGATACGCGTCTGATCGTCGTCCAGCAGACGTTCCAGGTTGCTGCCAAGCAGTTCCGTCGGAACGCTAACCTGCCGGGGACGATCCAGATCCACATCGATCACGTGCCGCAACTCAAATTGAAGGCCCGTCCGTGCCGCCAGCAGATCCCCGTCCTCAAGCAGCAAGCGCACGACGCCCTCCCCCACGGTACCGAAGCCCACTACGCCCACGCCGACCCGATCCATGCTCATCCTCCGCGGTTCATAAGCCCTGCCGGGGTCGCAATAGGCTATTTTTAGCTCCACATCCGGGTTGTATCAAGACTGTGCACCCCCAGCCTACAGACAGGCTTACGGAGCCGGAGCGGGCTTGATCCGCAGGATGGCCTTGTGCCAACGATCGTCCATACGCTGGTCGATCTCCCTGAAGACTTGCTCGAACACAGCAATTTCTTCTTCGTCGGACGTTTCCTGGCCCGGCACGCGCGATCGGATCATCTCGAGATAGGTAGCCATCAGCCGCCCCCGATACCGCACAAGGTAATACACCAGCGCCCACGCCTGCGCGTAGAAGCGATCGGCTTGTTCCAGTTCGTCTTCCTGCAGCGGACGCGCGTTCAGCAACTCACGAATCCCCATCAACTCATTCTTCTCGGCCACTTCGTGGAAGCGTCTCAGTCGCACCTGGTTGATCGCCTGGCTGCGGGGTCCGCTGCCTCCCGTCGGCTCGAACAGACAGGCCAATCCCTCGGCCAGCCACACCGGCGTATCGGCGCCCCGACGCAGCAGGCCGCAGTTGAACTGCACCTGATGACTCAACTCGTGCCGCATCGCCGCCCGAAGATACGATCGGGCGTGGCGATTGACGTACCGACGAAGCTTACGCACCTGTCCGGAGTGCGGTCCCTCGCGGGCCTCAAGTTGGTCGACCTTCAGGTTGAACTCCTCGACCTGCGGATCGTTGAATGCGTTGAAGAACGTGCTGCGGTTCTTCCGTTCGTCATAGAAACCCCGCGTGTTCTCCGGCACGAACCCCACACCCTGGGCATATTCGGCAAACTGCTCGAACCGATCGAGCAGCACCACCTCCAGGCGTTGCGGCGATTCCTCAATCGGCACCCGAAGCGACCTGGCCAGCGCCACGTTCCGCTTGTAGGTGCCCTCCATCTGCCCGGCCAGCCACCTGGCCACGATCTCCTTGACGTTGTGAACCAGCAGAAAATGCTCTGTCTGATGGACCGAGAACCCCTCGCCGAATTCCTCCAACAGCCCCGTGCGGGCAGCCTGCTCCGCCGGCGATTGAGCGTCCGCGCCATATCCCCGAGTGGCTACCCAGGCGCTCGCCACACAGGCCACGAAAAGAACACCGACAATTCGACGAAGCATGAACACCTCTTTATGCTAGACACCACAACCGCCACGAGCAACCTGCCGGTCAGCCACGCCACCTCGCTGACGGCTTGACCCTGCCGAAATCTGATCGATAATGGCAGGCCCTTTCAGACGGGAGGTCGATTCATGGCGCGCACAAGCTGGACGTGCCGACTGGGTTGGCTGATCGGGCTGGCCTTGCTGGCAGGTTGCCAGGGACCCATCAGCGGCGGGTATGCCTCGGTCGCCCTGCCCGGGGTCGACCGCGAAGGAGCCTTCGATGCCGCCGCCGCCGCCCTGCGCGGCCACGGTTTTCGCATCGCCCAAGCCGACCCCGATCTCTGGCAGATTCAGACCCACCCGCTCGAATCGGTTTCCCGCGGCGGCACCGATCGACTGCACGAGGCCGTCGTCAGATTGCCCTCGCGCGTCCGACGCATCGCCACTGTGTATATCAAAAAGTCCCGCTCGGGATGCCAGGCTCTCTGCCAGGTGCGACTCCAGCGGCTCGATACCACTCAGCGAGACGTCTTCGCACGCCAGCGCGAGTTCTCCGACGTGCCTTCCGAGACCCCCATCGATCGCGGCGAAGGGATGACTACCGACCAGACCGCGACTTGGACCGACCTGCGCCGCGACCGCTCGACGGAACGGCAAATCCTACAGGCCATCCGTGCGAGAATTGGCCGCACACCCGCCACACAGGCAGGCGAACCTTAGTCGGTCGCTTCAGACCCACCCGAACGCCCCTGACTGCGAATCACGAACACCGCACCGCAGTCCTGGCGACTGCACCGGACCGTCAGCGGAGGAATATCCTGCTCACCCTGCGCTACGCTGTGACGCAGAGACAACACCGCACCGATCATGGCCTGGGCCGCGTGCAGGCACAGACCCGCCGGCACCCGGTCGTCGAACTCAAACGTCTGCCCGGCGCGGCAGCCAGCTGGACACACCCCGTTTGGCGGATCACCCGTGCACTCGGCCACGATGCAGATCGCACCGCCCCCTGCCGAGCGACCCGAGCCCTTCGCCTCATTCCTGGGCAACACCACGTCACCCAGTTGCACCTCCACGACGTCATCCCCTGCATCGAGGGCGAGATTGGCCAGTTCGTCGGCCCGCGTGTTCTCCTCGCGGGGTACGTGAGTGATCTGCCATCCGTCAAAGCCCAGCAACAGCTTTTGAACCTGCTCGAAAATCCCCCGCAGTCCGGCGTTTCGCACGCGGTAGCGCCCCGTGATCTGCCGCACGACCAGCTCACTGTCGGAGAATATCCTGACGTGCTGCTCGCCCCATCGCCGCGCCGCCTGCAACGCCAGCCTCAGCGCGTGGTATTCGGCCTGGTTGTTGGTCATGGGCTCCAGCAGGTACCCCGCCTCGAGAATCTGACGCCCCTGCTCGTCGCGGATGACCACCCCGGCCGCCGCCGGACCCGGGTTGCCTCGGGCGGCCCCGTCGATGTGAATCTTCAGTCCCATGGTTGAGTCGATGCGGCGGGCCGCTCACGTCTGCTGTCGCGTCGGTGCCTCTTCAAGGTAAAGAATCCTGCCGCAGGTCTGACACTGTTGTACGTCGTCGCGCGTGATCAACGCGTTGACCTTCTCCAGCGTCACCGTCATGTTGCAGCCCTGGCAGATGAATTCCTCTCGTCTCGGATTCGTGCGCACCACGATGGCCATGGCTTCGCCGTCGTAACGCTCGGCCACCCGCTCGAACGTCTGCAAGACGGTTGGCGGCACCCCGTCGGCCGCTTCCTCCCGCTCCGCCTGGAGCCGATGAACCTTGCTCTCCGTCTCGCGCTGCAACGCCTCGTGCTCATTCTGCAACTGCGCCAGCCGCCGCATCTCCTGCTCGCGCTGCTCGTCCAGCTTCTTGGCCTCCGTACGCATCTCGTCCACTTTGGCCAGAATCTGGAGGATCCTATCCTCCAGCTTGGCATTGTCCGCCTTGTCCGTGTTGATCTGCGTCAGGATCGCCGCGTACTCCTTGTTGGTCCTGGCGGTGTTCAGGGCGGTGCGAAGCTTGGCGACCTCTGCCTCACGACTCTTGACCTCCAGATCGAGCCGGTCGGCTTCGGCCTGTTGCCGCTGAACGTTCTCGTGTTGTGTCGCGATATCCTCGGCCAGCGAATTCAGCCGGTGGGTGTGCGCCCTGACGCTGCGTTGCTTGGAGGAGAGCTTCTGCTTGATGGCACTGAGTTGCAGTTCGATGTCCTGTAAGTGATGCAGGGCCTCTAACGTCGTTGCCATTCCGTCCTCCAACCGGCCGGGACGCCCGCAACAGCCCGTCTGGCCCCCGGCGCGGCGTATGCAATTGCCAACCCATCAATTATTCCATATTGCCCAGCCGCCCGCAAGGGCACGCCGACAACTTTTCCGCCTCCCTCCCCACGACGGCCTCAAAACGCCACCCGCCACCACACTTCAGCTTTCTCTGGCCCCACGAGCCGAGGCCCGTCGCCGCAGCTCGGCCTCGATGAACGGCTGAAGGTCACCGTCCAGCACGCCCTGCGTGTTGCCCGTCTCGTGTGCCGTCCGATGGTCCTTAACCATCTGATAAGGGTGCAACACGTAGCTGCGAATCTGATTGCCCCACGCAATCTCGCCTTTCTCGCCGTACAGCTTCGCCAGTTCCGCGTCCCGCTTCTGCTCCTCAAGGCGATGCAGCCGAGATTGCAGCATCTTGCGGGCCGTCGCTCGGTTCTGGTGCTGCGACCGCTCGTTCTGACACTGCACCACAATACCCGTCGCCTCGTGCGTCAGACGAATGGCCGACGACGTCTTGTTGACGTGCTGCCCGCCTGCACCACCCGCGCGAAACTGCTCCTCCCGCACGTCGGTTGCCCAGTCGATCTCGATCTCGATGTCCTCCGCCTCCGGCAGCACGTCCACCGACGCAAAACTCGTGTGCCGACGCGACTGCGCGTCGAACGGGCTGATCCGAACCAGCCGGTGCACCCCCAATTCGCAGGACAGGTAACCGTAGGCGTAGCTCCCACTCACCAGCAGGCTCACCGACTGGATGCCCGCCTCCTCCCCGTCCTTACGCGAAAGCTCCTGTACCTCGTACCCGTTCCGCTCGAAGTAACGCAGGTACATCCGAAGAAGCATCTCGGCCCAGTCGCAACTCTCCGTGCCCCCGGCGCCCGCCTGGATGCTGAAATAGCAGTTCTTCGCGTCGCTCGGGCCGGCAAGAAGGGTCATCAGCTCAAGGCGATCCAGCGCCGAGGCGATTTGCTCGGCCTCGGCAACCGCTTCGTCAAGCGCCTGCTCGTCCGACTCCTCGACCGCCAACTCGTACAACACCCGCAGATCGCCCGCGCGAGCAAGCAACTGCTCGACCGGGTCGATCAAGGCCTTGAGCCCGCGTAACTCGGTTACCACCGTCCGGGCACGCTCCGGGTCGTCCCAGAAGCCCGACCGCCCCATCCGCTTTTCCAGTTCGGTTAGTCGCGACTGCTTGGCAGGCAGGTCAAAGAGAGTCCCGAAGGGCCACGATCCGCGCCATCAGATCAGGCACACTTGTTTCGAGTTCTTCTCGCTCCATCGCTCACAACTCCCGATGCTGCAACCAACCATGACTATATCGCCCCCTCACGGCCACGGCAACCTCGTTCGCTGCAAGCCCTTAGCTTCGACGGCCTTCACGGCCAGTGCACCTCGTAGGGCATCACGGTAAGTACGTTCTCCCGGCCCAGCAGCTCGATACGCTGCAAAAGCCGACCCAGACACCCAGCCCGGGCCGCCCCAAGCCGTCGCGCCGTCGCCTCCGCCCAATCTGCCGGCAGCCAGGCCCGACCCGCGCCGCTCTCGGCGTCCCCGTCGGCAGGCTCCATCCCCAACATCTCGCTGATCAAGTTCACCAGGGTCTTGGGCGGGGGCAACACACGCAGCTCGTACTCGCTCACCCCCGCTCGCTCTGCCGCCAGGGCCACCGCGTCGCCCAGCCCCCCGATCCG
>CBFCZG010000309.1:0-5743 GCA_965602375.1 uncultured Phycisphaerae bacterium | reverse complement strand
CCCCGCGTATCACGCGCACGGCTGAAGTCTCCATGACGCTGCACCTCCTCTTGTGACCTCTGCCTGGCGATCATTCGCGTACTTCGTCTGATGCGGCCGTACTGGCCTTGGGCGATGCTCATGATGTGACTGCTGCTGGTGGGCATCGCGTGCGACATGATTGCCCCGCCCGCGCGGATGCACCATGGGCACGTTTCGCCGGCGAACTGGAGCATCAAGTCGCACTTCGGACATCGCCGCGGGTCCTGCTCGTCCTCGGGACCCAGCTCGACCCGGCCGCTCTCGCGGAGTTGCTGCAAATGTCGGGCCAGCCGGCCGAACCAGTACTTTATGCGGTTCGAATAACGAATCAAATCGACCCAGACCCCACCGACCTTGGCCTGGAGCAGTCCCGAACCGACGGCTGGAATCGTGCAGGACTCCTCGATCTGTTGCATGGCGACGTTCACGCGAGGTGCTGATGGTCCTCCCTGGTCGAACACGCAGACCGCGTCTCGCGTGGCGATGATCCATTGCGGATCGTAGCGCCCGAAAAGGTCAATGTCGCTGGACAGCGACAACACCACATCGTCCGGGCGAACTCCCAAAGTCCCAAGACGCGTTGCCACGGCTGGCGGAATGTCAGATCTCAACCGCATCCAACATTTCCTCGACAGCGGCACGCTGGTTTACACGGGGCAAGGCTTGATGTGCCGGCTACCCTTCAGGCCCCCGGTGCCGACCCAGCTGCGCCGCCGATCCGCTCTTCTTGTCCGATGCTTCGTGGACGGCCAGCAGCCAGACCAAGCCGCCCTATATCCGTTTGGCCCGATCTCGTCGACCCCAGCAGCTGTAGCCGTCCTGAACGCCAAGCCGCCCTTCAAAATGGTCATCCTCATTCGTACTGTGGCCACATCGTTACTTCGTCATGTTGCGGAAGGAATCCCGTGCGTCGCCCACCTGACGCCGAATCCTTAGAATGAGGCGACGCGCCCAGACAAACTCCGTTCCCAGTAGGGCCAGCCCTGCCGGCAGCACGATAAACGCCGGCCCGGGAAGCACGATCATCACTGCGCCGACGATCAGCAGGCTCGTCCCGACCACCAGGATCACGATTCGCCTGGCCTGTTTGAGCGTGAGTTCGGCCAGGTCGCTCGTTTGGTCCATCAGGGTCGGGGCCAGCGCCGCCGTGTCGCGCTTCGCGCCAAAGATCGATGCCAGCACCCCCACCGATAGCATACCGCCGATCACCGCCAACGAGACCGGCGTGGGAATCGGGTGATGATGTACCAGGATCATCTTCACCCCCACGAACGCCAGCACAAAGACGAGGCTCATCTTCAGGTAGCGGAACTTGCCGATCAGAGCCGCCAGCGCGAAGTACAGCGAGCGCAGACCCAGGATCGCGAAAACGTTCGACGTGAATACCAGAAACGGATCCTGCGTCACGGCGAATATCGCCGGAATCGAATCGACCGCGAACAGTACGTCTGTGCTCTCGACCACCAGCAGAACGAGAAACAAGGGTGTGATCGCACGGCGACCGTCGACGCGCGTGAAGAAACGCTCACCTTCGAACGTCTTGCTTACCGGATAAACGCGGCGAGCGAGCTTCACCAGCGGATTCCGCTCCGGTTCGAGGTTGTCGTGTCGCACGATGAGCATCTTGACGGCGGTGAGGATAAGCAGCCCACCGAAGACGTAGGCCATCCACATAAAACGGGACAGCAGCAGGCTGCCGCCGGCGATCATCGCGCCGCGCAACACTAACGCACCCAGTACGCCCCAAAAGAGCGTCCGGTGCTGATACGCCGCCGGTACCTGAAAATAGGCGAAAATCAGGGCGATGACGAAGATGTTGTCAACACTCAGCGACTTCTCCAGCACATAGCCCGTGAGGAACTGAAGGCAGGCATGGTATCCCATCAGGGTGCCGGTCGTGGGCAGGCGGATGTGCGCCCAGTGGCCTTCGTAGAGGTAATACACCGGGACCATGAAGCCCAGTGACACCGCCACCCACATCCCGCTCCATGCCAATGCTTCGCCCGCGCCGATGACCCGGGGCCGGCGATTGAAAACCCCCAGGTCCACCGCCAGCATCAACAGTACCAGCAGCACAAAGCCAACCCAAACCCAGATCGTCATCGCAGGCACCCGCCGCCGCTGCGGCCTTGGGCGAAACCGCACGTGATCATCGCCCATCCGATGGGCCGGCAGCTTACATCAGCCGCACCGCGCGCGTCCACCCGCACCGCCTGCTGCGTCTCATGCACACGGTCCGACACCGCCTCTGTTTGGACCCTTGCGGCACAGGTCCGTGACCGGCTGGGCAGTGGAGCCGCCCGGCCAACCGCCTCTTGTGTGGGGTTTGCCTGTGCATTACAAGTATCTTCGCGTCGGCGGGTGGCGGTGCGGCGGCAAGGTTGCCGTCGGAGCGTGTGTGTCGGCTGCACAGGACGGGCAGATATGTACAGAATCAGGCAAATCGCTTTCGTGTTGGCTTCCGGTTTGCTGCTGGTCGCCTCGTCAGGGTGCTCGGTGAGCCGCGCGATATACGTGATCTTGTTCCCTTGGACGTTGTGGACCTGAGGGTCTCGAGCCCTGAGGGCGAGCGAACGGCCGGGCAGGGCGCGTGGTCCCATCCAGGCCGACATACGCCTCGATCTGTGAGTCGCAATCGTGTCGCCTGCGTCGCTAACAGACAAATTGGTCGTCAGCCCGTGCAGCAACCCCGAGATGCCGCTCGACGAGGCGCTCGCCGCCTACAGCCAGATCGGTTTCACTCGGTTCGAGGTCTTCACCAGCTGGGCCAAGTCGGCATTTGACGTCGATCGCGATCCTGCCGGCTACGTGGAGCACGGGCGGCGCTACGGCATGAGCTTCGCATCGATGCACCTGCCGCCCGTAGGCGATGATCTGGCCGATTCGCTCGACGCCGCCGTTCGGGCCGCCCGCTTCGCCGAGGCCATCGGCGCCGGTGTGGTGCTCTTCAAGGCCACCAGTCGGCCCAGCTACATCCGCGCCGCCGGCCGTTTTCTTGATGCGACTGAAGGCGTTCGGGTCACCCCCGTGCTCCAGAACCATGCGGGCAGCCCTATCAGCTCGTTGGACGACTTCCGCGAGGTCATCGGGGGCATCGGCGATCCGAGGATGAAGTCGCTCCTGGAAGTGGGGCACTTCCACGCCGTCGGCGTGGGCTGGCGCGAGGCGGCCGACCTGCTGGGCGACAGCATCGCCTTGGTGCACATCAAGGATCAGATCGCAGCTCAGTCGGTCCCCTTCGGCACGGGCGAGATCGACCTGCCCGCGCTGTTCGCCCATATGCGATCGGTTGGCTACACCGGCGACTACGTCGTGGAGATGGAGGTGCAGGACCGTCAGAACACCCTGCGCTACCTGTCCGACGCCCGCCGGTATATCCTCGAGCGATGCCTGTGAGCCATCCTATGTCGGATCCCAAAGTCGCCGTCGTCGGAGCGGGTAACCTGTCCACCAGGCGGATCTACCCTTACATCGGTGCGGCGGGCGGCCAACTGGTCGGCGTCTGCGATCTCGACCGCAACAAAGCCGAATGCAGCGCCCGCCGGTTCGGAGGCAACGCATACACCGACATGGCTGTGATGCTCGACGCCGAGGCCCCCGACGCGGTGATCATTTGCATCGGACCCGAGGCCCACGCCGAGTTGGCGCCCCTCGTGATGCGGCGGGGCATACCCGTCTATACAGAAAAGCCCCCTGCCCCTACGGCGTCGGCTGCCCTGGCGGTCGCCCGTGTTTCACGCGAAACGGGCGTTTTGTGCACCACGGCCTTCAAGAAGCGCTACGCCACTGCGTACGACCGCGCCAAACAATGGATCCGGCAGTTCCCACCCGAAGACCTGCTTCAGATCGCCGTCGTGCGGGCGTCGGGGCCCTACCGCAACGATTCGCCCCGCACCGACCTGCTGCTCGACTTCGAGATCCATATGATCGACCTGGTCGGCTATCTGTTTGGCGACGCCGCCCGCGTCTTCGCCATGGCCAAAGGTCGCGACGCCTATTCGATCTGCATCGAGTTCGCCAATGGGGCCGTCGGCTCGCTCAGCGTCAACGATGGCCGGTCGTTTCAGATCCCCACCGAACAGGTGGAAATCACAGCGCGCGGCGGCCACGCAATGAGCATCGCCAATTCGTCCTCGTGGCGGATCGTTCAGGATAGTCAATGCAGCGAATGGCGCGAGCCGCCCACGTTCACCAGCGCGGGCGACAGCGGGCTCGATACGGGTCACCTCGCCGAGATCGTCGATTTCCTCGAAGCTGTCCGCCGGCGACGAACCACGCGCTCGGATATCTACGAGAGCTACAAGAGCATGGTCCTGTACGAGGCCATCCGCCAGTCAGCCCAAACCGGTAAGGTCGTGCCCGTCCGTTACGAGCCGGTCTGACGCGACCACATTTGAACGTTCTTGCGGGCGGCTTCCAGGTTGCGTCTGGCGTGTCGGTAGCCCGGGTTCAGATCGACCGCCTTACCGAAACACTCCAGCGCTTTCAGGTGGTACTGCCGTTGAGCAAAGCCGTCGCCCGCGTCGGCCGCCTGGTCCGCACGCTGCCCCCACAACACGCCCAACTGATTCCACGCTTCGTAAAGTCCCGGCTGTCGCTCGACCGCCAGCCGGTAGCTCGCCAACGCCTGATCCTGCCACCCGAGGGTCAGCAGAACGTTGCCCACAAACACCATAGGCCAACCCGGGGCGGCCGGATCGAGTCGCGCCAACTCCGCTGATTCACTCGCCAGGTCCAGGCTGTTCGGATCGACGTGGAAGTCTGCAAACCGATCGGCATGCTCGCCCTTCTGGTTTATCAGCACGACGCTGTTGTGGTCCAGATAGACCACCCGCCACTCATCCGATGCGGCCAGGCTCTTGATCAGCTTATGCGCGCGCCCGAGTGTGTGCTTCAGAATCACCGTGTCAAACTTGTAGAGCGATTCGAGGTCCTCAAAAAGCCGCGGGTCGGCTTGACTTTCAACGGCCTGGCCGAAAAAGGCCGGCGGATATGCAAACGTGTCGGAGTGCACAAAGACCGGCTGCAACGGCTCGCCGAAGGAAAGCAGATATGAGCCCACCTCAAACTGACAGTACCGCCTCTCGTTCGCTCCTGAGTTGCGCAGAAACTCGACCGCCCCGACAGGATATGCCAGCCTCGACAGCCCCACGCCTACCCGCAGCTCGCGCCGCTCGCGTACATAGAAACGGTTGGCCAGAATGTCATAGCAGAGCATCGCCAAGGATACGGCAACACAAACAGTTGCCGCCGCCCGGATGCCCCCCAGCCATCGCCGACCCCGCAGCCTGCTGGCGCCCACCGTCAGTGTCCAACTGACCAGTTCGGCCACGGCGGGCCATGCCGCCAGGGCCCATAGCGGGATGTTGCGTCGCATCGCCAACGACACCGGCAGCAAAACCAGCAGCGTCGGCAGGTCCAAAAGGCGTCGGCGGACGATCTGCCCGATCCCCGCCAGCACACCCAACACCAGCGACGCGCGGTAGGCCGTCTGCATCGCCAGCGGGATCTTTGCCTCCGTCAGCGGCGAGCTGAACTCGGTGATCACGCCCCACGGTCCGCCTTGGGCCTGACCTGGCTGGGCGGTCATCGCGTCAGACTGCTCGAGGTAGGCCAGCGTCTTGAGCGGAAACACCGCGCCGGTGACTCCCCTTGGGTTGATCAGGCAGCACGCCAGCGTCAACATCGTCGCAATCGCCAGCCAAAGCACGTCGCGCCGCAG
>CBFCZG010000308.1:0-5765 GCA_965602375.1 uncultured Phycisphaerae bacterium | reverse complement strand
CTGATCGACCCCGACGCGCTGCTGGGCGATCTGTTATTGCCCTTCGTGTCGCTGTCGGTCGCCATCATCCTGTTTGAAGGGGGATTGAGCCTACGCCTCCCCGAACTCCATGATGCCACGGTACTGAGGTTGATCACCATCGGGGCCGCCGTCACCTGGATACTGGCGGCGGCAACGGCCTATTGGATTGCGGGCCTGACTCTGCCGCTGGCCGTGCTGTTCGGCGCGATCCTGATCGTGACCGGGCCCACCGTCATCCTGCCCCTGCTTCGGTCGATGCAGTTGCGAGGGCGCATGGCTTCGATCCTCAAGTGGGAGGGCATCGTCAACGACCCGATCGGCGCGGTGGCGGCTGTCCTTGTGTTCGAAGCCATCCTCGCGGGGCCCGAACAGCAGGGGTCGGTACTGGCGATCGGATTGACCAAGGCCGTCGCCGCCGGCGTGGTGTTTAGTGCAGCCGGCGCTATGCTGTTGATTCTCCCGCTCCGCAAGTACTGGATCCCCGATTACCTCCAGAACTCCGTGACACTGGCCGTGGTGGCGGGCGTGTTCGTCGCCTCCAACGCCGTGCAGGACGAGAGCGGCCTGATCGCGGTAACGCTGATGGGGATCATCCTGGCCAATCAAAAGTGGGCCGACATCGAGACCATCGTGGAGTTCAAGGAGAATCTGCGCGTCTTGCTGATCTCGCTGCTGTTCATTTTTCTGGCGGCCCGCGTTGATCTGGCCAACCTGCTGGCCCTCGGCGCCGGCAGTGCGCTGTTCATCGTCGTGCTGATCCTTATCGTACGACCGGCTTCCGTGCTGCTGGCCACGATCGGCAGCGGCTTGAACTGGTCCCAGCGCATCTTCATCAGCGCGGTGGCTCCGCGGGGCGTGGTGGCGGCGGCTGTGGCCAGCGCATTCGCCCTGCAGCTTGCCGGACACGGTAATACACAGGCCGAGCAGCTCGTGCCGCTGATGTTCGCGGTGATCATCGGTACGATTGCGTTTTGCGGCCTGACGAGCCTGCCTCTGGCCAGGGCCCTGGGCGTGGCTGAATCGGGGGTCGGTTATCTGGTCATGGGAGCCAACCCGCTGGCGCAGCGCCTGGCCGCTGCGATCAAGGACGCCGGCGCTCGCGTACTGCTGGTCGACACCAACTGGACACGCATCCGCAACGCACGCATGGCTGGGCTCGAGGCCCATCACGGTGATTTCCTGTCCGAGCGACTCATCGACGACGTCGACTTTCGCGGCCTCGGCAAGGTTCTGGCTCTGACGGCCAACGATGAGGCCAACGGTCTGGGAACCATGCGTTTGGCGAAAGTGTTTGACAGCGCCAACGTCTATCAACTCGCGCCCAGCGAGAAGAGCGCCCCCGGCAGCGACGAGAGCGACACCTTTCACGGACGCTATCTCTTCCGGCGCGGCCTCACCTACGACGAGCTGCTCAGCCGGCTGTATCGTGGCGACGTGATCAAGACCAGCTCCCTCACCGATCAGTTTGATTTTGAGGCCTTCCGCGCCCGCTACGGGTCCGAGGCCGTCCTGTTGTTCCGGGTGACCAAGTCGGGCGAGATCCAGCCGTTTGCCGCCGACGACGGGCCCAAACCCATGCCCGGCCAGAAGCTGATAAGCCTCGTTCCCGCCACCGCGAAAGAGCCTGCCGATGATCGCTCGAAAAACCCCGGCGCACCCGCGTGACGTCAGCCGGCAAGGGACTTGGCGAGATCGTGGTTTGTTCCGATCGTCCCCTCCGATGCCGGACCGTGTTGCGCACCGCGAGGGCGCGGTAGAATGACTGGACAGGTTCGGACCAGGAGCGTGGAGTGGGCGGCAGTAAACCGACAGCGGCGCCGCAGCGCGACCTTCCCTTCCCGGGTGCGGTCGATCGTCGGGGGTTGGTAAGTTTCACACTGTATGCCCCCCACAAGAAGTCGGTACACCTGATCGGCGACTTCAACGATTGGCAGCCCGGCGCCGATCCCATGCATGAAGTCGACAAGGGGCTGTGGACAACCGAGCGCGCGCTGCCCCGGGGATCGTTCGCCTATCAGTTCCTCATCGACAAAGACCTGATCGTCTGCGACCCGTATGCGCGTTATGTCGAGGAAGAGCCCGGCGACCGACCCCGCAAGGCCATCGTCAAGCCGCGAGAAGACCCCTATCCGTGGCAGCATGCACGTTGGCCCCGTCCCCCTTTCGCCGACCTGTTGATTTACGAAATGCACATCGCCGACTTCACCCCGCAGCGGGACTTCCGCGAAGCGGTCGAGCGACTGGATTACGTCTGCGACCTGGGAATGACGGCGATCGAGCTGATGCCTATCTTCGGCGTGCACGAGAACAAGGGGTGGGGCTACACGCCAACGTACCTGTTCGCCCCCAATGAAGATTACGGCTCGCCGAACGAGCTTCGGTGGCTGATCGACGAGGCACACGGCAAGGGCATGGCCGTCATCCTCGACATGGTGTTGGCTCACACCGGACACGACCATCCGTTCAACCAGATGTATCCGTACGAGCAAAGCCCCTGGTATGGTCCGGGGCCGACCGGCGGCAATGAGTTCGGCCTGCCGCAGTTGGACTACGCCAAACCAGCTACCCGAGCGTTCGTCAGGGATGTGCTGGAATACTGGCTGACCGAGTTTCTCGTTGACGGATTTCGGTTCGACTACATCAAAAGCATCGGCGTCACGGCGGACGGATATGGAATTCCGACGCTCTCCTGGGCGGCGAGATCGGTGCGGGAGGATGCTTTCCTCATCGGCGAGCACCTGCCCGAAGCTCCGGCTTTGATGCTCGGTGCCGATATGGACGGCGCCTGGCACGTGCGCTTCAGCTACGCCCTGAAGGCATTGCTGTGCCAGCGCGAGATCGGCGGCTACACGTGGGATGACTTCGAAGGGGCGATCCGGACGCTCGACGCGGCTCACGAAGGCTATGCCGACCGCCCCACATGCATGATCAATTACCTGGAGAGCCACGACGAGGAGCGCGTGGTTCTCGAAGTCAGACAGGCGGGCTTTGACGATGAGGCGGCGCGGCGCAAGAGTGCCCTCGGGGCTACCGTGTTGTTTACCGCCGTCGGTGAGCCAATGTTGTATCACGGTCAGACGTTGGCGCAAGACACACCTAAGAACATGGATCACAACTATATCGATTGGGAGAAGCTCGCCACCCCAGGAGGCCGAGGCCTGCACGAACACTACAAGCGCCTCGCCTGGCTGCGGCGCCGGCACGACGCGCTTCGGACAACCAACATCGCCCTGGACGTGGTCCTTCCGACTCAGAAAGCCGTCGTCTATCACCGCTGGAACGATGCCGGCGACGTTGTGGTCGTTGCGGCGAACTTCTCGCCCGAAACGCAGAAGCTTCCCGTGCCCATGCCGGCCGGCGGCATGTGGAAGGAACTGTTCTCAGGCGACGAAGGCGAGATGGATGGAACCGTGCAGGTGGACGTCGACGGCTGGGCGGCGAAGGTGTTCCTGCGCCCGTGAGCACGTCACGGCATCAGTCCCACGTCCCCGCACCTGGTCACGGGGCGCAGCGCAATTGGGCTGCCTCCAGAACCGTCCGTAACAGGTCGGCATAGCGCATGCCGGCGAAGCCGGCCATGTAGTTCAGCTTGCCGTCCCAGCACCAGCCGGGATTCGGATTCACCTCCAGCAGCTTAATGGTTCCGTTGGCGTCGGCACGCCAGTCGAACCGAGCGTAGTCGCGACATCCCAGACGCTCGAAAAGCAGGCTCGACCAATCGATAAGCTGTTGCGCTACGCTGCTATCGAGCCGGGCCTCATGGTAGTGAATGTCGCTCCAATAAGGTGAGTCCGGGATCCACTTGGACTCGTAGCCCAGAATCTTCGGAAGCGACGGATCGAGGCCGCTGTAGTCCACCTCCAGGATGGGCAAAGGCTGGAGCCCATGCGTCGGGTTGCCGATCAGCGCAGTGCTGTACTCCGACCCGCTGAGAAACTCCTGGACGAGCAGCGCTCGACCGGGCAGTTGCGCCTCGACGGCACGCACATAGTCAATCAATTGCTCGGAGGTGTGCACCACCGCACCCTGGGTGATACCCAGGCTCGAATCGCCCTGGTTGGGCTTGACCAAGGCCGGAAAGACCGACGCCAGCGTGGCCGACTGGTCGGCGGGATTGAAGTAAGTCTCCATCGGTGTGGCGATATCGATATCCGCGGCTATCGCCCTGACCATGGCCTTATCGTAGCAGATGCCCAGGCAGGCCGGGCCGGCGCCGCTGTAGGGAATATCGAGGATCTCCAGCACGGCCGGCACGTGCAGCTCCTTGAAGGCATCGTTGTCCCAGCCCTCATCGCACAGGTTCAAAACGAACGTGGGCTGCAAATCGCGCAGGTCCTTCAGGAGCGAAGCGTGATGGTCGAGGTACCGGAACGTGTACTCGGTCATCTCGCTCAGGGCCTTGTTCATGTGATTGATCGTATCCATGTCCTCGGGGTTGAACTGCCCGCCTCGCTTCACCTCGTCAGGTAAGCGCGGATCACCCAGCAGCACGGTAACCTCCGGGAACGGAACGGTCGGCTTGGCGGTGGGGGGCCTCTTGCGTGGACCGACGGCGGTGAGGAATACCCGGTGGGCCATCATTCCCAGGTCCTGCTGCCGGGTGGAGTCGGTCTGGAGGGGCTCGTGGAATCGGATCGTCGAGAACCCCAGACGGTCCAGCAACCCCTCGATTCTCTCGCGCGAATACAGGCGCTCAGCGTAAAACTGGTCCGCAATCACGCCTCGCTCGGCGTGGACGACGACCTCACGGCTGATCAGCCGCTCTTCGTCCGACGCCAGCGAGCGCTCCCTGCAGACAAGATGGTCCTGATCGATCCATTCCCAGCTCCGCTTCTCGAAGTGCTCGCGCATCCACTCGCCGTCGACCAGATCCATCACCAGCATCCCGCCCGAGACCAAAGCCCGCTTGACCGCTCTGAGCACGGCTTCGTCGTCTTCTTCGCGGTCGAAGTAGCCGAAGGAATTGCCCATGATGGTCACGCACTGGAACGTGCCGGCCGGCAGCCGAAACCGCCTCGCGTCGCCTTCGTGGAACGAGACCGCCAATCCCAGCTTCCTGGCGCGACGCCGTGCCAGCCGGATCAGGTATCGGCTTCGATCCAGGCCAAACACGTTCGAGAAGCCCCGTCGGGCAAGCTCCAGCGCGTGGCGCCCCTGCCCGCAGCATAGGTCCAGCACGCGGTCGTTCGGCTCCAGCGCCGCGGCCCGGACCATCAGATCGACCTCGCGAATGGTGTTGTGATCGTTCTCGACGACGTCGCCGTCGGTCTTGAGGTAGAGTGAATTGAACAGGCTTCGCCACCAGTCCTGCGGAAGGTGGCGTTCCAGATCGGTGATCGGGCCGACAGTGGCCGGAGCGTGACCGTTCCCGTTCTTCGGCCTAATCGGCAATACTACGTTTTTCCCCATGCCTGGTTTCCTACAATGGCAGCGACCCCCAACTGATGACGGTCGTGTGTCGAACTGCGCCTCCTTACTCATCGCAGGCACCCGCCCGCGCGCGCAGCATTAGAAGCGCTTTTCGGTTTCAGGCAACACAAAATGTGCCGATTGGGCCAAATTTCTTGGCCCCGCCTGGAGCAAACGCTACAGCCACAGGGCCACAGGAACCCGAAGGGCACCTGTATTGGCAAGAGTCTGGAGTTCCTGCCCGGCTCCTGCACGGTCATGCTCAGGCACCAGCAGCCTCCCCCCCCATCCGCGCCGAGCAACAGGCGACCATCACGCTTCAGTAGCCGCCCCTC
>CBFCZG010000307.1:0-5783 GCA_965602375.1 uncultured Phycisphaerae bacterium | reverse complement strand
ACAATGACCCAAGCGTTAACGAAACCGACCTGGGTCTCTTCAGTGACAACTGGCTTGAGACCATCAGCCCATAACCACAAAACCGGCCTTTGTTACCCGCGTAGACGGCTGCACCGGCATGTGCGCGATAGGCAAAAGCGGATATTGCGGCCATAATGATTTAAAACCTGCCGCGGATTGGCCGCGAGGAAGTACAAAAGGTACTCATTAGCCATAGGAACTTGCGTGTAAGAGCGGATGTCTTGGAGCCAAGGCTTGGTTTTGTTATCAGGTGTCTCGGTGCCAGCAGGCAACGAGGTGGTTTGGTTCTGGTTCTGTCAGTGGTGGGGGGGTGGTTTTGCATTTCTGTGTGGCGTGGGAGCAGCGGGGGTGGAATGGGCATGCGCGGGGGATGTCGGTTATTTTTGGTGGTTCGGATTTGATGGGCTGTTTTTTCTTTTCGGGGTCTACGGATGGGATGGCGGACATCAGCAAATGGGTGTAGGGGTGGAGGGGATTTTTGTAGAGGCGGTCGGCGGGGGCTTTTTCGACAATTTGGCCCATGTACATAACAGCGACGGTATCGCAGAAGAATTCGACGACGGCGAGGTCGTGTGCGATGAACAGGTATGTGAGGCTGAACTCGTCCTGAAGGTCCTTGAGCAGGTTGAGGATCTGCGACTGGATGGAGACGTCGAGGGCGCTGACCGGTTCGTCGCAGACAATCAGTTTGGGCTCAAGGGCCAGGGCTCGGGCGATGCCGATGCGCTGGCGTTGGCCGCCGGAGAAGGCGTTGGGGTAGCGCGACATGTCTGCCGGAGGAAGTCCCACTCGCTCGAACAGGTCGGCGACTCGTTTACGGCGCCGGGCGCCGCGAGCGATACGGTGAACCGTGAGGGGCTCGCCGACAATGTTGCCCACCGTCATGCGCGGATTCAGGCTGCTGACGGGGTCCTGGAAGATGATCTGCATCTGTCGCCGCATGCGGCGAAGTCGTCTGCGGCGCAGGGCAAACAAGTCGGTGCCGTCGAAGAGGACGCGGCCGGCGGTGGCGGGGATGAGCCGGAGGACGGTTCGCGCGACGGTGGTCTTGCCGCACCCGCTTTCGCCGACGAGCCCCAATGTCCTGCCGCGGCGCACACCGAAACTGACCCCGTCGACAGCTTTGACCGAGCCGATGGTGCGAGAGAAGACGCCGCGCCGCACGGGAAAGTGCGTCTTCAGGTCGCTGACGGTCAGGATGGCGTCGTCGGCAGTCATCAGGACGGCTCGACCTCCGGCGCGGGCTCATAGCCCGGCGCCTTCCAGCAGGCGACGGGGTGGCCGACTTTGACGTCCCGGCGAATCGGTTCGACCGTTTGACATCGGTGGTCGTTGCGGCCCAGCGGGCAGCGCGGGTGGAACTTACACCCCGAGGGAAAGGCCCGCGGATCGGGCACCGTGCCTTCGATCGCCTCGAGTCGCCGTTTGGCCTCGGACAACCGCGGCAAGCTGCGGAAGAGCCCCTGCGTGTAGGGGTGCAGCGGATTGGCAAAGAGTTCTTCGACGTGGGCCGATTCGACGATCTTGCCGGCATACATCACACACACGTCATGGGCGACGCCGGCGACAACGCCCAAATCGTGCGTGATAAGCAGGATGGCGAGGTTGGTCTGTCGCTGGAGTTGGCCGAGCAGTTCGAGGATCTGGGCCTGGATGGTCACATCGAGCGCGGTGGTGGGTTCGTCGGCGATGAGCAACTCGGGCTTGCACGACAGGGCCATGGCGATCATGACGCGCTGTCGCTGTCCGCCCGAGAGCTGGTGGGGATATTGTCGCACGCGCTGGGTGGGTTCGGGAATGCCCACCTGCCCGAGTAGCTGTTGGGCCCGCTGCCAGGCGGACCGCTTGCTGAGCCCCTGGTGCAGGCGGATGGCCTCGACGATCTGATTGCCCACGGTGTAGACCGGGTTGAGGCTGGTCATGGGTTCCTGGAAGACCATGGCGATGCGATTGCCGCGGACCTTTCGCATGCGGCTTTCGGGCATGGTAACCAGGTTCTGGCCGCCGAAGGCGACGCGTCCCGCGACGATCCGCCCGGGAGGGCTTGGAACCAATCGCATGATCGACAGGGCGGTAACCGACTTGCCACAGCCGCTCTCGCCGACCAGGGCCAGGGTCTTTCCCGCCTCCAGGTTGAAGCCCACCCCGTCGACGGCGCGAACGACGCCCAACTCGGTCTGGAAGTACGTGCGCAGCCCCTGTACTTGAAGGAGTGCGCCGTTCAGCGTTGATTCCTGCTTGCCCATATACCGCTACGCTTTTTGCCCACCCACCGATCCGGGATCGAACGCGTCGCGCAGGCCGTCGCCCACGAAGTTGAACGCCATGACCGCCACGAAGATGAAAAAGCCGGGCCAGAGTATCCAGGGGTGCTGGTCGAGCTCGCTGATGTTGACGGCTTTCTGAAGCATGTTGCCCCAACTTGGCACGGGGTCCTGTATGCCCATACCGATCAGGCTCAAGGCCGACTCGCCGAGAATGTAGGCCGGTATGCTCAGCGAGGCCGCCACTATAGCATAGGACAGGGTACTCGGCAGGACATGCCGAATAATGATGCGCCAACCGGGCAGGCCGGCGGCGACGGCGGCTGTGACGAAATCCTGCTTGGCGATCGAAAGCACCATGCCGCGAATGACACGGGCCAGCCCGGCCCAACCGATGAAGGCAAGGATGAACACCACGCCGAAGTAGACCTGCACCGAACTCAGCCCCGCCGGCAAGGTGCTGTAGAGGATCATCAGCAGGTACAGCCCGGGGATCAGCATGATCAGCTCGCACAATCGCTGGAGGAGCAGATCGATCGCGCCGCCGTAGTACCCGCTGATCCCCCCGATCAGCAGCCCGATGATCAGGCTCACCGACGTACCGAGAAGACCGACGGTCATGGAGACGCGCGCGCCGTAGATCACGCGGCTGAGGACGTCGCGCCCCACGTGATCGGCCCCCAGCAGATAGAGGCGCCCCGGCGAGTCGACGCCGAAAAAGCGAACGTTTGTGGGGATCAGCCCGAGCAGCCGATACTTCTGCCCCTGGGCGAAGAAACGCAGGTAGTACTTCTTTGACCGATCCTGCGTGTAAACCCTCTGGTAGTACTCGTTGAAGGTGTAGCTGCTGCCGTAGACGAACGGGCGGAACGAGAAGTTGCCCTCGTCGTCGTAGAAGTGTGGCCGCAGCGGCGGGTGATAGGAGTGATCGCGGCGCTGGTCGTCGTAGTGATAGGGGGCGAAGAAGTCGGCGAAGATGGTGAACACGTAGAGCACCACGAGGATCCTTAATCCGTGCATGGCCATTCGGTGGCGGCGAAGGGCGCGCAGGCTCAGGCGCAGCGGGCTAAGCGACTCGGTCTGCCCGTTGGACGGCTCGGCTGCGACGGTCTCGGCCTGTTGGCTCATGAGTAGGAGATCCTCGGGTCGACCACGGCCAGGAGCACGTCGGCCAGCAGGTTGCCGATCAGCAGCATCAAAGCACCCATCATGAAGCCGCCCATCACCAGGAATTCGTCTTTGCTGCGGACGGCGTTGAACAGCAAGTATCCCAGCCCGGGATAGCTGGTGATGATCTCCAGCAGGGCCGCGCCGCTGAACAGTGCGGCGAACTGATAGCCGAAGATGGTGATCAGCGGATTGACGGCGTTGCGGAGGGCGTGCTTGTAGACGACGCGATGCTCGCTCAAGCCCTTGGCGCGGGCGGTGGTCACGTATTGCTGTCGCAGCACGTCGAGCATGTTGCCCCGCATGATGCGCTGCAAGCCCGCCAGCGCCCCGACGACCAGCACCACCACGGGTATGGCCAGGTGGGCGGCCAGGTCGGCGAGCTTGCCCGAGATCGTGAGCTGGTCGTAATCGACGCTTTTGAGTCCGCCGGCCGGCAGCCATTGCAGCTCGCCGCTGAAGATGTACAGCAGAAGTAGCGCCAGGAAAAAGTGGGGCAGACTCATGCCCATGAACGAGATGCTGCTGAGCACCTTGTCGGACGGGCGATACTGGTGTACAGCCGCGTAGACCCCCAGCGGGATGGCCACCAGCCACGTCAGCGTGATGGCTGCGATGTTCAGGATGAGGGTGTTGATCAGCCGATCGCCGATGAGCTGAGCGACCGGTCGCTTGTACTCAAAGCTGTAGCCGAAATCGCCCTGGACGAAGCGCGACAGCCAGGCCAGGTACTGCACGTACACCGGCGAGTCGAGACGATACTTCGCCCGTTCCTGCTCGATGTATTCCTGCGAGACACGACTGTCCTGCTTGAGGCGATCGAAGTAGCTCCCGGGGGCGAGCTTCATGAAGCCGTAGCCGAGCATCGACGCGGCCAGCAGCATGAGCAGAGCGATCAGGATTCTTCGGATGATGTAGCTGGTCATCGTGCCGTCGGAGATGGAGTCGTTGGGTCAGTTCCAGTGGTCTTGCGGTAAGGCTCGAGCAGGAAGATCTCCTCGATATTGTGCCGGACCCCGCCGCCCGGGACGGGCGGGGCGGGGAAGATGTTGCCGAACTTGTTGCGTAGGGCGGTCAGGACCTCGGTGACGGCGGTGTACACATACGGTTGCTGCTCGGCGACGATCGCCTGCCACTCGTCATAGAGCTTCTTGCGTTTTGCGCGGTCGAGCTCCTGGAAGCCCTGGGCGAAAATTTCGTCGATGCGGGCCTCCCATGGCGTGGCCGGCGACTTCTGGTAGGGATACCACATGTGGATTCGCCCACTGGAGTTCCATACGTTGGCTCCCCAATGCGGCTCGGGGCCGCCGGTCAGGCCGAGCAGGATGGCTTCCCAGTCGAAGGTCTTGTCGAGCCTGGTGACCAATGCATTGAACTCGATCGCGCGCAGGTTGGCCTTCATGCCCAGCCGTTCCAGATCTTTGCGGACGATTTCGGCGATGGCTGTCCGCTGGTTGTTCTCGGCGTTGGTCATGAGGGTAAACTCGACCTTGTGACCTTGTGCGTCTTCGAGCACACCGTCGTCGTCGCGGTCGATCAGCTCCATGTCGCGCAAGAGACTGCGGCCCTTCTCCAGATCGTAGTCATACGTCCTGATGTCGGGGTTGTAGAAATAGCCCATGCCCGCGGTGCCCGGTCCATACTGCGGGTAACCCAGGCCGTTCATCACCGAATCAATGATGGTTTGGCGATCGATTGCGTAGGCGACGGCCTGGCGGAAACGAACGTCGCTGAACCATTGCCGCTTGTGCGGGGTAACGTAAGGCTTGCCCTCGGGCGACGTGCCCGGGTTCATGTTGAACACGACGAACTGCGAGCCGTAGGCCGGCCCGAGCTGGTAGATTTTGAAGTTGCCCTCGCGCTCCAGCGGCTTGAGGATGGGAAAGTCCTCGCCTCGTATGCCGGTGAAGTCGGTTTCGCCGTTTTTGAAGCGGAGGAAGTCGGCGTTGAGGTCTTGCACCACCAGATAGACAATCTCGTCGAGGTACGGCAGGCGGTTGCCCTCGGCATCGCGCCGCCAGTAGAGGGGATTCCGGCGGAGAGTGACCTTCTGGCCGGTCTCGTAGCTTGCCAGCATGAAGGGCCCGGTGCCAACGATGTCCTCCGGCTTGCTGTCGGCCCCCATGGCTGAGTCAAACGTACCGGCGCGGATCATCGGTTCGTACTTATGCTTGGGGATGATATCGCTGCCGATCAGCAGCTCGAAGATCGCGCACTTGACGGGCAACTCGAAGCGGACGGTGAAATCGTCCACCTTGCTGACCTGCCATTGTTTGCCGTCGATCGTGATGATGTCACGCGTGGACGTCGTGATGTCCGGGTTGTAGATCA
>CBFCZG010000306.1:0-5794 GCA_965602375.1 uncultured Phycisphaerae bacterium | reverse complement strand
GGTGCCGGCGGCGGCGAACCTCGTGCAATACCTGATGGGCATGCCTTTGCTGCAAACCATGGAGGGCGGCAAGGCGCCGAACTACTGCCCGTCGTGCGACGTGGTGGCGGGCTGCTGCGGCCCGCTGTTCGCGCTCGAGGCGGCCGTCGGGCGAATCCTGACCGACCGGCATCTGCGCAACAAGCGAGACACGAAGGTGCTCGTGGTGGCGGGCGACAGTATGTCGAACATCGTCAACTGGCGGGACCGTGAAACGGCCATGGTGTTCGCCGACGGGGCTGGCGCGGTGGTGGTGGAGGATTTGGAGGCGGCTTCGTCGCGTAAGGACGTGGTGGCGCTTGATGCAAGCCGACCGATGGGGGTTCTTTCGATCGACGTGGCCAGCGACGGCGACAAGGCCGACCTCATTCACCAGTTCTCGCAGAATCGCGCGACTCATCCGGGTGAGCCAGGCGGATCCGAAGGTGTCACCAAGCGCCGCTTCGTACACATGAAGGGGGCCGAGGTGTACCGCCACGCGGTGCGGCGCCTGACCGCGTCGCTGAAAGCGGCGATGGCGGAGGCAGGTGTAACCGACGAGGATATCGATCATTACCTGCCGCATCAGGCCAACCTTCAGATCCTGCGCAAGGTGTTCGGCGACGCGATCCCCAAGCAGGTCGACCGGCAGGTGGACGGCAGCAAGGTGTACACCTGGGGCGTCGTGTGGGAAGGCAATTGTTCGGCCGGCACGTTGTTCGTCGCCCTGGACCAGTACAACCGTTCGGGGCGGCTGTCGCCCGGAATGACGCTGGCGATGCCGACGTTCGGCGCCGGTCTGGCCTGGGGCACGGTTGTTCTTCGCTGGCAGAAGCCGGCCAGCCCCAAGATCGATTGGGAGACGTTCCAAACCGACCGCGACCGCGAGTGTGACCCCAGGACCGAAGCGCTGTACGCGCAGTACCTGGATATGGTGAGCAGGATGGAGGCGGCACCGGGTCCGCGATGAAGGAGTGGATGCGATGGACGTAAGCACGGCTGTGATCTGTGAACTGCTCCGAGCCGTGACGGAGAAGGACGTTCAAGAAGAGGACGTCACGTTGGAGTCGCGGTATCTCGAGGACCTGGGGCTGACTTCCATTCAGCTGGTCGATCTGGTGATGGCGATCGAGGAGCGCTTCAACGTCGAGATCGAGGACGTCGACCTCGCCAAACTGCGCACCGTCGGCCAGACCGTTGATTACCTGAAACAGAAAACGTGATGATGGCCGACTGGCTCACGAGCTCGCTGTCGCCGGAATGGCTGTGCGCGCTGCGCGATTTCTGCGGACAGTTCGGGGACTGGTCGTACTGGCAAAGTCACGGGTTCTATCTGGCCACGCGGTGGGGGGTGTTATGGTTTCTTCCGGTCATTCCACTGGTATGGGCGTTTGAGTTTCTGGCCCCGCGTCGGTGGTGGCTGGTGTTTTTGAGCATCCTGTCACTGGCATTCATTGCGTTCGGGCTGATGCCGTGGCCCATCGACGGAGTCTTCCCCGAGCAGGTCTCGCACCACGGTGGGCAGGCCATGACATTTGCGCGTCGCGCCGTGTACGGGTTTCTGCACGCGGCGATTGTGGTGTTGCTGCTGGTGGGCGTCTATCGCCTCGCGCGAACGGGAGAGCGCCGATGCCGCGAAGCGGGGCGGAACCCGTGGCATCCACTGGTCGCGGCGGTGCTCGTTCTGGTCGTGGGGTACTTCGTGCTGTATGGGGTCCGGTCCGGATGGCGGCGGGTGGGTCAGGGTGCATACAGCCTGGATGCGTTTGTGATCCTGCCGAACTTTCACGAGGCGGGTCTGGCCTACGTCTTCGTCAAGTCGGTGCACTACGTTTGGGACTCGTGTCGCGGGCGCATTCAGAATCGAGGCTGGTGGCGGTTTCTGTGCTGGATGACGTTTTTCCCCAGCTTCCGCGTGGGCCCGATCGAGCGGTACCACGACTTTTTTACCCAGGTGCATCGATGCCGCCGGCGGTGGCGTGCGTCGGACCTCCTGCACGGTTCGCGCCGCATCGTTCAAGGCGCATTGAAAGGATTACTCTGTCTGTTCCTGAGCAACCAATGGCTGCCGGCGGCGGGCAAGGAGCTGGAGCACACGGTTGCGACGGCGGGTACGTCGTCGGTGCCGTACCTGACGGTATGGATTCTGCCCTGGATGGTACTGATGACGGCGTACCTGGCGCTGGCGGGCTACACCGATATCGCCGTCGGGCTGGCGAGGCTCATGGGATATCGCATGGCGGAGAACTTCAACTGGATGTTCTTCTCGCACAACCTGTCGGAGCTATGGCGCCGCACACACATGACGATGTCGCGTTGTCTGCGAGATTACTGCTACTATCCGCTGGTGAGGCGGGGGCCTTTCCGGCGCCGCCCGGTTCCGCGGGGATCGGCGGGTCAGCAGGTCGGCCATCTGCTCTTGCCGACGGTGAATTTCTACATTACGTTCGTGTTCTGTGGCCTGTGGCATGCGCCGGTGTCCAAGATGATTCTCTGGGGACTGTTGTTCGGCACGGGAATGGCCGTTTTCGAGCTATGGGTATGGTTCTGGCAGCAGCGAGTAGATCACAACGGGTTGCTGTACCGCAGTCTGGCCGGGGCGGGTCTGGCGGGAGGCGGCTGGCCGCAGCGCGTGCTGGGCGTGCTGCTGACAATCCATTTCCTGGCGATTAGCGTGTTGCTGTTTCACGGGCCGGAGTTGTTCTTTGTCGTGACGCGGGAGTTGATCCATCGGCCGTTCACGTGGCTGTTCTGAGGAGGCTGGCTCCTTGCGGGCGGGCGGCTGGACCTGAGGTTTTGGGCTGGTACGTGAGATGAGTCATCTGTCGGGCAAAGTGGCTTTGGTAACGGGCGGGTCGCGGGGGATCGGCCGGGCGATTGCTCTGCGCCTGGCCGAAGACGGTGCGGACGTCGCCGTCAACTACAATCGGCAGCGAGAGCGCGCCGAGTGGGTATGCGAGCAGATCCGGCAATCAGGGCGGAAGGCCGTCGCGTTGCAGGCCGACGTGAGCGACCTCGACGCGGTGGCGGAGATGGTTCGTCGGGCCAAGGCAGAACTGGGGCCTATCGATCTGCTGGTGAACAACGCCGGTACCGGCGGCGGGGCCAACGTGTCGACGCCCGGTTCGGATCAGTGGCAGCGAACCCTGGCCGTTCATCTGACCGGCACGTACAACGTATGCCGGTCGGTGATGCTGTCGATGCTGAAGCGTCGGGCCGGCGCGATCGTGAACATTGCCAGCACGACGGCCATGACCGGTCAGCCGGGGCGAAGCGACTACGGTGCGGCCAAGGCGGGAGTAATCGGCTTCTCTCGGTGTCTGGCGTTGGAGGGGGCGCAGTTTGGCGTGCGTGTCAACGTGGTGGCGCCCGGGGTGGTCGAGACCGAGATGTTGGAGGAAGTGGACAAGGCGGCGGTGGATGCCGTTTTGGGCCAAGTGCCGATGAAGCGGCTGGGTCGGCCCGATGAGATCGCCGCAGTGGTCAGCTTCCTGCTTTCGGATGCGGCTTCGTACATGACCGGCCAGGTGATTGCGGTGGACGGGGGGTTCACGTACCGCTAACGAAAGGGCCTTTCCATGCATCGCTCGGCGCTTGCGTTCCTCCGTTGTCCTGTGTCGAGGCAGGAGTTGGTTGTCGAGGCAGCCGAAGGCGACGACCAGATCGAGTCCGGCCGGCTGAGGTGCCCCGCTACCGGGGCGCAGTATCCGATCGAGGAAGGCATTCCGCGTTTCGTGTCGCCTGAGCAGATTGAGGCGACGTATCCCCAGATCGCCAAGCAGACCAAGGCGGCCGCCCGGCTCTACGAAGTCGCGTGCGTGCAGCAGTTCCTCGATGTGATCGGGATGGGTGTAGACGAGGCCCGGCAAGAGTATCTGGGTCGACTCGAGATCGAGTCGGGCATGCGCGTCCTGGACGTTGGGACCGGCACCGCAGCGGAGGTGATTTACGTTGCGCAGCGTACGAGCGGGCTCGATCTGCATGGGCTGGATCTGTCGATCGACATGCTTCGGCACGGCCGGCGGAAACTTCGCAAGGCGAACGTGTCGGCCGAGTTGTACATCGGCCTGGCCGAGCACTTGCCCTTTGCCGACGACACGTTTGACGTGGTCTTTCACATGGGGGCGTTCAACGAATTTGAGAGCAAGGCGGCGGCCGTCGCCGAGATGGCCCGAGTGGCCAAGCCGGGCACGTTGGTGCAGATAAGCGACGACTGGCTGACGTCCAAGAACGTCCAGACGCCGCTCGGGCGGCGGTTGCACGAAGCCGTGCCCTCCATGTCGCTGGATCCGCAGTTGCCCTTTGATCTGATCCCCGAAGGAATGCTGGACAAGAAGCTGACGCCCATCCTGAAGGGGTTCGGTTACTGCGTCGAATTTCGCAAGCCCGGTTAGCGGTACCTGCGCAGCGATTGGCGGTCGCGGAGGCGGGTCAGCCGAGTCTGACGACGTTTTTTGTGCCCGTTTCGGCTACCAGACTGGCGGGTATTTCGCGCGTCTTGCCGTCGACGGTCAGGCGGACCCTGTCGACGGCCAACTGTCCTTGAATCATTTGTATGGTCAGTGACTTGCGTGTCAGGAAGATGGTGCCCCATCCACTGGCCGTGCAGAAGAATGTCCTGAACCTTTTGGCCGCCAGACGTGGCCCGAACCAGAGCGTCCGGGTGACGGCCGAATAGCGGAACCCGGTCAGCGAGCCCACCAGGGCATAGCTGGCCATAGCGCGTGCGTAATAGCTGCCGCATTCGTACTCGTTCCACGGATTGCGCACGCGTCCGTCGTATCGGCTGCGGGTGGCTCGGACGATAGTCAGGCCTTCGTCTACCAGTCCCTCCTCGATCATGTGTGATGCCACCTGATACTCGATGCCGGTCCACACTTCATCGCTGTAGACGAAGGGGAGCGTGGGCTTTCCGCCGTTAGGCCAGGTGCACAGCAGCAGGCCGGGCTCGTGACCGATCGCATATCCCGGCCGCTGTGTGCACGCGTGGTCGGCCAGATCGTGTTTGAAGTTGTGCTGAAATACGGCCTTGAGGTGCCTGCGGACGTGGCGAGAGGTTTGGGGCGTGTCGATGCCGTAGATTCTCGCCATCCACGCCCCGATCACGCCGTCGGACAGGCAGCCCGATCCATATTGGTACTTGGGTCCCTCCTTCTTGAGCAGCTGCAACTCCGGGCTGCTATCAGCGTCGACGCCGGCGATCAGCCCGGCAAACGACGTGTCGCGCAACGTCTCGTACATGACCTTCTGCTGGAAATAACGTCCGTTGAACAGCTCACCGTCGAGCTGCGCCGCGCCGCGCGCTGCCAGATCGTCGTAGTACTGCGCGTCCTCTTGGTGTTCGAGGTGTTGGGCCATGATGGCCATCGCCATCAGGGCCGCCACGTAGATGCTCGAGCACATGCCGTCGGGCCCCCAGAACTCGATATCGTACGTGTTATGGTGCGGCTCGATCAGCACGCCCTGGCGTTGGGGGTCCCATGTCTCGATGCAGTAGTCGATGCTCCTTTTGGCCGCCGGATAGAGCTGCGCAAGCCACGCGTCGTCGCCGCCAATCTGCCAGTCGCGGTAGAGCTTCATGATGCCGCCGAGTTGCCCGTCGGCGGCGGCGTGGCGGTCGTGCGTGGTCGGGCCGTCCGGCAGGGCGGAACGAAAACTGACGTGGCCGCGGTCGTCCATGGAGCGGTCAAGCTCCTGTTGGCGCAGCGTGCGCTCCAGATGGGGGAACAGGTGCGGCAGGGCCTGAGCGTAGTTCCAGACGTGAGTGCACGATCCC
>CBFCZG010000305.1:0-5857 GCA_965602375.1 uncultured Phycisphaerae bacterium | reverse complement strand
TCGCCCAGCAGTCCAAAGCTGGCAGACAGCTCTTCTTGCAACGGCCCGCGGACGGTGGCCGACCGTTCGACTCCGCCGGTAGCCGACACCAAGGCCTGCACCGTTCCTTCGCCACCGTCGGCCATGGGAACCAAGTCGATCCGGGCGTCGGGCCAGACGTCGCGCAACCCGGCTGCGACGGCCTGGCAAACGGCCTGCGCGGGCAGGGCACCTTTAAAGCTGTCGGCTGCAATGAGGATCTTCATACCGGGCCGTCTATCCGATTCGCTTAGCGCAGTTTGATCGTACCCCGAAGGAAGTGGGGGATTCCACTGAGACGCACGATGCGCAGGTACACAACGTCGCCTTTCCGGGTGTCCTTGAGGATTTGACCCACCTCGTCCAGGTTGCTGACGTGATAGCTTCCAAGCTGCCACAACACATCGCCGCGATAGATGTCGGCTCGGCCGGCCGGCGAGCCGCGCTCCACCTCGTTGATGACCAGCGCGCCCTCCGTGCCCAGACCCAGCCGGGCGGCCTCGCTCGGGCCGAGCTCTTCGAGCGTGATCCCGATCCGCGCACGCGCCAACGCCGCCCCGTCGGGCTTGGGGACAGGCCGAAGTTTGAGTTGCGCGGTCTGTTTCTCCTCGTCTCGTGTCAGCTCAATGGTGACGCCCTGGCCCGCTCGCTTGTCCAGCATCTCGAAGTAGAAGTCGAGCGCGTCGACCATAGGTGTTCCGTCGACGGCCAGCAGATAGTCGCCGGGGCGCAAATGGGCCTCGGCGGCAGGGCTGTCGGGGAGTACCTCTACCACAACGGGGCTCCTCTGCCCCCGGACGCGCAGGCCCACCTGTACCCGGTGCAGTTGCTCGGGACTGAGGATGTTCGGCAGCAACGTCCGCAGTTGATTCACCGGTATGGCAAAGCCCATGTTCTCGGCGTCGCCGCGAATGGCCGAATTGACGCCGACCAGCTCCCCCAGCACGTTGAGCAGCGGCCCACCCGAGTTGCCGGGATTGATGGCCGCATCGGTCTGAATCAGCCCGCGGTAGGTCACGTCGCCCTGTTCGCCCGAGAAGACGAGCTGGCGATCGAGGGCGCTGACGATTCCCGCGGTGACGGTGTTCTCGTAGCCGAACGGGTTGCCGATGGCGATCACCGTCTCGCCCACCATCAGGTCGTCGCTTCGGCCGAGCTTGAGGTGGGGCAGCGGTTTGTCGGCCTCGATCTTCAGCACGGCCAGGTCGTGCTCCTGATCGGCGGCAATCAGTCGCGCGTCGTATTCGCGTTTGTCGGCGAAGATTACCTTCGGATCCTGCGTCCGCGCCACGACGTGCGCGTTGGTGATGATGTAACCGGCCTTGTGGATCACGAACCCGCTGCCTGCACTCTGGATTCGGTAGCGCCGACGCGGCACCAGGTGCCTGGGGAAGATCTCGTCGAACAGGTCGCCGAACGGCGAGCGCTCTTCGAGGATACGGGTGGCCGAGATGTTGACCACCGCGTCGCGTGTGCCCTCGAACACCTCGACGACGCGGGTGCGTCGCAAGCGCAGTGGATCGGGCTCGGCGTCGGCCGACCAGGCCCGATCCGCACCCAGGGTTACCAGGCCCGCCGCGAACAGCAGTCGCACAGCCGTTGCTGTACGCCCGGCGGGAGAAGCGTCGTTCACAGTTCCAGCAACTCGTAGCGTTTGTGGGTGTAGGTGGAACCGATGTTGATGCACGTCAGATGCTCCTTGGTCACCTGTCCAGCTAGATGACTGTGGCCGCAGAAAACGTAACGAACCTTCGGCTCGGCCAGCAGCGCTTCGCCGAGACGTCCGCTGCCCATGTAGGCGTTGGCGAATTCCCAGTTGTCCCGGTCGGTATACCGCACGAGTTCGACGAATGGAAGATGATGGACGGCCGCGACGATTTGATCGGCCTGCGAGGCGGCTTCGGACAGGTGCCCGGTCATGCGGTCGATCAGATAAGAGAGAAACTGCTCGTCGTCCATGTCCATGGTTACATGGACGCCGTCCATCCATCGGGTCGAAATCTGCAGCAGCCCGTCGCCCAGATCGTCGTGGCCGGCGACGAGGTGCCGATACTGCGGCAGCGCCCTGGCCGCGCCGGGGGCAATCTTGGCCCGGTAGAAGCGCTTAGGCACGTGCAGGCGCCGAGACCGGAACGAATAGTCGTACCAGCCGACGTTCCCGACGAACGCGGTGCGGTCAAGGACGAACGGGGCGCCGTCGAGGTAGTGGACACCGCAATCGCGGCAGACCTGCGGCAGGAGACGCTCGTAGCGATCCAGCGAGTCCTGCCCGGGCAGGGCCCAGAGCTCGTGGTTGCCGGGTACGTAAAGCCGGGGACAACCCAGCGGCTCAAAAAGGGCAAAACAATGCGCCAGCACGTCCAGCCGCTGGCCCGCCAGGTCGCCCACGAGAATCAGGACGTCGGGTGCGATCTCGGCAAGCTCACCGGCAAGTTGCTCGGCGGACTGTTTGCTGCGCGCGATGTTGTAGTGCAAGTCTGCTGTGGCAACGATCTTCATGGCTGGGTTGGTGTTGAACTGAGGTTTCGTTTCCAGGCCGCCGATTATAGGTGGCAACCAAACCTCTGACAAATGGGCCTGGCGGGTGCCGTACGGTCGAGTCGAGAGAATTGGCGGATCGTCCCGACCGGTGGTAAGCTTTGCGGGTCGTATGGCAACCGTGCTGGACATTCGCGAGCTGAGCAAGGACTACCGCGCCGGAGCAGAGGTGGTCCGCGCCTTGCGGGGCGTTTCACTATCGGTGGGTAAGGGCGAGTTTGTCGCCGTCATGGGCGCCAGCGGCTCGGGCAAGAGCACGCTGCTGCACCTTGCCGGCGGGCTCGACGTGCCCAGTGGCGGCAGCGTATGGGTCGAGGGGCGCGATCTGAGCGCCCTCAGCGACCGCGAGCGGACGCTCTTTCGGCGGCGTCGGCTTGGAATCATCTTCCAGGACTACAACCTCTTGCCCTCCCTGACGGCACGCGAGAACGTGGTGCTGCCCCTTTTGATCGACGGGGCGCCCATGGCGGAGATTCGCCGCCGCGCCGACGAGCTGATCGAGCTGGTCCATCTGGTGCACCGGGCGAGCCACCGTCCCGACGCCATGTCGGGCGGCGAGCGGCAGCGGGTGGCCATCGGGCGGGCACTGCTGAACGACCCGGCTGTCATCCTGGCCGACGAACCGACCGGCAACCTCGATTCGACGAACGCCGTGGAGATCTGGCGGCTTCTGCGCCGGCTGGCCGACGACATGGGCAAGACCGTAGTGATGGTTTCGCACGAGGCAGCTGCGACGGCCCAGGCCGATCGCGTCTATGTGCTGCGCGACGGCGAGTTGGTCGGCTCGATCGAGCCGGCGGGAAGCGGCGATGCGACATTGGTCTCAAATCGCTACCAGGAACTGGCGGGTTAGTCCCGGACGAACCGCCACGTCGATCCTCGCCGTGACCCTGGGCGTCGCACTAGTGGTGGCGGTCAGTTGCTGCTACGAGTCGCTGCGCGCGTCGGTGACCAACTGGGTACTGAGCTGGCTGGGGCGCAGTCAGATCCACGTCGAACACAGGCTGGGCTCGGTCGCCCTGATCGACCAATCGACCCTCGATCTGGTCAAACAGACGCCGGGCGTGGCGGCGGCGGCACCGCGGAGTCGATTCTGGATCACGGCGATCAAGAAGCCGTTCGTCCACGAGGAATCCGTGCCGTTGGAGGGACGGGTGCCGTTCGACTGCTACGGCGCCGATCCTGCCGTCGAGTATCGGTTGCGCGGCTACAAGCTTGCCGCCGGGCGAAACCTACAGCCCGGGGATGTCGACGCGATCGTCCTCCAGTCCGACCTGGCGACCGGGCTCGGGGTGCGGGTGGGTGATCCGGTTACCATCCAGGACGGCACGGGACGGCGCATCGAATTGGAGTTGGTCGGCACCGTAATCAGCCCGAAGCTCGGCATGTTCCAACGGAGCAAGGGGTACGTGACGCTTGAGCGACTTCAGCAGATCACGTACTCAGCCGACAAGATTCATACGATTGACGTGCTACTGGCGCCCGACGCCTCGGTACGCACAGCCGTAGACGATCTGCGCGGCCGCCTACCGCCCGATCTGTCGATCGACACCAGCGAATCGAAGCTGCGCCACATCAATGACGGTATGCGCCTGCTGAATTTGATCCTGTCCTTCAACAGCATTTGCGCGCTGCTGGCGGCCGTGTTCGTGATCTTCTCGGCGCTGAACATGGGCGTCGTCGAGCGGATGGTGCAGCTGGGCATGCTCCGCTGCGTGGGCGCGACGCGCGGGCAGGTTGCGGTCATGGTGTTGCTGGAAGCGCTGCCGATCGGTCTCGTCGGCATCGGGCTGGGGATGGGCCTGGGCATCGCCGCCAGCAAAGTGGCGGTGCTTTGGTACGAGCACTTGTTCGGCGGTTGGTATCTCAGTGTATCCGGGCTGCATTTCGCCGGGTGGGGTGGACTGGCTGCGACGCTTCTGGCCGCGGCCATCCCGGCGGCGATGGCCTCGGGCGTCTCCCCGATGACGGCGACGCGGCCTCGATCGGTCTCCCCTCGGGCGTGGCTCGACTGGGCGGCGGGCGGGATCGGCCTGTTGTGTCTGGCCGCTCAGGCGGCGATGGCGTTTGCGCCCGTCGAGCCGTTCGCCGCGCTCCGGCTGTTCGTGTTGCTTGGGTTCCCGGTGCTGGTGGCTGGGTGCGTACTGATCGCGCCGATTCTGATTCGCTTCCTGTCGTCGCTGGCGGCCGTGCCGCTGTCGACAGCGCTTCGCCTGCGAAGGCAGCTTCTCATCGACCAGTTCGGACGCAGCGGGTGGCGCAACGCCGCCATCTGCTGCGCGATGATGGTGGGGCTGGCGTTCATGATCAATCTGCTGACCAACACCGAAAGCATCATCGCCGGATGGCAGTTCCCGAAGAAGTTCCCCGACGCGCTGCTGTGGTCGTTCGACGCTCTGGACGATCCGCAGATTGAGTTGGCCCGCCAAACCGAGGGCATCGCGGCTCTGACGGCCGTCACGACGATCCCGGCCGAGATAGCCGGCGAGGCGCGCGAGAAGGTGGACGGCATCTGGCGCCTGTTCCGTTCCGAGCCCATGGTTCATCTGGTCGGTATCGACCGGGACAGCTTCGACGAACTGGTGGAGTTCCGGTTTCTCGCCGGCGACGCCGAACAGGCGCTGCGCGCCCTGGCGGAGGGCGGCTCGATCGTGGTGGCCAAAGAGTTCACCAACATGTTCGGCAAGGGCGTGGGAGACGAGGTGGCGCTTGTCGGCTACGGCGGGCGCGAGCACCGGCTGCGGATCGTCGGCGTGGTCGACTCGCCGGGCGTCGACGTGGCGACCGATTTCTTCGACCAGCGGACGGCGTATCAGCGGCGGGCCGTCGGTGCGATGATCACCACGCGACAGGAGTGCGAGCGCCTGTTCGGCACAAAGCTGGCCAACCTCGTGCTGTTCAACTTCAGCAACCGCGACCAGATGGATCAGGACCAACGTAGGAGGCGCGAACAGGCTGTGATTGCGGAAATGGCCCGCCGTATGGGCCTGGGCGACGCCGCCGAGCAGCCGGCCTTGGGCGCCAGCGAGTTCAGCTTTTCTTATTTCCTGCGTAAGGGCATCGGCTATGTGTCGCTTTCGGCGCGGCAGTTGAAGCTGCTGATCGAGCAGGATTTCCGCCGCGGGATTCTGTGGCTCGTGTTCGCAGCGGCCATCGCGCTTATGATCGCCGCATTGGGCGTGGCCAACGGCATGATGGCCAACATTACCAGTCGCCGGCGGCAGATAGCCATCCTGCGGGCTGTGGGCATGACGCGGTGGCAGGTGGTTCGCATGGTGCTGGGCGAGGCGATTTGTCTCGG
>CBFCZG010000304.1:0-5902 GCA_965602375.1 uncultured Phycisphaerae bacterium | reverse complement strand
TCGATCCGCCCGATGTTCATGTGGTGTTGTGCGCGGACGACTCATCTAACGAGGCCTACTGATCGGGGACAGGATGATGGACGATTCGCTGACCGATGCGGGTAGAAGGCGCTGTTTGCACGGCATGTACGGCTGGCGGCTTGCGTTCTGCTGGATGGTCGCCTGGATGGCGGCGGGCTGCCAGCAGAATGACCACCGCGTTTCGCTGGAAACGTTCCTCGATATGCGCGAGCCGGTCACGGCGACGCAGCCGTCGGACGTTCCCGCCGCGTGGACGCCCGGGCCGTACGAGGTGGGTCCCGGCGACGTTCTGCGTATCCTGATATCGGGCCCTGGGGCCGAGCAGTTGGGCATCATGCCGACGGCGGGGCTGGCGGCGGCGGGCGCTCCGACTGTAGCGGCGACCTCGCCGGGCCTGCTGATTCGGGTGGATCGCAACGGCGGGATCACGCTGCCGATGGTGGGCCGTCTGGACGTGGCGGGCAAGACGTTCGACGAGATCGCCACGATCGTCGCAGAGGCCTATTCGCCACGGTATATGACCGAGGCGACGGTGCAAGTGGATATGGCGATGTACCGTCCCACAACGGTATTAGTGCTTGGCGAAGTGGTCGACCCGGGCCCGGTGCCCCTACAGCGCAATCAGCGAAGCGTTTTGCAGGCGATTCTCCGTGCCGGGGGCCCCACGTCGTTTGCCTCGGACGAGGTGGTGGTGGTTCCGGCGTCCGATCCACAGAATAAGCAGACATTTCATATCAACAGCGTGGAAGGGCTGGTCGAGGCGGCGCAATTGGATCGCCTCGGCGAGCAGGACATCGTTTGGCTTGGCCGCCGAGGCAACGATTTCGTGTACGTCAACGGCCTGGTTGGCGTGTCGCGTCCGGTCCCCGTGCCGCGTGGGTCATCGCTGACCGTGCTTCAGGCGCTGGCTGCGTCGGGCGGACTTCGTACGGACGTTACGCCGCGAGAGGCGACGTTGGTTCGCCACACGCCCGACGGGCAGGACGTCCACGTCAAGCTCAACCTGGATCGCATTCGCAACGGCAGCGACGCCAACATCCAACTGGCGGCGGGCGATATTCTGGTGGTACCCGACACGCTGGAAACGAGGGTGCAGGACTTCATCAACCGCAACTTCTTCTTCCGTGCGGGCGTCAGCGCGACGCTTACCTATAACGTCAATGGGATCGAGTTCCTCAACCGGCCCAGCCAGCAGGTGGGCGAAGGGGACGGCGGTTCGATTTCCGATGTATTTGATCCGTTCGGATCGCTCACGCGCAACGCGCTGTTGCAGAACATATCGGCCCAGCCGGCACCGGCGCCCTAGGGTAGACGCTGGGGCCGTGTAATCACCTTGGGGATGCGTCTGTAATTGCGGCCGCGTGACCGCCTGCCTGCGTCGAACTTCGGTGGGGCGCCGTCCATGCTTTCGATGACCAGCGACTATGCGACGAGCGTCGGCTGTCCGGCACCGTACTTGCGGCGGATCGGTCAGGCGGGGTTTTCGCACGTGCACTGGTGCCATCAATGGAACACCGATTTCGTGTATGTCGATTGTGAGATCCGACAGGTGGCGGATTGGCTGGGCGGTTTCGGGCTGCGCGTGAGCGATCTGCACGCCTCTCACGGCCAGGAGAAGGACTGGGGTTCGGCGGCGGAATACCAACGTCTGGCCGGCGTCGAACTGATTAAGAACCGAATTGAGATGACGGCCCGGCTGGGAGCCGACGTGGTCATCCTTCATCTTCCTGCGGGGCTGGGAAGGGGCGAAGGCGACCAGGCAGGTTGGTCGCGGCTGCGCCGTTCGCTCGACGCGCTCGAGCCCTACGCCCGCGCCTGTCAGGTCCGCATTGCGATCGAGAATGGCGATTTCGAGGCGATCGGGCGGGTCCTGGCGGCATACGATCCGGAGTTTCTGGGCCTGTGTTATGACTCGGGTCACGGCAACATGGTGGCTGACGGGCTGGACCGCCTCGACTCGCTCAAACACCGATTGATCTCGATCCACCTTCACGACAACGACGGAGCTTCGGATCAACACAAGCTACCTTTTACGGGTACGGTGGATTGGTCGCGGCTGGCGCGGATCATCGCCGAATCGTCGTACACCAAGTGCGTGAGTTTGGAGACGACGATGGGCAAGACGGGAATCGATGATGAGGACACGTTCCTGGCACGGGCCTTCGAGGCGGGGACCCGCCTGGCGCATATGATCGAGGAGCATCGCCGAGCGACGTCGCGGTAAGTCGCAGCTAGTAACGGAAATGCCTTACCAGCGGCGTTCGGCTGGCCTCGAGCGTGCGCTGGAGCATTCTTTCGCGCATCGACGCGAGTGTTTTGGGGTCGGCATGGGCGCGGTTGACGACCTCGGGCGTGGTCTCGCCAAGATCGTAGAGCACTTCCTGGCCGTAGCCGTAGCGAATGTATTTGTGGTCGGCTGTCCGCAGCATGGCCCATCCGGGCTCGTGATAGGCGAGCACGTCCTGGCGGGCGTCGACGGGCTCGCCGGAGAGCAGAGCATCGGCATAGCTGCGTCCTACCATGACTGGAGGCACGGGGCAGCCGGCCAGGTCCAGGAGGGTGGGCAACTGATCGACCATCTCGACCAGCCCGTTGATCCGCCGACCTTTGGTGCCGAATCCACGTGGCCAGAAGAGCACCCAGGGCATGCGCATAAGCTCGTCGTAGAAGCTGGCGTGTTTGAGGATCATACGATGATCACCGCACATGTCGCCGTGGTCGGAGCCAAAGCATATGAGTGTGTCGTCGATCATGTCGATGCGCTCGAGGAAGGCCAGCAGGCTGCCGACGGCGAGGTCGACGCCGGTGACCATGGCATAGAAGTGTCGCCGGTAGTCGACGAAGCGTTCTACGGTCCAGTCAGCGAATGATCGGATGAGCCCGGCGAGCGGTTCGGGCTTGTCGTGCCATTCCTCGCCGTTACAGCGGGGCGGGGGCATGTCCTTGCCGGCGTAGCGAGCAAACATCTCTGTGGTAGGGTTGAGTGGAGGGTGCGGCGCGTAGAAGCCCATATGCACGAACTGCTGCGTCGCGTGACGGACGGAGAGGTAGGTTTCGGCTCGCCCGCCGACCCAGCCGCTATGGCTCATCTGCCAGGGGGCGTCGACGACGCGACCCTCTCGCTCCTTGATCCGCTCCGGCGACGTGGAGCGCGGCACGCGGAACTTCTCGACCAGGTTCGGATGCTCGGTGTAGAGCCAGGTCATGTAGGCGTCGTTGTAGCAGCCGGATTCCTCGGAGGCCCAGAGTGTATCGAAGCCGTAATCGTGACGCGCGCGGGGGTCCAGATCGTGATCTTCATGTTGCTGGAAATGCAGCTTGCCGATTTGAGCCGTTTGAAAGCCGCCGGCCTTGAACGTGCGGGCGACGGTGGGCTCGAAGTCGGGTCGGAGCGTGTTGCCGTTCTGCGTCACGCCGGTTTGCTGAGGGTAGAGCCCTGTCATGAAGCTGCACCGGCTGGGCATACACAGTGGGTTCTGCGCATAGCAGTCATCGAAGCTGATTCCTTGGCGCACAAGCCGGTCGAGGTTGGGCGTGTGCATCATGTCGTTCCCGTGAGCCCCGATGCAATCGTACCGCATGTGGTCGGTGGTTAGCCAAATCACCCATTTCGGTCTCGGTCGTTCCATTCTCGTACACTCCCGACTGGAGCCGGCACCGGCTCTGCGCCGCCGACGCCGAGTTGGCGGCGAGCCGGAAGATTCCACCATAGGGGCTGTCGGTCCAGGGATCAACCGATCGGTCGCACTAACGGAACACGCGGGCCAGTGCAACGTGATCGTTCGCCACGAGCGCACAGGAAAGGCCCCGAGCGACAGGGCGATCCGGGGCCTCTGAACTCTTATATGCGATGTCGCCTCAGAACGGGCGGCGGCGGCGTACGGTCAGCGCTCCTGCGGCAAGAAGCAACAGGGCAACCGGTTCGGGCGTGGCGTACTGCTTAAGCAGAAATCCCGTGCCCGGTGCGCCGTCCGTGTTGATCACAAACTCCAGCGAGAACTCCGCGCCCGGATCGACGGTGCCGCCGGACAGGAAGATCTGCCCGCCGTCGGCTGCGACGTCGACAAATGCCGAGTTGGCGACGCTGGCGGCGGGGTCGAAGACGGCGTTGGCGTCGATCGGCGTGCCGTCGAAGTTGGCCAGGATGAGGTGATAGTCGGCCCAGGTCACGCCTGTGTCGTTGGTGACCAGCTCATCGATGGCGATCACATCATCTCCGTCCTCGACTTCAATCTGAAGCACCAGAATGACCGGGCTGGAATCCCACAGGAACTCGTGAAAGGTCTTTTGGACGGTCCAGCCGGACGACGACGGGAAATACGTATTCAGTTCGGCCAGGGTCGCCGTCGGCGACAGTTGGGTGACAACGATGGCATCGGCTGCATGGGGCCATGCGACGAAACCGATCGCCAGAATCAAGCATGGTATATGTCGGCTCAACGCTTCTCTCCCTTGTTTCATGCGTCCTTTCCTCAAAGCGTCTGCCGTTCCCCTACGGCTATCCATCCACATAGCGTGCTATCTGCGTCGGCGCCTCCCGAGGAAGATGGCCAGACCGGTTAGTAGCAGCGTGGCACTGGCCGGCTCGGGGATGGTGGGCACCTGTTTGAGATAGAACACGCCCCCGATCGGCACCTGGGACATATCGATGTACAGATTCGAGAGGACCAACTGGTTGTATGGGGGCCCGTTGGGGCCGAACCAGTCGCCCGCCGGCACGCCCTGACCGTCAGTGTCCAGCCAGTCGAAGGCGACGGCCCGAGTGGGATCACCGACGAGCGTGGTAACGGTCTTGCTTTCGAAGCGGTGACTGCCGCCGATCATCTGCCAGTTGTCGGTGACCTGGTGGTTGAAGAACCACACATCCGGACTGGCGTCGTCGGGCGAGACGGGCAAGCCCATGCCATCCAGCAACGACACGTGATAGTCGAGCCACTCCTCTTGGGAAACGTTGAAGATGATCTCATCGATGATGTGAAGGACATCGGGATCGTTAGGTTCTCTGGTGAATTGAATGACCAGCGGCACTTCGCCCGTCCCCCCAGCAGTAGCGGTCTGCAACCACCACTTGTGAATCTCGATCTCGAGTACCTGCTGGCTGAACTCGATCGGGACGATGCCCGCCCCGGCCAAGGAAGGATCGGGGTTAGTAACTTGCCAAGTCAGACCCAGCGCCGGCACACTCCCGACGAGCGCCAGCGCAGCTGCAAGAACTGCCTGTCTCATCTCTCTCTCCCTCTGCCAGGCTTGGCTGTTGCCTGTCGCCCGCTCAGTCTAGGCAGAACCCAACCGACCGCAGTCGGCCGCTCTCTCTCGATTCTCACCCGCAACCAAGCAAGCCGAGCGCCTCAGAGGCGCACGGCAACTACCGCAATATACTGTACATCAAGCTCACCGGAAGTCCGACTGGCAGGTCTCTCTCTCCCTGCGCATCGCACACCGGCAAAGCTCTCTCGGAGGTGGCGCGCATGGCACCCCACCTCTCCCTCTGCGGCTAGGTATACCCGCAAACCACGTGCCCCGGGGGCGACGGGGCGATCGCAGCCCTCCCGTACCTAGTGTAACTATCGGTCATATAAGTAGTTGTCTGGATTATCGCCCGTAGAGTCCCCTGCGGTTGCGCATTCCGAGCAGAAAGGGATGTTTCCGCAAGGCAACGCCGGCGGAGCGGCCTGGCCTATCCTATTGCCTCTAACTCTTTTTTGTGGAGGAGGTTACAGGCCCTAGCGCGGAATCAACGCCCGAGGGGCGGTAGGCGCGGAGGCGCGCACACGGTGGCGATGAAATGGAGACGGCGCGATACATGCACGCGCGCGAAGAACTGGAAAAGTGTCGTAAGAACTGTAAAGGATTTAGCGCGACGGACCTCCCCCGGGCCCAT
>CBFCZG010000303.1:0-5945 GCA_965602375.1 uncultured Phycisphaerae bacterium | reverse complement strand
TGCTGCGCAACGGGGTTGCTCCGCAAAGGGCGGGGCACCCCAGCCGTGCAACCGCAGGCCTGCCGGGCGGGTACAATCTATTGCAGCCGTGGTGAGCACGCGCCACCGGCGTTTTTTGCTCATGCGGTGGCGGCTCGGCGCCCGATGCAGTAACGTTATGGTGCACCATGCCCGGACGTGGCAGGAGTAAAGGAATGAAGATGTTGCGGTTTTTGCAGGGGGCCTACCGTCGGGCGCTGATCGTGGCGGCGGGTGGGAGTCTGTACCTTCTCTCCGATTGCGACGACGAGGTCCGGGCGAGCATCATCACTGGGAGCACCGGTGCGATCACGTCGATTATCGACGCCATCCTCAACGCCGCCGTCGACGCGATCACGGGACAGACCACCGCGACGTAGGCCGCGCCCCATCCGACACAAGCCTCCCCGCCGGGGGCAATACCTGCCTTGCGTTAGGAACCTGCCAGCAGCCCGCCGCCGGGCATCAGGCCGAGCAGCTCGGCCACGGTTAGCACAAGTCCGCAGCCGGCCAGACAGCCGGTCATCTTGCCCAAGGCGCTGCCGGCCGCCGTTCGCGACTCCTCAATACCGTGCCGCCGCAGCCACGAGGCGATGCCGCCCTCGAAGAACCCCGCGATCCCGTCGGTGATCGAGTCGCCCACCACACCGCCGAGAATCGCGCCGATCACCCCGAAATGCCACCCGCCGATCAGGGCTGGGATGGTCAATAGCCCCGTATCGATCGCGCCGAAGACCATGTCGGGCACGAGGCGCGACAGTCGCAACCGCAACGCCAGCGCCGCCGCCAGCGGCACGACCGCCATCGCCAGCGTCGGCGGACCCAGGCGACCCGCGCGGGCAAGAACCGCCCAGGCCAACAACAACAACACCGCCGACGCCAGCGCCATCGCCCCCGCCGCCGGACCGAGTCGCTCGACTGTCACTTTGCATATCCGCACTCCGCTTGACGCACCTGTCGTGCTGCCCCTTGCGAGGACCGTCACGGTACCCGGCGCCACAGACTGCGTCGAGGGGGCGGCGCCGCGCCATCGGAAACCACGTGAAAAAAACCGGGAACCGGCTGCGCCAAGCTGCGTCGAATCTGGCGAAGACTCGCTGATGACCTTTGCTGACTCGAAGGAGCAAGCCATGAACGCGATGGGAAATGGTTACCGGACTTTGTTTGCCCTTTTGGCGCTGGCGGGGGCGGCGGTGGCTGCCGAGACCGGCCCGCCCACCGGCGGTGAGCTGCGAATTATCGACGACGCAGGTACGCAGGTGGGCGTCTGCCCGCTCAAACACACCGACGTCGAGGCCGACATTGCAGGCTTTGTAGGCCGCACCCTCGTCCGCCAGACGTTCCACAATCCTTTGGACAGGAAGATCGAAGCCGTCTACGTCTTCCCGCTGCCTCAGGGCGCGGCCGTCGATCGCATGGTGATGACGGTCGGCGATCGCCGCATCGTCGGTCAGATCAAGCAGCGCGACGAGGCGAGACAGATCTACGAAGCCGCCCGACAGGCCGGTCACGTCGCGGGCCTGCTCGATCAGGAGAGGCCCAACATCTTCACACAGTCGGTGGCCAACATCGAGCCCGGCGTCGAGGTGGTGATCGAGATCGGTTACGTCGAGACGCTCAAGTATGAGGACGGGCTGTTCGAGTACGTCTTCCCGATGGTGGTGGGTCCGCGCTACATCCCCGGCGGCGGCAGCGCACCGGCGCCGATGACTACCGGCACGCCCACGCCCGAGGTGCCCGACGCACACCGGATTACCCCGCCGATTACGCCCGAAGGCACGCGGGCCGGTCACGACATCGGCATCACCGTCCGCATCGATGCGGGCATCGAGCTTTTCGACCTGACCAGTGTGCTGCACGACGTCGCGGTGAGCGAGCAAGGGGCGGGTCGCGCGACCGTCAGGCTCGTCGACCAGGCGACGATTCCCAACAAGGATTTCATCCTTCGCTACCGCACCGCCACCGACGAGATCGGCGACGCCGTTCTGCTGCACCAGGACGGTCGGGGCACGTTCTTTACGCTCGTGCTCCAACCGCCGCGGCGCGTACTGCCGGGCGAGGCGGTGCCCAAGGAGATGATCTTCGTGATCGACCGCAGCGGCTCGATGAGCGGCTTTCCCATCGAAAAGGCCAAGGAAACCATGCGCCTCTGCATCGAGATGATGAACCCGCGCGACACGTTCAATCTGCTGAGCTTCTCGGGCGGGACGGGGCGCTGCTTCGACAAGCCCGTGCCCAACACCACTGAGAACCGCACGACCGCGCTGAAGTACTTGGCCGATCTGTATGGCTCGGGCGGGACGGAAATGATGAAGGCGATTGCCGCGGCGCTGGAAGGTCAGGACGACCCCGAGCGCGTCCGCATCGTCTGCTTTATGACCGACGGGTACATCGGCAACGATTTTGCGATCATTGATGCGGTGCGGCGCAACGCGGGCACCGCCAGGGTGTTTGCGTTTGGCATCGGCAACAGCGTCAACCGCTTCCTGCTGGACGGCATGGCCCACGCGGGCCGCGGCGAGGTCGAGTACGTCACGCTCGCCAGCCAGGGCGAGCAGGCGGCCAAGCGCTTCGCCCAGCGCATCAACGCGCCGGTGCTGACCGACATCGAGATCGACTGGGGCGAGCTGTCGATCAGCGAGATCTATCCCGCCCATTTGCCGGACTTGTTCAGCGTCAAGCCGATCATGATCCATGGCCGACTCGGCGAGTCCAAGTCGGGTACGATCGTGCTCCGCGGCCAGACCGGCGAAGGACCGTTCGAGCGACAGATTCCCATCGAGCTGCCGACGACCCCGCCTCAGCACCCCGCCGTCGCCTCGCTATGGGCCCGCGCCAAAGTCAGCCACCTGATGCACCAGGACATGGCTGCCCTTCAGCGCGGCACCTTCCCCGAAGATCTTAAGGGTCAGGTCACGCAGCTTGGCCTCGACTACAGCCTGATGACACAGTTCACCAGCTTCGTGGCCGTTGAGGAAATGACCGTCACCGTCGGCGGCGAACCGGTAAGGGTCGACGTGCCCGTCGAGATGCCCGACGGTGTGAGTTACGACGGGATCTTCGGCTGCAAAGAGGAAGCGGGCGTCAGGCGCAGGGGCAGGATGGCTGGCCAGTTCATGCTTGGGCAGCCGATGCTCCGGCATCGCGGCGTCGCCGGTCGCGAGGTCAAGGCTGCTCGATTGGCGCCTACAGCGGCGATGCCGCGGGAACACATGGACTCGTCACGGGTGGAATTCGATCGCGCCGCCGATGCCCCACAAAAGCCGTCGCCGCAGGCGAAGCTCGCGCAGTCGTTGCAGGGCCTGGCCGAGAAAGTCGCCAAGCAGGGCACCGACGGCAACCTGAGCGTCGGCAAGCTTCGCGTTATCGATTATCGAGTCGACGTGATGATCTACCTGCGCGATGTGTCGGCCGACACACTGGCCTCGCTGGCCAAGCTTGGCTTTGTCCAGAAGGCCGACAGCAAGGCCGTACGATTGGTCATCGGCTCGATCGACGTGCGAAAACTGGACGAACTGGCCAAACTCGACGCGGTGCTGCGCATCACGCCGGTCGCCGGTGCATGACGCGCGGTGCTCACGGTCGCACCGAACACGGGCCGGATGGGCGGCCAACGCGCTTGCCCGTCCGGCCCATACCATGCGCCTATGACATCAGCACGCGCGAGCGGAACTCGACCACGCCTCGCACGTCGAGCTTCACGCGAAGCAGGGCACCGTCGGCCGTGTCGCTGTCGTCCGCGCCGCCGGCCGTGGTGAGGTAGAGTTCATCAAGATCGGCGCCGCCGAACATGACCGACGAGACTTTTTCGACCGGCAACTCGATCTTCTCGAGCTGCTGCCCCGCGGGCGAGAATTTGTACACGCCGAAGCCGCCCCACCTCGCCGACCAGATGGTGCCCTCGGAGTCCAGCGTCAGTCCGTCGGGTGTGCCTTCGCCCTCCGGCACGGCAATCAGCTCTACGCGGTTGGTCAGGTCGCCCGTGTCCTCATCGTAATCGAACCGGAACACCCGTCGCGTGGTCGAGCACGTCCAGTAGAAACCTCGCCGGTCGGGCGTGAACCCCATGCCGTTGGCGCAGCCCGTGCCCCGGAACAGGCAGCGCACCGACCCGTCGGTGTCGACGCGATACAGGCCGCCGCGTTGGGGGTCGTCGGCCATGGTGCCGGCATAGACCCGGCCCCGCGGGTCGGCGATGACGTCGTTGAAGCGGTCCATGTCCGGATCGATGCCGTCGATGAGCACCTCGACGCGCCCGTCGTCGCCCATCCGGCTGATCCGGTCGGCCCCGAACAGCAGCAGGCTGCCGTCCTGCTGGAGCGTAAAGCCGCCCACCGGCTCGCCCCGGTAGATCGGCTCGTGCCAGCCCGAAGCGCGGTCGTAGCGAAAGAGCCGCCCGGCCGGAATATCGGTCCAGAACAGCGCTTGCCGGCGTTCGTCCCACAGGGGTCCCTCGCCGCAGCGGCAGTGATAGTTGGCCACCATCTCAACCTGGTACTTGGCGGACATCGCTTGCCTCCAGTCGGCGGGTGTGAGCCGAGCCCGCATTGTAGTGGCGATAGGCGGTTCGACCACACGCGTGGTCGCCGCCTGTCGGCGAACTTGGCCGGCGGGTTTTAGCTCGCTCGGGCACGGGCGAGCCCGACGACCGTTTCACTCCGGTTGCCATAGGGGACGATAGAGGGCAAAATCGCCTCAACGGGGGAGTCGCAGCGAGAGTCTAAGTGGTTGGTAACGCTGGCGCATCAGGAGCTAACCGGGAAGTGGGCGAGCCGGACGATCTCGTCGAGCGGTGTCGGCGGGGCGATCCGGAGGCTCTGGAACAGCTCGTTCAGCAGCATGGCCCGGCGATTCTGAGGCTTCTGGCGCGCTACGTGGGCGACCTGGGACGGGCCGAGGAGCTGTTCCAGGAGACGTGGTTGCGAGTCAAATCCGGCCTCAAGCGCTTTCGAGGCGAGGCCGAGCTGGGAACCTGGATTTATCGGATTGCCCTGAACCTGGCCCGTGATGACAGGCGGCGTCAGGCGCGGCAACTTGATTGGCGGCGGGTGGCCGTCGAGTCGGTGGCGTCCTCGCCGGTGGATCGGCTGGCCAAATCGGAGGAGTTGGAAAGGCTTCAGCGGGCAATCGACGAGTTGCCCGGGCCGCAGCGCGAGGCATTGGTGCTTTCCAGGCTTGAGGGGATGACGTATCGGCAGATGGCGGAATTGACCGGTTCTCCGGAGGGCACGTTGCGAAGTCGGGTGTATTGGGCCTTGGAGGCTCTTAGGCGGCAACTTGGCGAGGCATAGGTGATGGCGGACGAGCGTGAAGACATCCTGGACGAGCGAACCGAGCGCCTCGTGACATACCTCGAGGGCGGGTTGGAGCCCGCGCAGCGCGAGGCCCTCCAGAAGGATCTGGCCGAGCAGCCCAACCTGGCGGCCGAGTTGGAGGCCCTGCGTCGCACCGAGCGTTTGCTTGGCGAGTTGGGCGAGGTCGATCCCGTGCCGCCCGAGCGCGCCGAGCGGGCCGTCTGGCTGGCGGCGGCGCAAATGCGTGGCGACACGGGCCGCGCCGGCGCCCGACCGCGGCGGCTGGGCCGTATGGTGGTTGCGGCTGCAATCCTGCTGGCTGCCGGGGCAGGTTACTTTGTCGGGTCGCTAAAAGCACCGCAAGGGTCTATTAAAAAAGAAGTTATAGCACAGGGCTCTCAGCCGCAGGTGTTGGATGGCCGGCTTGCCCCGTTGGGGGGATCCGAGACGCGCGGGGCCGCGTCGGCTGGGGCACTGCTGCCGTGGGGGCAAGCCTTTGTGGCGGACGAGCCCAGCCGTATCGATCTGGGTGACGGCACGGAGTTGGGGCTCGAGCCGGGCGCCGTGGTGAGCGTCCTGGAGCCGGCGGATGGTCAGCTGCGGTTCCAGGTCAGCGGAGGCCGATGGCACTTG
>CBFCZG010000302.1:0-5967 GCA_965602375.1 uncultured Phycisphaerae bacterium | reverse complement strand
CGATCAGGTTAACGTTCGCCCGTTCGACCCACCGCACCAGAGCTAACCATGCCCGACGAATACGCCGACTTAGCTGCAACCTACGACCTTACGCCTCCCTACGTCGATCGCAACGACTTGCAGTTCTACCTCGACTACGCTCGCCAGAGCCGTGGTCCGGTGCTCGAGCTCGGCTGCGGAACCGGGCGAGTCTGCATTCCCATCGCCGCCGAGGGTATCGACGTCGTCGGGCTCGACCTGTCGCCCGCCATGCTCGCTATCTGCCTCCGGAAACTCGACGCCCAGCCCGACCGCACCCGTCGGCGCGTTAGGCTGCTCCTCGCCGACATGGCCGACTTCTCCTTGCGTCGGCGCTTTGGCCTGATCATCGTCCCCTTCCGCGCGTTCCAGCACCTGCTGGAGACCGAGCAGCAGCTCGCCTGCCTGCGGTGCGTCCGTCGACACCTGCGGCCCGATGGCAGGTTCATCCTCGACGTGTTCGACCCCAACTATAGGAGGCTCACCGGCCCGTTCCCGTCCGAACAAGGCACGGATTTTGACGTCACCTTCGGCGACGGCACGCGACTGATCCGCCGCTCGCGCATCCTCGGTCACGAGAAGTCGCGGCAGTTGCAGCACGTGGAGTTCGAATTCGAGATGCACCAGCCCGACGGCTCGGCCCACACCAGCACCGCTGTCTTCTACATGCGCTGCATCTTCAGACCCGAAGCCGAACATCTGCTGGCCCGCGCGGGACTATGCGTCGAGCACCTGTTCGGCGACTACCGGCGAACACCCTATCCTCCCGGCAACGACCTGATCTTCGTCTGCCGGCGAGCCGAGAAACGGTGCCGTTGACCACACGCCGCGACCACATTGAGCCCCAACCACGGGCGCGGTAGTATCCGGCCGTCGAGATCCGCCTTGGTTGCCGGGTGCCCATGAGCGATCAGCCGAACGTAGCCGCCGAGCAGCACGCAGACAAACCCATTCCCATTTCGTCCGCGACCTGGTTGATCCTTATCGTGGCGGGCCTGACCAGCTTCGCCTACCACTACAACTACGGCGGCGTCAATCACGCCCACCTTCTTCCGCTGGTCAACCACTATCAGGACCCCACGACTTATCAACACGACTACATCATCCGCAGCTATCAGCACTTCCTTAGTTACTTCTGGTACGCGGTGGCGTTCCTGGCCCAGTTCGTCAGGCTCAAGGCCCTGCTGCTGACGCTCGACGCCGTCTGGTGCGTCCTGACGGCCTGGGCGGTCTACTGCCTGAGCTGGCGTCTGTTCGGCTCGGTGCTCGCAGGCCGCATCGCCGTGCTGATGCTCGTGCTGACCAAGGCGTCACCCGCCGGTATCTACATCTCGCTCCACGGCTCCATCGACCCCTACAGTCACACCAACTTCGTGCTGCCTTTCCTGCTGATAGCGTGGCGCTGGGCGCTGGAGGGCAAGTGGCTGCGGGCGTTTGGTGCGGTCGGACTGTTGGCCAACATCCACGTCGTCAGCGCCGCGTTTTTCACTTGTATGCTGGGCATTATGATCCTGGTCAATCGGCCCGAGCGCCGGTGGCTGATCGTCGTTGCACCCTTGGTGCTGGTGGCCCTGGCCGGGCCGGTGATCTATCGCGTGCTCTCGGCCGTGGGGCCCGACCAGATCACGACTTCCGAACAGATCGATCGTTTGCGATTCATCTATCACTTCCGCATGCCCTACCATCGCTTCCCTTCCACCTGGGGGGCCGAGGACTGGGTCCCCGCGTTTGCCTGGTGGACGCTCGGGGCCATCGGCTTTTTCAAGCTTCGAGCAGGGCCTCGCCATCGCATGATGCTCGCCGCTTTCGTCGTGTTGCTGGCGATTCTGGCCTTCCTCTACTTCGCCGTGGAGGTCTGGCCTTTCAGCGTCGCAACGATGGCGTTTCCGTTCGGGCGGGCCGGGCGTTTCGCCGTCTTCATCGCGGTGCTCTACGTCGCCGCTTGGGCGGCAAAGCTGCTCGAATCGTCCGACGTCGCCGATCGCGTGGCGGGGCTTTGCCTGGCTGCCTGGGGTGTGGGCACGAACCAGGAACTCGCTGCCGCTGCCTTTCTGCCGTTGATCGGTCTTGTACCTGATGCCGGCCGGTCGCCCGCTGCACGCAAGGCGTTCGCGATCATTCTGCTCGTCGCTGGACTGATCCTGGCCTGGGCCGGCTGGACCGATTTCCAGTACGACGTCACCGGCGGCGCCCTGTTCGTCGGGCTGCAAAGTCTCGACTATAACATCGTCGTGACTGTTCTGGTCACGGCCGTTCTGCTGCTGATCGGGCAGGTCCGCCGGTGGCCGGCGTCAAGCAACTGGGTCACCGCTGGCCTTGTCGTCCTCGCAGTGATGAGCTTTGTGGGAATGCGGGGGCAGCGACTCGCGTTTCTGCTGTCCAAACACGTGCCCTTCGACGAGGCCGTCGCGCTGACCTACTCCCTGCCGAACCCACATTGGATCGAGATGCAGGAGTGGGTCGATCGGAACCTCCCGCGTGATGCCGTACTGCTCACCCCACCACACGCCCAAGGGTTCAGAATCCACAGCAAAAGAGCCATCGTCGTAGAGTGGAAGGATCCCGGAATCATCACCTGTAGCTACCTTCCTGACTTGTTTGAGTGGGAGCGTCGCGTCCGTGCCTACACAGGGGTCAGCGGCCGCTCCGACAAGGACGCCATTGAGATCATCCGTCGTCAGGGCCTGTACTCGTACCTGTCCGAAGACGGGCTCATCCAACTGGCGCGGACCTTCAACGCAGGCTATATCGTTACCGAAACTTCCGCCGAGCCGCTGTCTTTGCCCTTACTGCACGAGAACAAGCGTGGTCGGCTCTATCAGGTTGACAAGGGCACGCGCCCTCGCGTTGCCCCCGATTCCAGGCGTTAGGCATCTCGGGGCGACCCGATGTCAAGACCGATCCCAAACCCGCTGCTCGGCTTCTTGGCATGCGTTGGCATGGCTGCCGGCTGCTCAGCGCCCGCCGTCGCGCCGGCGCCCGATGCGGTGTTGCCCGGCGGGCGGCAGTCGCTGACGGTTCACGCCGAAGCGGGCCGCCAACGCGCCGACATCATCGGTTCGACCGTTGCATTCGACCGCGGCGCCTGCCTGGTGGCGGGGCGCGGCGCGACGGCCGTCGCCGTCGGCACCAATGCCCTGCTCCTTGCCGACTTGGCCGGGCCGAACAATCGATGCGAACTGCTTCTGCAGCGCCAACAGGAGTTTGTCCTCTACGAGCGAATCGGGCAACGACCCCTCGCCGTCGCCGACGCGCAGCGCATCGCGGCGCCCGTCGGTGTGGGCGCCCAGGCGTCGACCGAGCATGTCGGTGCCCGCTTTGACCTGTTCCTCCAACGAAGCGACCGAGCGACAGACGATCCGATAGAGCAGCGCTGGCCCCGTTCGCTCCGCCTCCGCGGCGTTTTACGGCTGCCGCGTGTCGATCCGGGTGGTCCGCCCGGCTCGGCGATCCGTGATCTCGAATCGCTGCTGAGCAGTTCGCCGCACCGTCTGCACCAGCACCTCACGAACCAACTGCCCGCGCTCCGTCGGCCTTTGCTGCCCCAGCTGGCCCCAGGCCCGTCGCAAGAACTGCCTCGGCCTCCACCCGCCCCGACGAGTCCAGCCGGCGGTGACAGGCCCGAACCACCCGAGGCAGATCAACACCGATCCTCTTGAGCATCGCCAGCAGTGCTGCGCCCTGCCGATCGGGCCGGGCCTGTCCGAACTGTCCGGCGAAGGCAGCGGTGACCGCCTCGCCGATCCGGCGCCGTACCCGATCGTCCACGGGTTGCCGCCAGTCGCCTCCAGTGCTTTCGGCGCATCGCCGCAGTTCCCGGGCCTCAACGTCCTGCTCGAGCCGCGCGGCGATCGCCCGTACAAGCTGACGCTCCACGCCATTGATTCGACCGACCGAACACCCTTCCTGTCGCGCCAGATCACGCTTCGCCGTACGGGCCGCCGGCTCGGGCACCAGCAGGTACTCCTCCACGAATCGGTCGATCAGTCGTGCCCGGTCCGGCACGCAGCGCGGCGAGCGCTTCAGGTTTTCGGCAGCCGCTCGGACGGCCTGCTGATAGCATGACGTCCACAAGTCGCCGATGGTCGGCTCGCTGGGGCGGTGACGCCACGCCACGCTGCGGTTGGCCAGCGCATCAGGCCAGGCCAACTCGACCTCTCTCGGCAGCGTAGAACTGTGCAAGTTCCGGCTGCGCAGTGACTTCTGAACCGTCGCGGGAACCCGCACCGTCCTGAACCCCTCGTAGAGCAGATGGCTGATTGCATAGCGTATCCGGGACAGGGCGTAGCCGGCGAACGGGCCATGCTGTTGGGGCTTGTAGCTTCTGGCCGCCGCCACCAGCGCTACACATCCCTCTTGAAAGAGGTCTTCGTACTCGCCACGACAACTGGGCTGACGGGGCAACCGTACGTTCCTACTCAAATGAACGCGAACCAGGTGCATGTTGGCCTGCACCAGCCGCTCCCTTTCCGCTCTGCCAAGACTCATCGCTTGCACCCCCATTTCTGCGCACCCGACGCGGGTACTCGAACCCGACGCACCCCCGGACGAGCCCGGCGCGCGCCGTCGCCCTCAGTGTCTATTACATAACCCGTTTCCTAACAGTGAATTACGCCCCAGTGACCATCCCCCAGAAAACCGAAATGCCGCCCACGCCGGCACCTAACGTACACCAAACTTCAGGCGTCGTCAAGCAGTAATTGGCGTCGATTCATCGTCTTTCTCAAATGGCTTGGCCGCAACGACTTACGCGGATTAAACGCAGACACTGTCTCGCCCACAGGTCGGGCCGACCTTCCAAACATGACGTAACTTGTCGCGGCATGCAGGCCGATAAAGCAGAAACGCCGATCGTGGGACGTAAATGGCCGGAAGGGCAGGTCCATCGCTCCGCAGCGAGCTGTTCTGGAAAGTGGCGGCGGCGACGGTTTTCGTTGCGGCCTCGGCGATCGCATTGCATGCCTACGTGCCGTTGCCGACGGTGCGGCCGCTTTCGCGCAGGCAGGCGATGGCAATGGCCGAGCTACTCGCGGCCGGGGTCGATGAGGTTACCGCCACGGGTGATAGGGCGCGTCTGGAGGCGTGGGCTCAACGGTTAACACGCACCCGGATGGTTCTCGGACTGACGGTTATCGGAGCAGACGGCGAGGTCGCCGCTTTGGCGGCGGACTGGGGTGAGTTGGCACCGTTGCTCGTTCAGGCGGCCGAACAGACCCACCCGGCAAAGAGGGTCTGCCGCGCGGACCTGTCGGATCTCTCGAGTGAAGGGCGGCCTGCGGGCGCCTGGCTGGTCACCGTGCCGACGGAGGTGAGGCAGTCGCAGGCTGGCGGCTATATTGGCGTCCTGTTCGACGTGGGGGCCGATCTGCCGCCTCCCTGGTGGGTGTTTCCTATAGCCATGGGCGGCATCGCTGTGACGATGGTGGCGGTGACAGTGTGGTGGCTGACACGCTGCGTGGTGAATCCCATCGCGACCTTAACGCGGGCCTGCATGACGGGTGACTTTGCCTCGGTGCCGCCGGGGTTGAGTCAGCGGGGCGACGCGATGGGGCGCCTTGCCCGCGTCGTGCAGTTGATGGACCGGAAGCTGCGGGACTGCGAGGCGCGGACCGAACATCTCGAACAGACGGTTGACCGGCGTGTCGCCGCCCGCACGCGGCAGATCAGCGTGGCGCTTCGGAGGGCTGAGCAGCATGCGTGGCAGGATCCGCTGACCGGGGTGGTCAACCGGCGGTTCATCGACCGCAGGCTTCCGGAGATCTTCGACGCCCAGCGCCAGGCCGGGCAGGACCTGACGCTGGCGATGGTGGATCTGGATCATTTCAAACGGTTCAACGACACGTTCGGCCACCAGGCGGGGGACGAATTGCTGCGCTTCGTCGGGAGCCTGTTGCGGCACGCCGTGCGCGAGACGGACATCGCCGCGCGCTACGGAGGGGATGAGTTTCT
>CBFCZG010000301.1:0-5973 GCA_965602375.1 uncultured Phycisphaerae bacterium | reverse complement strand
CGCTGACGCACTCGAACGTGAACCGCAACGTGATTCTCGGGTTTGTGGTGCAGGCCGCCCCATGACCCCGAAGCGAACGGACAGGCCCCCGGCGGGCTGTCGGAAGCATTGAGGCAGGCTCCATGGTGTTGGCCGATTAATGGGTGGCTGTCATCCCCGGCGGCCGGCCCGTCGAACCGAAGTGAAGTAAACCGAGGCTGTCGGGCGCGATTCGGCCCCGGCAGCCTCGGTTCTGCATCCCGGAAGACTAAGCCCGTGGCAACCGGGCGGGTTGGGGGCGGAAACACCCCGATCGGCCCGCAAGGCTGGCGGTCTACCCGGCGCGACAGAAAAAGCCCCGTGCCCTCCTTTCCCAGCGGCAACGCGGAGACTGGGCGGCAGGAAGGCAGCCGGCCTGCCAAGTCGCCGGCATTTTGCGGAGCCAGGCCACATTGTGCCTTGACACCAGTCAGATCTGGTCGTAAATTGCCGGAGGAGCCTCCAAGAGGGGCTCAGAAGCAGTCCAGGGGCCAATTCGTTCAGCAGTTCGTACTGATTGTTCATGCGGTTCGGGTCGCGTCGATGTGGCTTTGGCCGAGACGCACCCTTGATCACTCTTCGCAGGTCGGTTCCTGTGGAAGAAGGGGCTCTGCGTTGCAGGGCGCCATGTCTGTATCGCGAGAGCGAAGGGGGTGCGCGGGATGGCTGCGCACGTCACACGACCCTGTCAGGAGCCGGGAAGATGGAGCGACTATGAGGACTGCCGATCCGTTTCAGGACGGATGCGAACAAGACCAACGAGCGCGGCCTGGTTGACAACGTGGAGGTGATCGGCACCTCACAATAGCGCTGCGACGAACTGTTAACCAAGGCACGTGGTGACGACGAACAACGGCTGGCGCCGACCGGGCGGTTCTGTGCCGACCCGGTCGGTACCAGCGGCCCGCTCGGGCGATCGGCGAGGGCCGAGCCGACGATGCCGGGCGGACCAACATGACGGGGCCGGTGGGTTACATTTTGTACGAGTCAGCAGATTCGATGGGTACGCGCGGTCTCTGACGCGGGTCATGCGGCCCTGCGCGAAACCATAGGCAGTTCACCGTGCGGTTCGGCGACGATTCGGCCGGGGCGTGATGGCCGTCTCAGCATGCGCCGCACCGCAGGGAAAGTTTTTCGCGGTTGACGTGGGACGAAACGGGCCTCGGTTTGTCGCGCGCGTCAAGGCTTGCCGTCTTTCCGGGCCGACGGCAGCAACGGCGACAGCCGGGACAGGGAAGAAACCGAGAGAAGAGAAAGGAAGGTCAGCCATGAAAACGAGAATCTGGAGTACTGCTGTAATGTTGTTGGGTGTTGTTGCCCTCGCACCGACGGTGTGGGGAGCGACGTCGACGCGTTCGTTCACGAACGACTCGCGCGGGTCGCACCCCAATACGGTAACGGGGAACAACTCACAGATCACGGTGGATCTGTCGGCGTTACCGGACGGCACGCAGGTCTATCGGGCGATCTTCGTGCACAACCGCGGCGGCCACAACGGCACGGCGTCGTCGGCCAACCAGCCGCTCCGCATCGAGGCGGCCGACGATCCGGGCAACTGGCTGCCGACGCTCGGGCCGCGGCACCTGTACATCGACTGCACGGCGGCCGCCCAGAGGGCCGTGCAGGCTGTGCCCAAGCAGTTGGTGCTGAACATGGTGTCTTTCCCCGGCTTCAGCTTCTCGGCGGGAGTGCGGGTCGACATCGTGTGCGACCAGCCGGTGGTCAACGCCATCGCCGCGTTGACCAACATCACCGCCGTGCACGCCGACGGCGACACCATGGTGACGTGGACGGAGCGGGATCAGTTGCTGCCCGACCCGAACTCCACGGTAGGTCAGTACGAGGCCGCCGAGCTCACCTTCGACAGCCCGGACGTGATTCGCTACCGCATCTATCGCCACAATCAGCCGATCGACGCGGCGACCATCCGCACGGCCGAGCTGGTGGATGAGATCACGCCGCTGTCGGCCTGGAATCCGTATTACCACGGGGTGTACTGGCGGAACGACGACACCAAGGTCGTTCCGCGTCTGCCGGTGGCCGACGAGGTGCTGGCGGCGGTGGATCAGGGCATCTACGTACGTCGTGCTCAAGGAGCGGCCTCGGCCTACTACGCCGTGAGCCTGGCGGTCAACGGGGAAGAGGACCTGTCGAACTGGACCGCCGGTGGGAACACCACGGCCTCGGCCGTCGCCGAAGCGGTGGGCACGGGCATGGTGTTGCTGCGCGTGAAGGAACTTGACGTCACGTGGATGTACGAGAATAACGTGGACAAGTACTACTACGTGCGTTGGGACTGCCCGCCCTATTACAACATCCCCAGCCACGCCTTCGACTACCTGGTGGCGGTGCCCAGCGTGACGGTGGATCCCCGCCCGGTGGACGTTGCGCTGCACTGCTGGGGCGCCACCCTCAACAGCGGCTACGGCTGGTGGTACGAGGCCGACAAGGGCTCGCTGCTGGTCTCGACCAACATGAAGCCGTACGACTGGTGGACGGCGTACCACGACAACTACGGGACCATCCGCCCCTTCACCGACCTGGACGGCAACGGCGGCGGGCGCGTCCGCAACTATCCCCAGAAACGCATCCTGTCGTTTCTGAACGACTTCGTGAAGCTCAACTACAGCGTGGACGACAACCGCATCCTGGTCACCGGCAACTCGATGGGCGGGGCCGGCTGCATCATGTGGGGCTGTCGCGAGCCGAACGCGTTTGCCTACGCCAACGGTTGGGTAGGGGTTTACATCCCCCGAGAGACGCCGCAGTTCAAGGGCAGCTTCGAGCAGGTGTATGGTCTGGACGCCTATGACTGCGAGTACGAGGACACGGGGGTGGCGGCCTTCGATTACTGGGACAGTGCCCAGTTCATCCTGTCCGACCCCGGCCAGGAGGTGCCGTACCTGTGCTTTGCCAACGGCAAGAACGATTCAGCCATCGGGTGGCCGCAGGCCTACACCTTCGTCAACGCGTTGATCACGGCCCGTCAGCCATTCAAGTTCAAATGGGGCCAAAGTGGGCACGGGGAGCGGTCCAGCCTGCCTGCCGGGAGTGACCGCTACATCGGCATCGTTATCAAGAAGAACGTCACCCTGCCCGCCTTCACCAACTGCTCACTCGACGACAACATGGGCAACGGCGATCCGGCCGACGGTGACCTGTCGGGAAACCTCAACGCCTACTCCCTCTGGGAAACCGACACCACCGTTGACCAGGCCGATCAGTGGGAGGCTACCATCTACCTGAGGGACACCGCGCCGGTGGGCACCTGCACCGTGGACCTGACGCCGCGCCGTTGCCAGGCCTTCAGCACCCCGCAGGGCACGCAGATAAACTGGACGAACACGAACGTCACCACCAGCCAGCAGGTTGGCTCCGGCACGGCCGTGGCGGAGCAGTGGGGACTGGTGACCCTCACGGGCATCACCATGTCCAAGGATGGGAACCGGATCGTGATCATCAAGACCGGGGCGGTGACCGTAGGCTTTGATCAAGCCGCCTCCAACGGCGACGAAAGCGTCACGCCGGCCAACCTGTCGGTGTCCCTGAGCCAAACCTCCGGTGACACCATAACGGTGGACTACGCGGCTACCGGCGGCTCGGCCACCGGCGGCGGCGTGGACTACACGCTGAATCCGGGGCAGTTACAGTTCGATCCCGGCCAGACCACCAAGAACATTCCCATCACGATCGTGGACGATGGCGACCCCGAGAGCGACGAGACCATCGAGGTGACGCTGAGCAATCCGACGGGCGCCAGCCTCGGCGCCATCACCGTCCATACGTATACGATCAACGACAACGACGGCGGTTTGCCCACCGTGACCCTTCAGGCCACTGATCCCGATGCGGCAGAGGAACTTCAGGACACGGGCACGTTCACGGTCAGCCGCGATCAAACCAGTGGCAACCTGGTGGTGTACTATTCGGTGGGCGGCACGGCCGGCGCCGGCGACTACCAGGAGACGTTGAGCGGACAGGTGACCATCCTCGACGGGCAGCCGTCGACCACGATCACCATCACGCCGGTGGACGACAGCGAGGTCGAGGGCAACGAGACGGTGGTCCTGACGTTGACGGCTGATGCGGCCTACACCATCGGCTCGCCCAGCAGCGACACCGTTACCATCGCCGACAACGATGGCGGCGGGCCGCCGGAGATCTTCGACGTCACCCGCGACAACGGCATCAACTGCGCCGATTCCTATGACAACCAGGGAGCCGTCAGTGACGTCCGGACCGCCAAGTGGGGTTGCGACGAATCCTACATCACGGACTTCGATACCGCCGCGATCAAGAGCTTCATGGGAAGCAATCCCATCTCCGACTACAACTTCACGCTGTACATCATGCCGAGCAGCGGCTGGCCAGCCAGCCCTGTGTCGGTGGACGTGCAGACGATCAACACCAACGACGACTGGGCCGAGGGAGACGACACGCAGCGGTTCAACTCCTTCGGCTGGACGGAGGGCACGCCGGCAGCCACCGGCGAGTACGTCCAGACCTATCACATCGGCGGCGCGCTCGATCCGAACAACTGCATCGCCTGGACCCGGGAGGACGGCACGCCGGAGAGTCTGTTCAAGTACCTGCCGGCGAACTTCACTAACAGCGTTTCGCTGACGGCAAGTTCCGCCGATCACGGCAGCTACATTTCGGTGGCGTTGGATGAGAACCTGGTGAACGACCTGCTGAACAACGCCAAGAACCGGGGTCTGCGGATGTACCGCCTCGACGGGGCCGAGAACCTCCAGAACTACACGCGCGAGGCTGCCGCCGGGCAGCGTCCGTACCTGGAGGTGGTCTATACCGGCGGCGTGCCGACCCCGACGGTGACCATGCAGGCTACGGATCCCAGTGCGGCCGAGGAACTCCAGGACACCGGCACGTTCACCGTCAGCCGCGATCAAACCAGCGGCGACCTGGTGGTGTACTACTCGGTGGGCGGTACGGCCGGCCCGGGTGACTACCAGGAGACGCTGAGCGGGCAGGTGACGATACTGGACGGGCAGCCATCGACGACGATCACCATCACGCCGATCGACGACAGCGAGGTCGAGGGCGACGAGACGGTGGTGCTGACGTTGACGGCGGATCCGGCCTACACCATCGGCTCGCCCAGCAGCGACACGGTCACCATCGCTGACAACGACGTATATCCGACCGTCGAGTTCGATCTGACGGCCTCCAGTGGTGACGAGTCGGTCACACCGGTGAACCTGAGCGTTTCGCTGAGTGCGTCCTACGTCGAGACGGTGACGGTGGACTTTGCGGTGACGGGCGGTACGGCCGTCAATCCTGACGACTTTACGATCGCGGCCTCGCCGTTAACGTTCAATCCGGGTGTGACGCAGCAGGATATCGTGATCACGGTCGTGGACGACGGTGAGGTCGAGCCGGACGAGACGATCGAGGTGACGCTGAGCAATCCGAGCAACGCGACGCTCGGCGCCAACACGGTCCACACCTACACGATTCTCGACAACGACGGCGTCTCGCCGCCGGGTCAGGCGAGCAACCCGAGCCCGACCGACGGGCAGACGAAGGTGAGCCGCAACGTGATCCTCTCGTGGACGGCCGGCAGCGGGGCCGACAGTCACGACGTGTACTTCGGCACGAACCCGAATCCCGGCCCGAGTGAGTTCCAGGGCAATCAGACGGAGACAACGTTCGACCCGGGGTATCTGGGTAAGAATACCTGGTACTACTGGCGGATCGACGAGGTGAACGCCGGTGGGACCACGACGGGCGTGGTGTGGAGCTTCAAGACCGGCGCGAAGTAATGGACAGAACCATGTAGGAGGGGTCGTCGACCCGCCCTTCGTCTCGGCGCAAGCAGCGGCGCTTCGGCTCGCGTTACTCGCTCAGCACAAACGTGGGCATGCCGGCTGAGACCGTGCCGAGGTTGGTATGGCGAACCGGCGCCGTTGCGGCGAACGGGCTGCAGCGGCGCCG
>CBFCZG010000300.1:0-5991 GCA_965602375.1 uncultured Phycisphaerae bacterium | reverse complement strand
ACGAGGCCGACGGGATTCGAACCCGCAACCACCGGATCGACAGTCCGGTACTCTAGCCAATTGAGCTACGGCCCCGGAAGCAAGCCAACACACCTTGGCCCGCCGGTTCACGCTCAGAGTATAGGCAACGCCGGTTTGCTGTCAAGCCGGCTGCCTCGGTCGCCGGTCGCACCGCCGCGTCGCGCAAGTCGCCGAACCACAGTCGGTTACCCGGACTTGGGACGCACCCGACAGGCGCGGTGGCGCATGGCGACCGGCGCATCTGTCGGGCCCGCCCGTCGCCGGCGCCGGCTTGATGCCGCCCCCCAGACCACGTAAGGTACGGCGTTTGCGGCGCGGGCGGCAACCGGTTAGTGGACCGTGTTACCCGCGGCTCGGCGCTAGGCGACACCAACAACGCCCGGGGCCGGTACGGCAACGGCTGCTACCAACGGAGGTGAGGATGTCTCTTCGCGACGCGGTTCACGCCAAGGCTATCGAACTGGGCAAGCACGTGGTGCGCATGTGCACCCAGGCCGGCTCGGGCCACCCGTCCAGCGCGTTGTCGCTGGGCCACCTGGTCGTCGAGCTGATGTACAAGCACATGCGATACGACCCGGCCGACCCCTGGAACCCCAACAGCGACCGACTGGTCCTCTCCGAAGGGCACAGCGTGCCGATCATCTACGCTGCCTACGCCGACCTGGGCGGTGTCGTTGGAACCAGCCCAAGTCAGGCGCAAACGGTAAACCCCGACGAACTGTTGCGCCTGCGCGAGCTCGACAGCGTGCTCGACGGCCACCCCAACCCGGCCGAGGGCTTCCCCTTCTTCGACGCAGCCACCGGTTCGCTCGGGCAGGGACTTTCGGTCGCGGCAGGCCTGGCGCTGGCGGCCCGGCAGCAGGGCATCAAGAAGCGCATCTTCGTCCTGATCGGCGACGGGGAGAGCCGCGAAGGCCAAATCTGGGAGGCGGCCGACTTCATCGTCGACAACAAGCTCAACAAGGTCGTCGCCATCTTCAACTGCAACGGTCAGGGCCAGGCCGACTACGTCTCGCCGCAGCAGTCGGCCGACACGCTGGCCAAAAAACTCCGCGCGTACGGCTTCTCGGTGAAGGTCATCGACGGGCACGACGTCGACCAGATCGACGCCGCCCTCTCCTCAGCCGGCAAGACGCGCAATCCGCTGGCCATCGTCGCCAAGACCGAGAAGGGCTGGGGCGTCGAAGCGCTCAAGGATAAGGGCAATCACGGCAAGCCCCTCCCGGCCGACAAGCTCGAGCAGGCCGTCGCCGACCTTGAGAGCATGTACGGCAAGCTGGGCGTTTCACGCGACGCCGACGGCATGGCCCCGCCCAAGCCGCAGCGCAAGCGAAAGACCCACCCCTCCGGCCCGATCAACCTGCCGTCGTTTGACGAAGCCATAACCGAGGCAGGTCTGTACGGCGCGATCGAGAAGGGCGCACTGGCTACGCGACGGGCCTACGGCGCGGCGCTCCTGGCGCTCGGCAAGGCCGATGCCCGCGTGGTCGCGCTCGACGGCGACGTGAGCAACTCGACCTTCGCCAACTTCTTCGCCAAGCAGTTCGCCGATCGGTTCTTCGAGTGCAAAATCGCCGAGCAGAACATGATCTCGACGGCCGCGGGTTTGGCGGCGGCCGGCATGATCCCGTTCGCCAGCTCCTTCGCCAAGTTCCTGGCACGCGCGTACGACCAGGTAGAGATGGCGTCGATCACGCGCGCGAACATCAAACTGGTCGGCTCGCACGCCGGCGTGACCCTGGCCGCCGACGGACCCTCGCAGATGGGACTGCCCGACGTGGCCTTCTTCCGGTCTTTCGCCGGCGTCGACACGGGCGACGGGCGCGCTGCGTGTGTGGTGTTTCAACCAGCCGACGCGGTGGCGGCCTATCGCTGCAGCGAACTGATGGCCAACCACGATGGCATGTGCTACATGCGAACGCACCGACCGGACGTGCCCCTGCTCTACAGTCGGGACGAGTCGTTCGAGATCGGCGGCTGCAAGCAACTCACCGAAGGCGACGCGGTCACGATCGTCGCCTCGGGATGCATGGTTCACGAAGCCCGCAAAGCGGTCGACCGGCTCGCGGTCGACGGCGTGCGGTGCAGTCTGCTTGATGCCTACTGCTTCCCGATCACCTGCAATCTGATCCTGCAAAGCGCCGCGGCCACCGGCGGGCGAATTCTCACGGTGGAAGACAACTACGGCGGCGGGTTGGGAAGTGCGGTCGCCGAACTGGCAGCCGCCTCGGGCGAGGGCTTCACCGTCAAGACCATGACCTGCCGAAGGATCCCCAAGTCGGCAAGAACGCCCGACCAGGTGCTGGCCTACGTGGGGCTCGATGTAGCCGAGATCGCCCGCCAGGCCCGCGCGATGCTGTAGGCCTGCAAACGTAATCGAGATGCCGCGCCCATGATAATACGTACCCGTGCATTCGCCCGCGCCGGGCTGATCGGCAACCCCTCCGACGCGTTCTACGGCAAGACGATCGCTGTCGCCGTGCCCGACTTCCGCGCCGAGGTCGTGCTCTATGAATCGCCCAACGTGCAGATCGTCCCCAACGAACGCGACATGTCCGAGTTCGACAGCGTCGAGGCGCTGATTCGAGACGTCAAGCTGCACGGCTACTACGGCGGCGTGCGGCTGCTCAAGGCCACCGTCAAACGGTTCGTCGACTACTGCCGACAGCATGACATTCATCTGCCCGATCGCAGCTTTACGGTTCGATACCACACCGACATTCCGCGACTGGTCGGCCTGGGTGGTTCAAGCGCCATCATCGTGGCCGCCCTGCGGGCGCTCATGCAGTTTTACCAGGTGCACATCGACGAGCAGCAGCAGCCGTCACTGGCGCTGTCGGTCGAGACCGATGAGCTGAGCATCCCCGCCGGGCTTCAGGACCGCGTCGCCCAGGTCTACGAGGGAGTTACCTATATGGACTTCCAGCGCGACCTGATGGAGGCGAGCGGATACGGTCAGTACGAGCCGCTCGCCCCCGAGCTCCTGCCGCCTCTCTACATTGCCTTTGCCGCCGACCAGGCCGAGCCCACCGAGAAGGCTCACAGCACCGTACGCGTCCTTTACGACCGCGGCGAGCCCAAGGTGATCGACACGATGAACGAGATCGCCTCGCTGGCCGCCGAGGCGCGCGAGCACCTCCTGGCGCGGCGCACGGATGCGCTGGGACCTCTGATCAACCGTAATTTCGACCTGCGGGCTGCCATTTTTCCAATCAATCCAGACCACCGCGCCATGGTCGAGGTGGCTCGGAGCGCGGGCGCAACCGCCAAGTTTGCCGGGTCGGGTGGGACGATCATCGGCACGTACGATTCGCCAGACACCCTGGCCGCAGTGCGAGGCAAACTCGAGCCCATGGGCTGCAAAGTCATCGAGTTGCAGGTAAGGTAGCCGCACTGGATCGGGAGACTTCAAACGCCATGACCATCACAAAGGCCGTCATCCCCGCTGCCGGCAAGGGCACCCGTTTCCTGCCCGCCACCAAGGCCCAGCCGAAGGAGATGCTGCCCGTCATCGACAAACCCACCATCCAATACGTGGTGGAGGAGGCCATCGACGCCGGCCTGACCGATATCCTGATCATCACCAGTCGCGAAAAACGCGCCGTCGAGGACCACTTCGACCGCAACAGCGACCTCGAACAGGCCCTGGCCAACAGCGACGCACACGACGAGTACGAACGTCTCAGCCGGCTGACCGAACTGGCCAACGTGCATTACATTCGCCAGAAGGAACCTCGCGGCCTGGGCGACGCGGTGTATCACGCTCGCCACCACGTGGGCGACGAGCCGTTCGCCGTGCTCCTGGGCGATTCGATCGTGACGGGTCCGTCCCCCTGCATCGGGCAGCTTATTGAGGTATATCAGCGCTACCAGTCTCCCGTGGTCGGAGTTGAGCAGGTGCCCCGCGAAGCCGTCGGGCGCTACGGCATCGTCGGCGGCGACCGCGTCGACGAGCGAACCTACCGCCTCACCGAGCTTGTCGAAAAGCCCGATCCCGATCAGGCTCCCAGCACGCTCGCTATCGGCGCCCGATACATCCTGACGCCCGACATCTTCGGGCAGATCGAGCAGACCCCGCCCGGCAAGGGCAACGAGATCCAACTCACCGACGCTCTCCAACTCCTGCTCGCGCATCGCGAGATGTTCGGCTACCACTTCGAAGGCCGCCGACACGACATCGGCAACAAGCTCGACTACCTTCGCACCACCGTTCTGTTTGCACTCGAGCGCGCCGACCTGGGCCCCGCGTTTCGCGACTTCCTGCGCGAGGTTGCCCGCGACCTCTAGCGCCCTGCGCCCGACACCCGGATCCGCGCAGTGGCGTGGACCCCGCCGCCCGGCAAGGTCAGCCCCTCCGCATCTGTTCGGATCGGCCCGCTGTTGCCGATCTTGTAGACGGTAGTTATCATCGCCTCACGAAAGGGATTGTGCTGGCGCAAGGAGCCAGGATGGCCAAGAAACGAGCCCGTTCGAGCAAACCGTCGTCGTCTAAGCCCAAGCAACTTACGCTTCCGCTGTCCGGCAAGAAACGCACGGCCCGCAAGAAGCGACCCAAGCGAGCAAGCCAAGCGTCCAGAAAGCCCACGGCAGCGAGTAAACAGACGCCCGCCAGCGCCGCCGGCCAAGTCGAACATTCCGTCGCCGAACGACTCGCTCGCGCCCAGCGCGATATCTCCGTGGCCGAGTTCTTCGCCAAGAACCGCCACCTCCTGGGTTTCGATAACCGCCGCAAGGCGCTGCTGACCAGCGTCAAGGAAGCCGTCGACAACAGCCTCGACGCCTGCGAAGAGGCCGACATCCTGCCCGACATCGACGTCCGCATCGATCAGCTCGACGAGAAGCGTTTCCGCATACGCGTGGCCGACAACGGCCCGGGTATCGTCAAGAGCCAGATACCCAACATCTTCGGCAAGCTGCTGTACGGCTCGAAGTTCCATCGCCTCAAGATGTCGCGAGGCCAGCAAGGCATCGGCATTAGTGCAGCCGGCATGTACGGCCTGCTGACCACGGGCCGGCCCATCGAGATTCATTCGCGAACCGGCTCGCGAAGTCAGGGCCATCATTACCAGGTCGCCATCGACACCAAGAAGAACCGCCCCGACGTGATCCTCGACGAACCGGCCGACGTCGACTTCCCCCACGGTACGGTCGTGCGGATCGACCTGGAGGGCAGCTATACCAAGGGGCGCCAGTCGGTCGACGAATACCTCGAGCAGACCGCCATCGCCAACCCGCCCGCCAGAATGCCCTATCGCTCACCCACGGGCGAACAGACCGTTTACGAACGGGCCAGCAAGCAGTTGCCTCCCCAGACGCGAGAGATCAAGCCGCATCCACACGGCATCGAGCTCGGAATGCTCCTGCGCATGTTCAAGGAGACGCACGCCAAGCAGCTCGGCGGGTTCCTGCGCAAGGAGTTCAGTCGACTTGGCGGCTCAGCCGCCTCGCACATCGCCGCCAAGGCCAACCTGACCCCCAAGAGTTGGATCAAGACCATCACCCACCAGCAGGCCGAAGCGCTCTACCGCGCGATGCAGGAGGCCCGCGTCAAGGCGCCGCCCACCGACTGCCTCGCGCCGATCGAAACCAAACAAATCCTCGCCGGCCTGCTCAAGGAGGTCAAAGCCGAGTTCTTCACCGCCGTCACGCGCAGCCCGGCCGTCTACCGCGGCAACCCCTTTCAGATCGAGGCGGGTCTGGCCTATGGCGGGCAACTGCCGGGCGACGAACTCGCACGCGTCATTCGTTTCGCCAACCGCGTGCCGCTGCTCTACCAACAGTCGCACTGCTCCATCTATCGCAGCGTCGTCGACGTCAACTGGCGGCCCTACGGTTTGGGCCAAAGTCGCGGCGCCCTGCCGACCGGGCCTCTGGTGGTCATGGTGCACATTGCCAGCGTGTGGGTGCCGTTTACCTCCGAATCGAAGGAGGCCATCGCCGACTACGACGAGATACGCCGCGAGGTCAAAC
>CBFCZG010000299.1:0-6009 GCA_965602375.1 uncultured Phycisphaerae bacterium | reverse complement strand
CCACCGACGAACTGCTGTGGCGACAGCTCCAACCGACTGTCGCCCTGCGCGGCCGGCAATGCCTGCCCGATGGGTGTGGGGTAGCCCAAGGTCATGGCCTCGGGGCGGCCGTCAAGCCGCTGGCCCAGCGGTTGGTAAGCCGTCAGCGGAACCGAGCTGCCGGGCTGATTGAAGCCGCGGATGATCTGCCCGGTGCTCAGCACCGTATTCGACGGTGAGTAGTAGGGCTGCGGGGTCAGCGGATACGAACCGGCCGCAAAGTCGGCCACCCCCACTGAATCGCGCTGGAAGTTACTCAGCGATGCTGACGGCAGCGACAAGCTACCCAGCCCGAAGGCCGTGCTGGAACCTATGGGGGAAAAGCCCCTGAACGCCCGGCCGCCGGTGACGTTGCCGGTGATGATCAGATCGGCCCCGACCGGCTGCTCGATGGGCCTGGGTGCGTTCTGACCGTAGGGGCCAAGCTGGGGGTTGTCGTATAGTCGCCCGTCGGGGGCCACCAATTGCTGAGCGCCGGCCTGGCCCACCGCGAGGGCTGCAAGCACTACCAGAACGATCTGCCCGATTCGCCTATGCATGCTAACGTGTCCGGTTGCTGTGATCAGTCCCCATTTTTCGTCCCGCCGTGCCACCAGTGATTATACGCCGTGTGCCGACCTAGCTACAACCGGGCCGGCAAGCGGGTCGCCCGGCAAACCCTTTGACGCCTGCTGTACGATCGAACTACAATATGGGTCGCCGGCTTGGAGACATGCAAATGATCGTTGACAGCACACCCCTTGGTTGGGTTCCGGGCGGCTGGGAGTTGGTGGTCATCCTGCTGGTGGCCATGCTGCTGTTTTTCGGCAAGCGCCTGCCCGAGCTTGGCCGCTCCTTTGGCCGCAGCATCACGGAGTTTCGTAAGGGGCTCAGTTCGGGCTCCGAGCCGTCCGAGCCGACCGGCCAGGGCGGTCAGAGCGATCCGGCTGAGCAGGCCCCGAAGGAAAACGAACCGTGACAGTCGCGTTTCTAAGTCTTCCGGGCAACACCGAGTGGCTGATCATCGGGCTGTTTGCCCTGCTGGTTTTCGGTAGGCGGCTGCCGGAAGTCGCGCGGTCGCTCGGCAAGGGCGTGGTCGAGTTCAAGAAGGGTTTGCGCGGGATTGAGGACGAAGTGGAGCAAGCCGGTAACGGCCAGGCCCCCGCGCCGCCGAAACCGGACCAGGCCGCTTTGCCCGCCGAGAAGCCGACCCCGCCGCCCGAAAGCTCCCCCGAGCACGATACAAACACCACCTAGACGGCACGCGTGCCTGACGGATTGAAACCCGGCCACTGCGGCACGGGGCAAGTACGACTAATGCAACAGAAAGGATTCCCTCAACTGATGTCCGACGCGTCACACCCAACCAACGACGGACCGCGAGCTGCCCGTCCCGAAGAAGTGCCCGAGCTGATCGAACTGGCCAACCTGGTGTTCCGAATGTCGAGCGGACGCACGCCTACGATGGGCGAAGAGTTCCCCCTGCTGCTGTCGGCCGGCAACTGTGACGACCTCTACATCACACGCATCGATGGGCGCCTGGTCTCGCTGGTGGGTGTGTATCGACAGACGATGGTGTGCGACGGGCTGGAGGTGCCGGTGGCATGCCTGGGCTCGGTATGTACGCACCCGGATTACCGGGGGCGCGGGCTGGCCGGCGATTTGACCGACCTGGCCATCGCTCGCGCTCGGCAACAAGGTTGCCTGCTCATGCCCATCTCCGGCAGCAGGACGCTGTACAGCCGCCGATCCGCCTGCCAGATTGCACCGATGCAGGTCGCGCAGATCGGAGCCGAGCATCTGAGTTCGGGCAACGCGCCCGGGCTGGCGGTCCGCCCATACGCGGACGCCGATTTACCCGCGGTCCTGTCGCTGCACGCCAGGCAAACGGTCCGCTACGCCTGGTCGCAGGAGACGGTCGGGCCGCTGCTGAGATCTCACCTGGATATTTCCAGTTCGGCCTGGGTGGCGTGCGAAAAGGACGATGAGCTTGCCGGATTCCTGCTTGTGTTGCACCGCGGCCCGATGGTCGGGCGCGGGCCGCGCGTGGTCAACCACGTCGGCGGGCCCGAGACGTTTGCGCCCTTGGCCCGGGCGGCGCTCGAGCAGATACCGGCCGAATCGATTCAGTTTGCCGCGCTGCCGGGTGAGATCGAGCCGCTTGCCGCGATCGAAGCCTTCGGCTGCCCCGTCGAGACGCAAACGTCCGGCTGGACGCTTCGAATCCTCGATCTCGCGGCGCTGTGCGAGTGGCTCACCGAGCGCTTCGCCGGAGTCGCCGGCGTGTCCATCACGCCCGGCAGGGGCGGTGAGCGCCTCGTCATTGCCGTGGGCCGCCAACACGTCGAGCTGACCGACGCTGCCGACGTCACCGCCGCTCTGTTCAACGGACCGCAAGCCTGGCCCGAGGCGCTGGCGGAGCTTCCGCCCGAACGACAGGAAGTGCTGGGCTCGGTGCTGCCCCTGCCGGTACCCAACTACGGACTGAACTATATTTGACCCCCAACCCTATCCTGTGAGCATGCACCAACCCGACCCAACACCCACCCCTACCGCACGACGCATGGAAGCGATCATGACCGCGATGATCGTCGCGGTCGCCGCGCTGATCGTCATAGGAATCATCGCGAGCAAATGGAACCACATCAAAAACTTCGGCGCGGTCCGCCGGGGCGTGCTCTACCGTTCGGCCCAACCCAGTGCCCATCAGGTGGCCGTGCTGTCGGCGCGGCATGGCATCAGGACGATTATCAACCTGCGCCCCACCACAGAAGACGCCGACGAGGGCTGGTACGAGCAAGAGCGCGAAGCGGCCAGGCAGTTTGGGATCCGGTTGGTCAACCTGCCCGTCCGCGCGGGCTGCATACCCACCGACCAGGACGTCGCCGAGTTTCTGGCCCTCTGCCGAGACAACGAGAACCATCCGATCCTGCTGCATTGCGAAGCCGGCCAGGCTCGAACGGGCTATCTGGCAGCCATTTGGCGTATGGAGTTTGACGGGATGGACGTCGAGGACGCCATCCGCGAGATGCAGGAGTACCGCTTTAGACCCGAGCGGTACGCCGATCACGTCGATCGCCTGCGAGCCTACGCCCGCCGCCTCGAACGGCGCTAGTCGAGACAAGCTCGCCCGCCTGCCAAGCCGCCGACGGCCTCGGTCCTAACGGTAGATCGTGATCCACATCTTCCGACTGCCCCACCGCTTGGCCTGACGGTGCGATCGGAAGAACAGATCGATGTGTCGCCCGCGTACGCCGCGGCCCCGGTCGATGACGGGCACAGCCCTGCCCCCCGCATAGCCCCGCACGGACACCTTGGTGAAAAATGGCAGAACGCGCGTGTCGGCCGCGACGAAGCGCCCCCCGTTGTAGCGGATGCTCCGCCCGCTGGCGGTCTTGCCGTCACCCGACCACACCCCGCAACATTTCCGACATGGGCAGTAGGCCGTCACGGTAAACAGCTCCCGTCGGGGCTTGGTTGCGTTGCGTCGCATGCCGCCCGAGCTCTTGCCCCCGTCAGACCGTGTGGCGGCTGGCAGCTCGGGAAGCCGCAGCGGAATCACCGCGGGCCTGGCCGCAGCCGCGCCGCGGTCGAGCGACTGCCCCGTTGCCTGCGACTGATCCACCGTCGCTCGACGCGCCGCCAGCCGCGGTGCACGAGCGTCGCCACTGCGGGCCAGCGCCGCGCAGACAACCGCAACGCAAAAATGTGCCGCCAGAACGCCCACCGCAATGGGTCTGGAGCGTGCCCGCAGCATGTACCGCTTCGGTCGTAACATCGTCTGAGCTTTCCTACAGCTAGTCGCCCGGCCGCCCGGCATTCAGGACGGCCGCCCTGCCCAGGCAAGGGAATTGCGGAATTGTAGCGATCGAACCGCCGCGTGCCAGTCGAAACGCGCATTTTTTGCGGGATTTATCTTTGGCAACCGGTTTACCGTCTGACCGATGTAACCGTTTGTACACCAGCACCTTACGTACATTTGCGGTCAGTTGAGACATCCAACGCCCCTTCGACCGGACAAATTATTCCAGCCTCTGCCGACCTTTTGACGCCCAACGGCCGCGTGGCCACCGTCACGTCGACGCCGGCGCATCCGCGGCGTTTGTGTGGGCACACTACCCGTCAGCCGCTACAATCCGCCGCTAAATGGGACGGATCTGCTGCGACCTGCGGCGCGGGAGTTTAATTATGCAAGTGTACCTGGACGACGAGCCGTTTGATCCCCACACCGACGCACAGACCACGGTGGGCGACGTCGTGGAGGAGGTGAAAGGACACCTGCCGACCCAGCAGCGGATGCTGGTGGCCATTCGCTGTGACGGTCAGGAGGTCGCCTCGGAGGACCTCGAAGCCATCCTGGCCTCGCCGATAGGCTCCTACGCGAAGGTGGAGCTGGCCACGATGTCGCCGCAGCAACTGGCCATCGACGCACTTGAAGGGGCCGCCGCGCTCTTCGGCGAGACCAGCGGGATGACCCGGGAAGTGGTCGAACTGCTCAACCAGGGACAGACCCCTCGAGCCATGAAGCTGCTGGGAAGCTGCCTGGAGGCCTGGAATCAGGCCGGCGACTCGGTCCGACGGACGGCCCAGTTGCTCAGCCTCGATCTGGATACCATGCAGGTCGAGCAGCAGCCCTTACCCGAACTGTTCGATGTGCTGCGCGAGCAGCTCAACGGCGTCAAGGAAGCCATCGAAGGGCGCGATTACGTTCTGCTGGCCGACATTCTCCAGTATGAACTGCCCCAAACGGCCCGGCAATGGGAGCGGATGATCCTCGCCGTCCGCGAGCGCGTGGGGCAAGGTCAGCAATCGGAATAGGAATCACTGGAAGCGCCCGCGGTACCGCTCGACGGGATACTTCTGCGCGTTCTTTTGCAGCTTCTGGCGCACGGCTGACGACAGGTCGATATCCACGGCGTTGGCAAATGAGAGTACAAAGCAGGTCACGTCGGCCAACTCCTCCTGTATCCGTTGGCGCAACGGCGACTGCTCAACCGTCTCGGGCAGTTGATCGCTGCGGTGCCACTGGAACAGTTCCATCAGCTCGGCCGCCTCGATCGCGATCGACATGGCAAGGTTCTTGGGATCGTGGAATTGCTCCCAGTCTCGGGCGCGCACGAACTCGGCTACGGCGCCGCGCAACTGGGCCAGAGTGGTTTCTTGATCGGTCACGTTTTCTCTCCAGGCTCGAGCGGCTGCAAGTGATTTCCTCATTGCCGGCGGTCGGCCGCCAGTCGCACCGACCGCACGCTGCGTAGGAGGTCCTGCTCAAGAGATTATGGCCAAGAGAACGAACGCAAAGCAACGCCCCAGCCAGGAACAGCCCTTCGCCGGACTGATGCGGTTCGGCGTATCGATGGAGGCCGACCTGCTCAAGGCCTTCGACACGCTGATCGAACGGAAAGGCTACACCAGCCGCAGCGAGGCGATTCGTGACCTTGTGCGCGAAAAGCTCATCGAGACCCAGTGGCAGGAGGGCAACAGTCACACTGCCGGCGCGGTCTGCCTGGTGTACGACCATCACGTGCCCGACCTGGCCACCAAGCTGACCCGCATACAGCACGAGGTGGGTAAGCAGATCATCTCTGCGCTCCACGTCCACCTCGACCACCGCAACTGCCTGGAGGTTATCGTCTTAAGAGGCCAGGCAAACCGCCTGCGGCAGATTGCCGATCAGTTGACCAGCACAAGGGGGGTCAAGTACGGCAAGTTGATGATGGCCTCGACGGGACGTGAGCTGGCCTGAGGGTTACCGCGGTCCCCACCGCCGTGGTGCCGCCAGAGGCCGGGACATGGGGCGGTCGTGGTGTGCCCGGTCATGGCACGACGATCGGCTCGTTGCCCAGCCCCGTCAGCGTTGCGGTGTCCGTGCCCGTTGGATACCAGTACTCGGCCGTGCGGGCGCCGCTGCCGTACCCCTCGTTGGCATCCGAGTCGCCTTCGTCCAGGTGAGCGACGTGGCTGTCGAAGAAGACCGCGTTGATCCCATTG
>CBFCZG010000298.1:0-6038 GCA_965602375.1 uncultured Phycisphaerae bacterium | reverse complement strand
GAAAGCCTCGGCGCTGGCCGGCTTCTCGTATCTCCTGCGTGTAGAACCCGGCAACGGCTCGGCCTTTCAGATGCGTCGCCAGGCGCATGACCACCGTCGTCTTGCCGACGCCCGGAGGCCCGACCAACAGGATATTCGTCGCGCCCGTCATTCGATCGAGTGCAGTCGGCTATTCGATCACTACCCGCTCAAACGCACCAGCCGCAAGCCGCAGTCTGCGTCCGCGGGGTCGGCTCACGATCCTTCCGAGCATATCCGCCTGTCCTATTCTGCGACTTCGCACAACTCGACCGCCCCGAAACACACCTGCTCGTTGCGTGTGCCCGGCAAGCATACTCGCAACAGCCAATCAGGTCATGGCGCGCTCGCCAGACACGTCTGCGTTCGTCGATCTGTCGATATCTTCCGCCGCCAGGCAACATGGTTGGCTGTGCGGGGTAAAATGGTTGGTCGGCGCGGTGATCACGCTGTCGGAGCGGTGAAGATGGGCCAATGCCGTCTCTGCAATCGGCAGTCGGACCAGATAAGCGGGGCTATCGGTCTTTGCGCTGCATGTATCCTGGCCGACACGCCGGCTGCGCGAGGTCAGGCCGCCCAAGCCCACGCGCGCTGTCGTGCGCAGTACAACCTGCCGCCAACACCGCCCCCGGGCCCGGACGGCGTTCGTTGCGATCGCTGTGTCAACTCCTGTCGGATCGGTACCAACCAAGTTGGCTTCTGCGGCGTGAGGTCAAACAGGCAGGGGCGACTGGCGGGCGGCGACGCCGAATCTGCCGCGGTTCAGTGGTACTACGATCCGCTGCCGACCAACTGCGTGGCCGACTGGGTCTGCCCGGCGTCGGGACCGGCCGGTTACCCGACCTTCACCGACACGACGGGGCCCGAGCACGGATTCGTCAATCTCGCGGTGTTCTACGAAGCCTGCTCGTTCGACTGCCTCTTCTGCCAGAACTGGCATTTCAGAGCCCACAGCCTCGACGGGCCTCGGCACAGCAGTGGTGATCTGGCAGATGCGGTGACACCGCACACACGATGCATCTGCTTCTTCGGTGGTGACCCGTCTTGCCAGATCGACCACGCGCTGGCGGCAGCCCGATCGGCCCGGCAAAAACGACCCGAGGACATGCTCCGCATCTGCTGGGAGACCAACGGCTCGATGTCACGCGACGCGGTGACCGAAGTGGCTGAGCTATCGCTCGAAAGCGGCGGCTGCATCAAGTTCGACTTGAAGGCCTGGGACGATTCCGTTCATCGAGCGTTGTGCGGCGTATCGAACCGTAGAACATTGGGCAACTTCGAGTATCTGGCTGGCTGGATCGACTGCCGACCGGATCCGCCCTTCCTGATTGCTTCGACACTGCTCGTACCCGGCTACGTTGACGCCACACAGGTGGGCCGAATCGCAGAATTCGTGGCCGGGCTTAGCCCGACGATCCCGTACGCTCTGCTGGCGTTTCGCCCGGCCTTTCAGATGCAGGATTTGGCGATGACCTCGCGATCCCAAGCCGCCGACTGCCTTGCCGCCGCCCAATCCGCCGGCCTGACACGCGTACGAGTCGGAAACATCCACCTGCTCGCCTGACGACTGAGACAAATTCGCGACTCTGGCAGAGGAACTCTCCTGATATGCGGACCTCGTGCTTGCGGCAAAAGATCATCGCTTGACGGCCACCCACACCTGTTCGCCTCCGTAGCGGAACGGGCCGCGCTCGAAGTCGCCGTACAGCGCCTCCACCTTGAACCCGCACAGCTCCAGCAGATGCTGCATCTCGTATCGAAAAACGTAGCGCAGCGTCAGCGGCACGTACTGCCTGGCCACAACCGTGCCCTGATCATCCAACTGATCGAAGATGTTGTACTGCTCGACCACCTGCCGCAGCGGATCGCAGCTACTGGCATACCAACCGACAACGCGTCGATGGGTCTGAGGGTGGATGAACTCTGCGAACTTCCTCAACTCTGAGCCGCCGCCTGTGCTCTGCTGTAACAGATCCAGCCTCGGATCGAAGACGTTGAAAACCAGCCGTCCTCCGTCGCTCAGATGCTCCCGGATACAGCCCAGCGTCGCTCGCTGATCGTCCGTCGCCAGCAGGTGCAGAAACGACCTGTACGGGATCATGATCAGACCGAACCGCCGACCCAGCGAGAAGTTGCGCATGTCCCCTTCGAGAAGCTCAATGCGGCCCTGCACCTCACTGCTGAGTGTGGTCACCCTCTGTTTGGCCACGGCAAGCATGGACGGCGAACGATCGACCCCAACAACCTCCAACCCCGCCTCGGCGATAGGGATCAGAATGCGTCCCGTCCCGCAGCCCAGCTCCAGAACAGGCGACCCGCTGCGTTTGGCCTCGTCCACATAGAACGCCACGTCGCCGCTGACCCCTGTGGCGTAGCAGTTGTAGATAGCCGCGTCGATTCGATCGTATTCATCCATTCTGTCATTCCCCGACGTGTTCGCCGCTGCAATGGTCCAAGGGCCTCGCCGGATATTCTGAGTCTTTTGTGTGGCGACTGCAACCCGCCAGCCGCCCGACCGGCATCCTCAAGCGACGCAAGAGCAATTCGACGAACCCGAGCCGATGCCGGTAGCCGCGGCTCGCCAGACCGAAAACGCCTTGCCAAAGCCATGCGCTACATCCTGCTGCCACGATCGGCTATGATGTTCTGTCGAGCGTCGGGGCGCGGGCCCTCCCGGACGTTTCGTCGACGCAGTGTGGTAATACGATATGGCCAGCGAACAACTGAACGTAACACGAATCCCTTTGCGGTTCACCTCCGACGCCCGTCGCGTCATAACACGCCTGTTTCTTCCCGGCGAGCCGCCACGCCTTCGAGAGATCATCGACCTGGTGCTGCAACTTGACGAGCCGGAGGTCGAGCGGCTACTCGGCGAGGTAAACGAGTTCTTCGCCGGGCGCCACCACGACCTTGCTTCGACGTTCAGGAGTCACTACCAACGCGTCGCCGAGTATCTGCCCGAAGGAGCCACCCTCAGCGACGAGCGACAGTTGCTCATGGGTGCCTACTTCACCAACGAGTACTCCTTCGAGTCGGCCGCCTTGTTCAACCCCTCGCTCGTGCCGCACCCCTACCAGGACGGCGTGCCGCCCGGCTCGATCCGATTTCTTATGAGCCTGCGGGCCACCGGCGAGGGGCACGTCTCCAGCATCGTCTTTCGCTGCGGCACCATCGACGCGGCCGGCTACATCACCGTGGCCCCCGTCAGCCCCTATGCCCGCAGCCTCAAACCGGCGGAAGACCAGATCAACGAGAAGCAATCCTTCTTCGAAAAGCTCATTGAAATGGGCGCGTACAACGACACGGTGGGCGACGTGCTCGACATGCTCCCCGACCGATTCACCGATGACCTGGTCGATCGTGCCCTCGACCAATTGGCCGAGCGCGATCCTCAGCCCCCGTTGCTCGACGAGTCGGCTGAAAGCCTCAGGTGGCTGGCTCGGTCGGACTATCTGCTGCGGCTGCCCGAGAACACCTGTCCCTCGGAAATCGTGATCTTTCCGGCCACCGAGAACGAAAGCCGCGGCATGGAGGACATGCGCCTTGTCCGCTTCGTCGACGACGACGGCACGGCGACCTACCACGGAGTCTACACCGCCTTCAACGGTTTCCGTGTTCTGCCGATGCTGATGACCACGACCGATTTCCGTCCCGTCGCGGTCACACCGCTTCACGGGCGTTACGTCCAGAACAAGGGCCTCGCCCTGTTCCCGCGCAGGCTCAACGGCTGGTACGCCATGATCTCGCGCTTCGACGGCCGAAACCTCTTCGTGATGCGGTCGAAGAACATCCGTTTCTGGAACGAGGCAGATCGAATCTGCGGGCCGATCTTCCCCTGGCAGTACGTCCAGGTCGGCAATTGCGGTTCACCCATCGAAACGCCCAAGGGATGGCTGCTCATCACCCACGGTGTCGGGCCCATGCGCAAGTACTGCATCGGCGCCGCCCTGCTCGACCTGAACGATCCGGCACGCGTCATCGGACAGCTCAGAGAGCCCCTCATCACCCCTACCCAGGCCGAACGCGACGGCTACGTGCCCAACGTCGTCTACTCCTGTGGCAGCATGATCCACCGTGATCGACTCATCATCCCCTACGCCATGTCCGACAGCGCCACCAGTTTCGCCACCGTTCGCGTGGCCGAGCTGCTCGACCATCTTACCAACCAGGCGCCGTCATAGCAGAAGCCGACGCAAGCAGCGAGAAGGTTGTCGCATAGTGCTGCCCATAGGCGCAGGGACCGGCTCTCCAGTGAGAAGAGTTACCGTCAGTGTTCGAAGGGTGTGCTCCGCCTCCGACGGAGGGCTGACATCCTCATCCCAGTCGAGAGTCTAGACGCCTTCAGCCCGGTTGAACAGAAACTCCAGGCCAATCGCATAGGTCGCTGCGACCTTCGTGACGTGGACCACCCGGGCCGGCACCCAGCAACGCGTCGTGCATCCGTCCGCCAGACGTAGCCAGACCGATACATTCGCTTGCAGGGCCTGCGGCGATCGAACCGCCACTCCGTAATCACTCAGATTGGCGCCCTGGACATAGATGTAGGATCGGCCCGACGGCCGCCTCGGGTCATCCACGCCGATCTGGAAGAACGGTCGCCACTCGGTCCGAAGCACGCGTCGCCTGATGCCCTGCGCGTCGGTGCCCCCCGACTGCCGCGCCGTCGCCAGCCAGGACATGACCTGGCGTCGCATCTTCGTTTCTTCAGCGGATGCTATAGCCATGAACGTGTGCACCTATCCGGAACATGAACCCAGTACCCTGTACACAATGCCCCGCAGACTTCGGTCGCCTGCATGGCCGCGCCTTTGGCGTCGATGGTTTCGCTGCCCCGTTCCTACGGCGTGTCAATCAAACATTAGGCACGATGCGAGCGGCAGGTCAAGCCGTCTTCGCCGCCTTCGCGCAAGACCGGCCGCAACGACGCACAGCGCTCAAACACGCCACTGATTCTGGGACCCTTCTGCCTGGCTTGCGAGTTAAACAGGCTCCTCTGTTGCTCACCCGTCCTGGCCAAGACTAAAGTTCGTCCGCATTGGCAGGACCAGTCCATATGAGGACTCGTGCGTCACCTTGCGGGCAACCTCCGTCCGTCAGCTCCAGATATGCTTGGCGAAGCATCTCGACCTCTGCGCGGCACGCCCGCCCGGTCTTTTATCGCCGACGCCTTTGTGTCCGCGCCATCAACTGTGCGCAGTACGCACGTCAGGCCGGCCCGGCCGACGGGGCGATAAAACACGGGATCTCGCGCAGCAAATAGCCGTATCGCTGCGGGTTGCCCCCGAGATAGAAAACTGGGCTGCCGACGATTCGGTCCGCTGCGCGAGAAAATGTACGATCGCGCCCTTGCCTTCGCCTCTGGCCACGCCTATGGATTAGGTAAAGCGGCTCGCCGGGGGCGCAGTGAAATCCTCAGTAAGCCCGCCAACTGCCGCTTCTTCTGCCAAGCCAACCCCACAACACTCAAATGGTTCGGGTGACTGGAGTCATCCTCCTGTTGGACCAGAGAATGCGGAAGTATCTGACAACAGGACGAACATAAGTGAAGGGAGAGAGGCTGTGAAAACTCTGTGGACGAATACGAAGAAGTTCCTCAAAAGCGAAGACGGCCCTACGGCAACCGAGTACGCGGTTATGCTCGGCCTGATCATCGTGGCCTGCTTGGGCACCCTTGCCATATTGGGCGGCCAGCTTAATGACTCGTTCACCAGCACATCCGACGCTCTGGACATCAAGCAGTAACGGGCGATAGACGCAGATAAACTTAGTCAGCCCGAACCAACGTTCGCCGGCGGATGGTCTTCTGGCTGAACGTCGCAGGATTGCCTGTACGGGTTCGTTGTCAGGTCGCAGGCTGCCTGCGGCCCTCCAAGCCAGCCCTCAGCCTATCGGATTCTGTTCCGTTCACATCGCGCCGTAAGCGACGGGGCCGGCACCATGCCGGCCCCGATTTCATTAGCACCACACCGCTCGTAAGCGGCCTACGGCTTGGCCGGGGTGCGATGACTCATGTTGCTCTT
>CBFCZG010000297.1:0-6046 GCA_965602375.1 uncultured Phycisphaerae bacterium | reverse complement strand
GCCACACCAACGCGACTGACTACGTCCGGCGATGCGGCAATGTGGACTTTTGGGCCGAGGCCGCCCGCAAGTATGACCTGGAGGGAGTAATTGCGACGGCCTGGTCGCGCTATGCGTCGCTTATGCCGATGTGCGACCCTTGGGAAGGGGCATGGCTGAGCTGCTGCTACGCCGCGGAGCGTGCCTGGGCCGGGCCGGGCAGCAGCCGGGAGCAGTTTGACCGCAGTTTCAGCCGGCTGGAGCTCGGGTTGGCCGAGGACCCGCAGGCCGTGGTCGCACGCCTGACCGCGGTGTCCGGCGACCCGGAGCCGGCTGTGATCGAGGATCTGTCCACGTTTACCCGCCAGACGAAGGACGCCTGGGGCCGGCAAGTTCTATCGTATCACGCCGCTGCGGCTGGGCTGAACGCGTGGCTGAGGCAGGCTTGCTGGGCGGGGGAATTGGTGGGGGCTCGCTGGCCCTATCTCAGCCAAGGGCAGACCCATCATGAGCCGCATAGCGCCCGAAGGTTCGAAAGCGTCATCGAGGCAAGCGCGGGGTTGTCGAAGTGGCTGACGACCCTGTTGGCGCGAACATACGGGCCGGAGCAGGCGCAGGAGTTCGTCGAATCGCGCTTCGCCGGGCCCCTGGCGCTACTGCGGTGGGCCAACGCGCGAACGCTTGGGGGGCGCCGGGGGTCGCCTACGTCCCGTCGACGATCCTGAGCGCAAGAGCGGGCTGATGGGGACGTGAAGCGGGGCACGGCGGTGCCCCGTCGCAGATGGGAGGTTGCCGGGGTCGGTCACGCCCCATAACCGACCCTTGTCTGTTCCGCCTTCACTTCTTACTGCTCTTGCAGGCCCGCCAGTTCGATAGAACACAGCAAAGACAGACGAAAGCCGGCCTTTCGCAGCCGGTCCGATAAAGGAGGCGCCTGCACTATGCATCCGCTGAAGATTGGAAACGTGATCGCCGTCGACGGTGACGGCATTGAAGTGTTGCTGACCACAGACGAGACATCGATCGAGCATGACGGGCAGACGTACCGCCTGGGTCGAATCGGGTCGTACATCACGATCCCCATGGACGACAAGACGCTGATCGGTTTCGTCACGCGTGTCGGTCGCCAGGACGTCACGACAACGGATGTGGAGCCCGAGATGATCATGTCGGTCATGCTTCTGGGCACGATTCAAAACCGGCGGTTCACGCGTGGGGTGAACGAGTATCCGGTAATCGGCGACGACGTTTGGCTGGCGATTCAGAAGGACTTCGAGTTGATCTTCGGCAGCTTCGATCAACTGCTGTCCGGCTCGGACCACCCGGCATCGTTTCCGCTGGGGCACTTCGCCCTGAACCCGGATTTCGAGGTTCGCGTGCTGGGCAAGGAGTTTTTCAGCAAGCACGCCGCCATTCTCGGCAACAGCGGGTCGGGCAAGAGTTGCACGATCGCCAAGATCCTCCAGGAGACGATGGAGCTGAACAACGCTCAAGTCATTCTGTTCGATCTGCATGGCGAGTACGCAGCGGCGTTCAGTGACGAGGACGGCGAGATGGATCGCAACGTCGTCTATCTGGGCGAGCACGACCTGGTGCTGCCTTACTGGATGCTGCGCTATTCGGAGTTGGAGCGGATCTTCGTCGACCATGCGGATGAAAAGGCGGCCAGCAGTCAGGTGGCGTTCTTGAAGATGGCACTGCAACGCCTGAAGGGGGAAGCCGCGGAGGATCTCGGTCTGTCGGAGGTTTTCAGCATCGATACGCCGATCTACTTCTCGCTCGAACGGCTGCTGGACGTGGCGAGCAACTTCAACGAGGCGCGATACGTGATCAACACCGAGCGGCTGGCCTTCGTCAAGCTGGCGGAGCGCTCCCTCGAGCCGGCTGAGCAGGATCAGTTGATGTGGTCGAGGCGATGTCGCTTCAATCAGGGCAATGCGAAGGTGAGGTGCCGCATCAGCACTTCAACAATAAGATTCAAGGCTTGATCACCCAGATCGAGACCCGACGCAACGACCGGCGGTTCGATTTCATGCTCAGGCCGATGGAACAGGCCAAGCGGTCGCCCTATTTCTGGGACCTTATCAACAAGGAGCGTTCTCCGGCCGAACTGTCGCACGTGGTCGGACGTCTGATCGAACTGATGACGGGCCGTACCGAGCCTCAGGCGAATTTGGTGATTGTGGATCTGTCGGGCATTCCCTTCGAGGTCGTCGACATTTGCGTGGCCGTCCTGACGCGGATGGTCTTCGACTTCAACTTCTGGTGCAATGAGGCGCAGCGGCACCCTGTGGTGCTGGCGTACGAAGAGGCACACAACTACATCCCGCGTGTTCCCGACTCGTCGCATTTTGCCTGCGAGGCGGTGGAGCGTGTGGCGAAGGAGGGTCGCAAGTACGGTGTCAGTGCGGTGGTGGTCTCGCAGAGGCCTTCGGAGTTGTCGGAGACGGTGCTGAGTCAGTGTAACAACATGATCGTCATGCGCATGAACAATCCCGACGACCAGGACTACATCCTGCGCGTGGTGAGCGATCAGTTCTCGAGCCTCATGCGGATGCTGCCGATCCTTCGACCCGGCGAGGGCTTTGTCGTGGGCGACAGCGTTTTGATGCCGTTGCGGACATTGATCGATCTGCCGAGGCGGCAGCCAAGCAGCGGCGACGTCGACTTCTTCGCACGTTGGTCTCGCGATACGCCTCCGTGCCAAGTCAATCGGGTGCTCGACCGCTGGTGGCGTCAGGAGCGGGGCGACAACGGCGACGAGGACACCGAACCGCAGAAGCAAGCTGAACTGGCGGGTGCGGCCACAGAGTGACGCGAGCGTTCCGGGCCGCGCGATTACCGTCCCGGCTCCATCACGATCTTGACATGTCGATCGCGGTGGCGCTCGAGCATCTCGTATGCCTGTTGCGCCTCGGAGATCGGTATGCGGTCGGTGACCAGCACGTCGGGGTTGACCCGTCGGCGCTCCATCAGATCGATGGCGCGGGGGAACTCGCCGCGGTTGACGCGGCTGGCAATCAGTTCAGCCTCCTTCCAGACGAACAGCTTGCTCATCAATTGCGCCGGCTCGTCGGCCTGACCGACCGCTACCAGGCGACCGGCTGAACGAAGCATCTTGACTGCCTGGACCATGGGTTCGTCGCGCCCGGGCACGGGATCGTAGTGGCCGACGACCTCGATGACCCGCTCAGCCCCCCGCCCGTCAGTGAGTTCCATGACCCGCTGGACGGGGTCGACGTCGCACGCGTTGATCAGCTCGACCTGGTCATGGATCCTGCGGGCTCGTTCCAGCCTGGCGTCGATGATGTCCACAATGGCGACGGTCAAGGCGGCGGTTTCCTTGATCACATCCAGGATGGCCATACCGACCTTGCCCGAGCCGAGAATCACGACGCAATCGCCCGGGTCGACCCGGGTTCGACGCGTGACGTGGACGGCCACCGAGTACAGCTCGACCAGCGGTCCGTGCTCGTCCGGAATCGAGTCGGGCAGCTTGAAGCACTTCTCCTGGTCGGCACACACCAGCTCTGCGTACCCGCCGGCGAGATCGATTCCCAGCAGCTTGAGCGTGGAGCAGGCTGAATAGCAACCCTCCAGACAGGCTCGGCAGCGATTGCACCAGATCAGCGGATCAACAGCCACGCGATCGCCCACCGCCAACGACTCGACACCGTCGCCGACCTTCTCGACGCGTCCGAAGAACTCGTGCCCGCCGATGTGCGGGTACCGGACGCGTCCGGCGAACTCGCCCTTGAACACGTGCTGATCGGAGCCGCAAATGCTGGTTCCCAGCGATCGGACCAGAACCTGCCCTCTGCCGGGCGAAGGCTCGTCGACGTCGAGAAACTTAACGTTTCGATCCGCTACTTGGACGGCCGCTTTCATACGTTGCTCCCGGTAAGCCAGCTTGGCCGGTCAGGCCGTGGAAAGATCGAACCAGCATAGAGCATAGACCTGCCAGTCGGGCAGTTCAAACCGGATCGAGTCGGCGTGGGTCTGGCCGGTGATTTCCTGCCACTCGCCGTCGAGGGTGCGGAAGGACAACTTCTTGATCGGCCAAAGAGATCGCCGGACATTGAGAATGGTGACCGTCGTTGGGACATCGGAGTAATTCAGCAGCGACAGCAGCCGTCCTTCCCGGCAGATAAGGGGGAAACTGACCACCCACGGCGGCGCCGCCACGCGGTACGGCGCGACAGAGGGATGGGCGTTTCGCAGCTTCGCAGCCCACGCGCGGGCATCGGCCGATACCGTAGCCGCCGGCGCGCCGTGCAAGGAGCCGTGCAGTTCGCGGGGGAACGTGAGGACCGCTTTGGCGGCGGAGAAGCGATCGATCACTTCCCGGGTCGAGGAGGCAAGCTCGGCCGCTTGGGCCACGATGGCTACATCAAACTCGTCGTCATCCAAGGTGTCGCCCGTCACAAGGCGGTATGGTACGTGCTCCGCTGTCAGAACGGCGTCGATGCTCAACATGCACGCCATCGCCGCGTCGAAATCCTGCGTAAACCATTCGGTTGGGTGCACCACGGCCACGCGCGCCCAGGGTTTGGCGTCTGTCAGCAGGGGACCGACCGAGTGTCCGAAACGATAGCACGTCGCCAGCGCCTCGCCGACGGGCGCGTGATGCAGGTAAACGTCCTGGGGACGGTGTTGCCCCGTTGCACGCTCGTCCAGAGGGCGCAGCGCCCATGGCGGACACATGACGTGGCCACCGAACGCCAGCGGTTCGAGCAGATATCGGCGGAGCGGATAGGGCTGCTCGGGCAGCGACATGTCGGGCATCCAGGCCGACAGCACCGCAAGCGAGCCGGTAGCGTCGGCCATCCGGTAGGCGTAGGAGGACCCGATCAGCGTCGCGCTCTCCATGCGCGGGAAGCACTTGTTCTCGATGAAGAACGCGTCGGTGGCTGAGGCGAGTCGCACGATGTCGACGCCCGCGGCCTGGACGTTCTGCGCCCGCGGCCAGGCTGGATTGGTCATGACCGCGCACTGGGGGTTGACGGCTTTCACCGTGTTGGCCACCGTCTGGACGAGGTGCATTGTCGTCTCGATGCGGAACCGGGTCGTCAACGAGGTACCCGCGTCGGCGGCCAGATCGGCCGATGGGTCGTCGGCAAACGTTCGATAGGCCTCCTGCGACACATCGCAACAGCACTGGTTGTGATTGATATTGTCGAGCAGGACACCGTCGGCTCCGGTCTCGGCAGCGGCTTGTGCGGTTTGGCATACATGCTCGAGCCACTGCGGATGGTGCAGACACGCCACGGGTCTGAAGTCGCCCGCCCCGTAGTGGATCACGTTGCCGGCCGCATCGCGGGCCAGCCACTCGCGGGCCTGGGGTTGCTCGGCCAGTAATGTCTTGTCGAAGAAATTGGAGGGCTGGACGTAAAGTACGGTGCGAATTGCGCGTTGGGCACACTGGGCGACGAGGCTGGCGGTTCGGTGCATCTCAGCCGCCTCATATTCCATGCCGAAGCCCTTGAAGAAATTCAGGTAGAGGCAGTTGACGCCCAGTTCCGCCAGTTCATCCAGCAGTGCGGGGCTGCGACAGAGGTCGTACCACTGCACCAACCAGGGAGCACTGGGATCGACCCCCGCCAGCTTGCGACCTCGCGTCCACTCGCCTCGCGTCTGCGTATCAGCCAGCAGACGATAGAAATAGATGGGCTCGTGGAGGTGCCCTCCCCAGAAGACCTGCCCGCGCTTGAGCCAGTCGGGCCGCTGGAATTGTCGCGTGACCATTACGAACCTCTCGGCTGGGCGGTCGTGCCGGCCCCGTGGGTGCTCAGTCCTCGGCTCGTCACTCGGCCGCCGGCCCGGCGCCCGGCGGAAGCGAGTAGTAGACCATGTAGTTGCTCTGGTTGGCGCGGGGGCGAATCGGTCGGTAGCGCCCTGCATTGCCGGGAAGACGCGATGGCCCGTAGACAAACATCTGCTGCTTGTCCCAGACGATAATCTGATCGACACCCTCACCCAACACATCGCGGGCCTCGGCGCAGAGACTCGGGCGATCGCGACCCGGCAGCGGCACGACGCGGTTGAACTCGCCGTCGTAGAGACCGCC
>CBFCZG010000296.1:0-6054 GCA_965602375.1 uncultured Phycisphaerae bacterium | reverse complement strand
GCTGATCGCCGACGTGGTTAACGATGACCGCAACGCAATTTGTGCCGGCCACCAGATGTCCGTCAAGCTCGTATTCGTCGTAGTACTGGAAATAAGGCTGGGACTGCGGCGCCCCACGCCCAACGAACGCGCCATTGACGTACAACTGGTAGCGTGTGTCGGCCGTGATGAATAGGCGATGAACTTGCGCAAAGTCTTCCACGTCGAATGACCGGCGGAAACAGTAGTAGGCGTTCTTGTCGCGTCCGTCGCCGTAATCCCAGATCCAGTGCGAGTGCCAACGTCTTAGACGCTGGACGTTGCTCTGTGTCGGCTGAGGTGAATCGGTCATTTTTGCGTCTCCAAGGCCGGTCCAACGCCGGTCTGACGGCCGGCTCGGCGTGACGGGGCTGCATATCGTATCGGACGAGTCGACCTGATGCACGCGTGAGACGCGGCGAGGCTCGAACCGAGACGTCCACAGCGGGCCGGCCGACACGGAGGGAGTTTGCTACGCCATCCGACACGGCATGATGCAGGATTATTGCAGACTGAATTCCGGTAGGGTAAGCTCTCATACCCGACACCGGTGTCGCGGTGCTGCGGCTGTATGGGTGGTGTATCACGAGGTTTGAGGCTGGGACGAGCGTTGACCATTCACGGAGAGCAACCATGTACTTCAGCAGACTGTTGTCACGTGTACTGGCAGGAGCAATGGTGATTGCTGCGGTGGGCGCTGAAGCAGCGGCCGAGGCGTCGCGAATCGTACTGAAACCCAACCAGGGCAAGATGACCTGCACGGCGGCGGTGCCGCTGCTGGATGGTCAGGTCTTTGCACTGGGCATGCCGGAAACCATCGGCTGTGCGCACCAGCTTTCCTCACATGAGTCCAACAACATTCTCAATTTTCCGGAGGTCGACATCCGATGGGAAGGTCCCGACGCAGACGGCGTGGTTCGTACGACCTGGACGACAGAGGGCCGGGTTCGCTATTCGGTCAGGCTGGTTCCAGCGATTGACTATGTCGATGTCGAGATGACTATCGAGAATCTGACGGACGCCTCCTGGCGCGACGTTTTTGCGTTTAACTGCGTCAATCCGGTAAACGCACCACAATTCAAGGACTGGCATCTCAAGCGGACGTACATGTCGGCCCACGGGCGGCCGCTGTGCATGAGCAAGACCGTCCGCATTCAGGGGCACATGACGACGGTCGGGTTCTACCTGCACGAGAAAGTCGCGTTCGATGACGCGCCGCCGTTCGTAAACCATTTCGGCGCAACCAGCCCGAACCGAACCGACGATTCGTGGATTGTGACGCTTTCCGATCCGCCAGGCGCGTACATGGCGGCGACGAGCTGTGACTCGCTGTTCCTGTTCGATAACCTGGATCGATGTTGCATCCACTCGGCTCCGAACTTCGGTTCGATCGGTCCGGGTCAGGCGAGCACGACCGTCAGCCGGGTGTATTTCGCCAAGGGCGGTCTGGGCGATTTCATCGATCGGTACCGAGCAGATCGACTGGCTCTTGAGCCCAAGCAGAAGCGGGCCCAGACGACTGATTCCCGCATCGAGTTGCGGGGAGTCGACGGGTCGACAGGCAAGCTGGCCTTTGAACTCCGCGCGCCCTGGATGAAGAACCCTGTACTCATGCGGCTGCCGGAGACGCTTCATCGAGGCAAGGAGTTGCTCTTCATCGACCACGGTCGGCGCGACATGCCGGCGGCCCTGCAATTCAAGCCATTTCCCCAGTGGCGGCAGGACCCGGCCACCGGCGAGATATCGTATCGGCACGAAACACCCGACGGGCTTCAGTTTGGCGGACGGGCCAGGCCTTATCGCGACGAGGTTTACGTCGAGTTTCGCGTGAAGAACAACTCGGCCAAGCGGATGGAGCACGTCGCGGCACCGATGTGCCTGTCGCTGGCCGGCTCGTCCGAATTCGGGCACAAACATGACGCGTCGCCCATATACACCTGGATCGACGGAAAGCCCGTCAGTCTGTCGTCGACGACACCGACGGCGAAGCAGAAGGGCCGCCCGCCGTGGCTGCGGATGTCGGTGAAGGGCACGGGCGACTATCGCGGACCGCGCGAGCACAAGGACGGCTGGTGGTTCGTCGATCAGTTGGCTGATCAGGGCGTCATCGCACGGGTCAGCGGCGATGGCAAACACCTGATCGGCATGTCGTGGAAGGATGCGGTCGAGATTGCAACCAACACAAGCATTCCCTGCCTGCATTCTTCGCCACGTTGGCCATCGACCCTTGATCCGGGCCAAGAGATTGCTTGGCGGGGGAAGATCTACCTGATGGCCGCCGACCTGGACACGCTGAGGACTCGCTGTCTTGGTGATGCCGGTCGACTGTCAACCGAGCAAATCCGCGAGGTCGCTGTAACGAAGCCCCGGGCTGTCAATGCAGCGCCAGCCGAGGCCGAGCCGGAAGTCTGGCTTTGCCATCGCAACCTGCACGAACTGGTCGATGAGGGCGCCGACTGGAAGTTCGTCAAGAAGCACCTCGACGGTATCAAGGTGTATATTGGCGCGCTGGCCCGTGGTCGCTCGCACATCCTGACCGAAGATGAACTGACGCGCCTGGTCAAGATGCTCAATGAAACCGGCCTGAAGCTGTCCATCGAGTGTGGTGGTACGATGGGTCAGCTTCCGGTCGACGAGAGTAATGGGCAAAAGTCGGCCGAGATCGCGCTGCGTGCGGTGAGGAAGGTTCACGAGGCCGGTGGCACGGTGCACTTCCTCGACATGGACGGACCGGTGCGCCGCTTATTGGCTACGGGCAGCCACCGCTTCGATTTTGGGAAACGCCTCAAATGGCAGGGCTTTGCCGAGATCCAGCCGTGCGCAGATCAGCTGATGAGCTTCATGGCGGTGGTGCGTCAGGAGTATCCGGGCATCCAATGCTTCGCGCTGACCAACTTCCCCAACTGGGGGTACAAGGGTGGGCTGTCCTACCATGGTCGGTACGAGAACCGCCAGGACTGGGGCGATTACTTCGACGTGGTCTCCACCATCGTTCCGCAGGCAAAGGCCGAGAACCTGCCGCTCGTGGCTGTGACGGTGGACAACCCTTACGACTATGCGATCGGCGAGCGCTCCTCAAATACGCTGAAGGATCCGGGGCAGGTCAACTGGATGCGGCGCATCATCGATTTGGAGCGGTACGTGGAAAGTCAGGGACTGGACTTCAATCTGATCGTCAACTGTGAGGCCGGCGCCAAGGAGTCGGGCGAGCGATTCTGCAAGGATACACTGGCGTACGTGGACGCCTATCGCGCAGCCGGCGGCTCTCCGAAGCGCTACATCGTGCAAACATGGATGAAGTATCCGGACCGAGTCGTGCCTGAGACCGAGCCGTACACGCTGACCTGGTTAGCGGCAGAGGTCATCAAGCGGGTCAAGAACGTCGCGGAGTAGGCGGCTGCGCTGTAGTTGATGTGGGGACGTTCCCGGATCAAGCGCACTGCTGCAACCGGATGACGACCGGGTAGTCCGGCAGCAGCAAGTTCGGGATCGTCTTCTCTGCTGTCACGAGCCGGCGGGTTGTGGCCGTCAGCGGGTCGATGATGGACGCTCGACTGAATGCGACCTTCGTTGCCAGCGTCAGTTGACACGGTTTGGGAGCATCGACTGCGATCAGCTTGCCGTGGGGGCTGTTGAAACCAGCGGTCCTGACGCCATCTACGGGTTCGCACGGCGGCTTGGCGGGTTTGGCGTCGGCAAAGGCCGTGGCCAACGTCCGCAACGCATAATAGGCGTGCATCGGATCGTCCCGATGATCGAGAAGCCCGTCCTCCGGCCTGAGCGAGAAGCAGGGCACGACGTTCTCGTCCTGCATGCACGCTACAAAGTGACGGATGAGTTGCTTGGCCGGCGCCGAGTTGCGCGCTGATCCGAAGGGCGGGAACATCAGTAGCGTAGGCGACGACGCGGTGGGCGGTTGACCTTCGTATGGCACGGCTCGGTAGGCGCAGTCCGGTCGGCTCTGTCGGCTGACAAAGCGGGCATCGGGTATAGCCTTTCGAATCTGCTCGGCCGCGATCGTGAAGGTGTTGTCGGGCGTGTCGACCTCCCACAGTGTGGCGGCGCCGAGACACTCTGCCAGAAAGCGGCAATACTCGGCGAACGCGCGAGGCCTGCCCGCATCGGGGGTGGCACGATGGTGCGAGGAGACGGCGACGCAGACCTGTTGCGCGTTTGCGGCGGCCAGGTTCACCGTCTCGGCAGCCCAAGGCGAAAGCCCGAAGACGTCCGGCAACGGCGAAACCGTCTGCCAGGCTGTTGCCCGGTCATCGATACGGACGATTCGGGGGTTCAGGTCAAACGCATGCGCGAAGCCATACGTGTTCTTTACGTTATCGTGCCGCGCATTGGCCGACGACGCGGTCGCCTTGGTCCAGTAGCGATCGCCCGCCACGTCCGTACCGCCGTCGTTGAAGACCTCAACCTGGCAGATCGTGACCGGCCTTCGTGCCGCGGCGAACTGGAGCTTGACAAAACCCCCGCGTGCGGCCGTCGCGTCGACCCCGATCGCATCGCCCTCGCGCGTGGGCTCCAATTGCGAGATGCGGTGCCAGTCGTGTCCGTCGGTACTGATCAGCAGGTCACATGGCCTGGTTAAGCCTGCTTGTCCGGGATGGACAACGATTCGGCTGACCGTTTCGGTCTGTGCCAGTTCAATCTGGAGCCACTGCTCGCGCTGGCCCTCGGGACCGGCCGACTGCCATGCAAAGCGTCGCTCCTGCGCGGGTTTGAGCTTGCCGCGTGGGACACGTTCCTGCTCGGCCAGCACGCGCTCGGGCTGACCCGGTGCGGCCGCTTGGCCGATGATCGGCACGGTGATCGCCAGTCGGGTGGGTGTTGCATCCTGGGTCTGTAGCGGCATGAGCCGCTTCGGGGCAAACGGGTTATCGCGCTGTAACGGCACGACGTCCGGCAGCAACTCGACGGTACGCACGAGATTCCGCACGATCTTGTCCTGCCGAACTCGGACGAAGTAATAGCTGCACCTGGCAGAGTTCCGCGAGCCGGATCGGCCCCGATAGATCTGCCAGGAGTCGCGCGCAAACGTTGTCGACGGGGTCGTGATGATGGGCATCTCGTTGTGTCGGTTCAGCACTTCGTGATGAGTGTGGCCGGTGAAGACGGCTCGTACCTTGTAGCGTCGACACAACTCCAGTAGTCGCGAGCGTCCGGGCTCGTCGATGACCTCGTAGTTGTTGAGCCCGCGGTCGGCGGGAGTGTTCCAATAGGGCAGGCAGTGCATCGCCAGGAAGATGTTGGTGACGGACCGGCGATGGGTGGCCAGGGTGTCTTCCAGGAATGCCCACTGCCTGGCTTCGAGGTCCAAGCCGCTGTTGAACAAGGAGTCGGTCAGGACGATGAACAGAGACCCCTTGTTCTGAAATGCGTAGAACGGCTTGCCGAACGCCTTCTTGTACAGCTCGATGTTCTCGTCCGAGATATGGAACGACTTGTCCGGATCGCCGACCTTGGGTGACCATTTCGGCTTGGGGAGGGATCGCTTATTGCCGATGTCGTGGTTGCCGGGCACGAGGTGATACGGCACGGTCAGCCTGGCCAGCAGCTGCTGCGCATGGGCGATCTCCTTGTCCCAGCCGGGGCGTTGCGGGTGCGCCGAGGTGAGGTCGCCGAGGTGCAGCACGAAGTCCGGCGTGTTGGCGTTCAGTTGGTCGTACGCCTTCTGCGTTCGGGCGTTGTTTAGGTCAGGTCTCTTGAAATAGGGCAGTGGCTGTAGGTCTTGCGTGTAGCACTTGTCGTAGTAATCCCATGGCCCCGCGTGCTGATTGGCATGCGTATCACTGACAATCGCAAAGACGAAGTCCGACGCAGGCAAGAAGCTGAAGTCGAACTCGTCCATCGTCAGTTGGCTGACCGACGCACCTGCTCCGGACTCTTGTGAAGTCGGCGCTGTGGTTGCGGCAGTCGGTGGCGCCGGCGAGGGTGCACTCCTTCTGGCACAGGCCGCCGAAGTAGCCGCGGTTGCAGCCGCTGCCGGTGGGGCAGGCGGCGCTGGTAAGCGTCTTGTCGAAAGCGCAC
>CBFCZG010000295.1:0-6123 GCA_965602375.1 uncultured Phycisphaerae bacterium | reverse complement strand
CGGTACTGACGATCGGCGTGGCTGGCCAGGCGCGGCGCCATTCGTTGCTGGATGTATCCCACGCGAGCTGCAAGCCCTGCCAGGACTACGCACAGCGCTACCAGCATGATGCTGCCGGCGGTTGTTCGCAGTTGGGTTACAGGAGCGGGCATCACAGCACCTTTGCCTCGGCGGGACCCTCCCGCGCGCGACACGGTGAAGACTGCCGGGGCCGGAGGTCATCCGGTCCGCAGTCGGGTTGTTCTAGTTAGGGCTCGGCCGGCGACCGACTCCGGCGGTTGGCATCTGCGACGACCTCGCCGTCTCGCTCCGGCTCGGGAGGCCTGATGGCCAGTTGCATCTGGAGCACGCGCTGGCGAAGGCGACTTGGCGCGGCCACGTCGGCCAACTCGGCCTGGGCAGTCCATAGCTCGTGTCGCAGGATCACCTGCCGCTGCTGCAATCGCTGGATGCGCCACGCGGCGGAGGTCGTCTGGCTCCGCAGTGCGACCGCGGCAATGCCCGTCAGCGTCAGAATGGCCAAGAGTGCGGCTCCGCGCGTCAGCGTCATTGGATCACCGCTGTGTCGGCGGCTCGAGGCCGGCTCAGCCTGACGCGTCAGCCGGAAGCTTGACGCGGACGCCGGGCCGGATTCGGTTTGGGTTGGGAAACTTGCCGCGGTTCAGTTCGTACAACTCGCGCCAGCGTGTCCGGTCGCCCAGTTGGCTCCGGGCGATGGACGACCACGTGTCTTTCTGTCTGACCTGATACCACCTGTAGGCCGGCTCGGAGCGGGTATCGGCGGCATGCTTGCTGGGGGTTGGCCGAGCCTGGGCATCGGTGCCGAGTGACCTGGGTATCCGCAGTTGCTGGCCGACGCGTAGGTGGTTGATGTTGTTTAGGTCTTCGCGGTTCGCTTCATAGATTGCCTGGATCGCTTCAGGCGAGGCGCTGCCTAAGACGTGGCGGGCGATCTTCGTAAGGTTGTCGTTTTTCTTGACCACGTAGAGGGCCATGGTGGGGGCCGGCTGGGCAGGGGGGATGACGGGCTCGTCGGGTGTGGGTGCGGGTTGTTCGGCCTGGGGAGCGGGCTTCAGGACGGCCACCGTCTCGCTTTGCGGCGGTGGGGCAAGCTCGACCGCGGGACCGGGGGCCGGGCGAACGGATGGACTGGCGGCCAACGGTCGAGCTGCTGAGGCGTCGGGTATGGATCGCCGAGCCAGAACGGTCTGATCAGACGTTGTATGGGGCGCTTGGTCTGCCTGGCTGATGGGAGTAAACGAATCCTGAGCGAGGAAAGCCAGCTCTGTCCGTGGCGCCGAATCGCCGATGCTGCCCGTGGCGGCGTACTGTGGCGCGATCATGGCGCGCCGTCGGGAACCTGCCTCACTGAGGATGATCCCAAAGAGAATGATGAACCCCATTCCGACCAGCAAACCGATCTTTGTCTCGCGAGTCATGAGCCCCTCGCCTTCCCTGCACTGCCAAGATCTCCCATCTTACTCATCGGCTGATCGGTGCGTTCCGCCACACGCAGTTTTGCACTGCGCGAACGGGGGTTGGCGCGGCGCTCCAACTGCCCCGGCGTGACGGGCCGAGGAGTCAGAACCCGGTAGATTCCCTCCTTCTTGCGTTGGCGGAAATCGCGCTTGACCAGCCCATCCTCCAGACTGTGAAAGCTGATGACACCGACTCGCCCACCAGGCTTGAGATACTCGGGGGCCTTGGCGAGCATCGATTCGAGGTTCTCCAGTTCGCGGTTGACGGCGATGCGCAACGCCAGGAACGTCCGCGTGGCCGGGTGAATCCGGCTGCGTCGGCTGGCTGGGTCGACCTTGACGGCCGAGCAGACCGCCTTGGCCAGCGCCGACGTGGTGATGATTCGCCCATGATGACGCACTTGGCATATGCGTTTGGCAATTCTGCGGCTGAAACGCTCCTGCCCGTACTGCCAAAGTAGGTCGGCCAGTTCTCGCTCCGGCAGCGCATTGACCAGCTCGGCTGCGGTAGTGGGCTGCGTGGTGTCGAGCCTCATGTCCAGCGGGCCTTCGGCGTCGAACGAGAACCCACGGCTGGCGTCGGCGATCTGGTTGGAGCTGAGTCCCAGGTCGGCGAAGATGATGTCGACCTGAGGGAGTCCTACTTGCGCGAGGGCCTCGTCGAGCCGGGCGAAGCTGGTTTGCAGCAACTGCACGCGCTCGCCGTAGGTGGCAAGGCGCTCGCCGACCGCGTGCAGGTTTTGCTCGTCGAGGTCCAGGCCGAGCAGCCGCGTCTGGGGTCCGGCCCGTTCGAGCAGTTCGACTGCGTGGCCGCCTCGACCGATGGTGCAGTCAAGAATCGCGACGGCCGATCCGGGCTTCAGCCCTTCGATCACCTCTGGTACGAGCACCGGAATGTGTCCGTGATCGATCGGGCTCGACATACGCCTGCCGGCTTGGGCTACGGCGCTCCGCGGTCGGTGAGCGGCGCGCCTGCGACACTGTAAGTTGACTGCTGGGTCGGCTTCTACTACTGTCTAATGGGCTGGGGCTGGTGCACGCCCTCCGTGGCGGTGCCCAGCCCGCTGCACGGTTTGCCTTTAAGCGCCGTTGCGATCGCTTGGGCCGCGGGGCTCAGGCGGACCGACGCAAACGGTCCACCCCGGTGTCGGAGGCTGCGGGCCCGCGCCTCCAACTCCTGAAGACGGGCAGGCAGTGATGCGTCGTCAAGACCTCGCCTATCGCCCGCCTCGAGTTGGGCCAGCACCTCCTTGATCGCTGGCACCGCTCGGCGACTTCGCGTCAACGACACTGCTTCAAACCGTGGGGCCGTCATCATGAGACGCTTCCCTTCGCTCAACCAACGAGGACGGCTTCGACTATATGCCCATCCATGTGGGCCTGGACTTTGATGCCCTGCTATATGCGATCGCGCCGGCGCGTCCTACAGTCGCCGACGCGACGGAACTCAATGTGCGTTTTACGAGCTGACATCCTGGCTGCCCTGCTTGATGGCCCGGCGAGCTCGCAACTGAATTTCGGCATAGCGGCCCCAGTTATCAGCCAGGAACCGGTCGTAGTCGGACTTGTTCCAGAGCTCCAGGTGATTGCGAACGCCGATGATGACGACCTGCTTACCGATGCCGGCCATTCGCAAAGGCTTTTCAGGCAGAAGGATGCGCCCTTGTTTGTCGGGTTCAAGCGGCGGCGACGCCATGGAGAAGGTGATCTGATCATACGTCAGTTCATCCTCGTCGGGGATCGGCTCGGCCGAGCGTCGGTCGGCCAGTCGGTCGAACTGGCGGGCCGGGTAGATCGCGAGCGTGCCGGGCCGGATGCCCGGCAGGACATAGAACCGTGTGCCATCGGTCTCGGGATCGAGTTCACTGCGGATTGCCGATGGGATGGCCAGCCGATTCTTTGCATCGATCGTGTGTTCGTAAGAGCCTGTAAAAAGCATCTGTAACTTCGAAGGGACGGCGATACTTGGGAAGTGTTCCCCACATCTCGCCCTTCTGCCACATAATCTACCACATACCCCCCCAACGTGCAACGGGGAAAACAAGATTTTGTCAAAAATTTTTTCGGACGTCGCATTAAACAAGAGTGTGAGGATCGTAGTTGTGCTGCAAAGTCTATGTCGGGGGCGGGTTTGCGGACGGTAATGCTTGCGGGGGAGGGCAAGAACTTGCTGCGGTGCCGGAGGTCAGGTGTAGACTCGCAGGCCGGTCGAGTCCTTGGGCATCAGCAAGGGCGTTTGCGGAGACGGGATTCCGTCAGCATTTGGGGTGGTGGCTGGTTACCGGGGTGGGCGCGCAGGGGGACGAACTCTTGGGGTGCAAGACATCGGGGGTAACTGGCGTGGGGGTTGGCGCGGAGGCTGCTGGAGGAGCCGCTGTGGCTGATGCGACGTTTACGGTCGGGGAAGGCGAGGCGTGAGGGTAAGATACAATTGCTCGTAGCGATCGACCATCTTCTGCACACTGAAGGGACCGGCGGCGATGCGGGCTCGGTGACCCAGTTGTGCACGGAGTTCGGCTTGGCTGAGGCAACGGGCAACGGCCTGAGCAAGCGCGTCAGAATCGTTTCGTGGGACAACCAGGCCGGTCTGCTCGTGCTGGACCAGGTCGCGGCTACCCGGGACGTCGGTGACCACGACCGGAAGTCCGGCGGCCATTGCCTCGAGCGTGGCCAGCCCAAACCCCTCCCAGCGTGACGGCAGGACAAACACATCGAGCGCGGCCAGGACGGGTCGAACGTCCTGCTGGAAGCCCAGCATGTGGATGCGATCGGCGATACCCAGTTTGACCGCGAGACGTTCGAGTGCCTCGCGCTCGGGTCCCGCGCCTGCGATGAGTAGCGCGGCTCGGGGCCAGCGTCGTGTCAGCTTACTGAAGGCGTGAAGCAGCGCTGGCAGCCCCTTTTGGGGGTCAAGTCTGGCGATGGTTCCGATTACCGGCTCGGCGGAGGTGGGAATCCACGGGGCACGGGACTGGCGGCGATCGGGGAGGGTCTGGTAGGCGGCCAGATCGATGCCGTTTGGCACGACCACGCATTTGCGGGCAGTGAGTCCGACGCGGCGGCGGTAAAAGTGCATCACGGACCGACTGACAAAGGCAGTCTGGTCGACCCATGGCTGCGTGAGGCGGTCGATGGCGAATCGCCAGTGTACGGGGCGGCGGTCGGCGATGTGGATGGTGCTGAGCAGGACGGGGCGCCGCCGCCAGACAGCCGGCAGGACGGCCTTGGCTGCCAGGTCAGCGTGCCAGAGATGGGTGTGAAGGACGTGGGGGCGGAATCGGCGGAGCAGGCCGGCCAGTGCCGACAGCCGCGGCAGATCGACTTTGGACCGCATCGCCAGGTGTGTGACGTCGACGCCGTGAGGCGGCAAGGCGTCGGTCAGGGCTGCCGAGGCGCCGGGGGCGTCCAGGAGCGTGACTACGTGGACGTTATGTCCCTTGGCGGACAGGCCGATGGCCAGATCGTGTACGACCTTCTCGGCCCCGGCTGGTGCCATTTCGGTAATCAGTTGGACGACTCGCAGCCGGGCTGCGCCTTGCGCAGGGGCCGCCTGTGGCAGGTCGGTAGGGACGACGGGGTCAGCGTTGGCGGCGTTGGGCGGCATGGATCAGTGCGCGGAACAGGGCCATGTGTGCCGGGTCGTCCGGCATATCTTCGGGGTGCCATTGTACGGCGACGAGGAAGGGGCGGTGAGGGTCTTCAATTGCTTCGATGACTCCGTCGGGGGCCTGGGCGACGACGCGGAGGTTGCGTCCGGGTCGATCGACGGATTGGTGATGCGAGCTGTTGGCCTCGACCCGGGCGGCCTGGACGATGCGAGCGAGGTGGCAGTCGGGCTCGATGCTCACGGGGTGGGTGGATCTGTCTCCGGCCTTTCCGTGGTCTATCTGGCAGGTCCGTGGGGCGTCGTAGAGGTGTTGATGGATGGTGCCGCCGCGAGCGACGTTGACGAGTTGGCAGCCCAGGCAGATGGCGAGGATGGGCACGTTCAGTCGGTCGGCTTGGGCGAACAGCTCGAATTCGAAGCGATCGCGGCGCGGGTGCATCAGCACGGCCTTGGGATGGCGGGCCTGGCCGAGGCGCTCGGGTAGGATGTCGCGTCCTCCGGTAAAGATCAGGGCGTCGACGGTATCCAGCAGTTTTTCGAGCTGGTCGGGCTCGTGGCAGTGGGGCAGGAGCAGGGGCAGCCCGCCGGCTGCGGTCACGGCGTCGAAGTAAGCGGCGTTGAGGGCCAGATGGGGGGTACGCCTGTCGTCGGTTTCTCTCAGCAAGTACTGACAGGTCAGTCCGATACACGGTCTCATGCGAGTATTGGAGCATTGCGGCCGGTGTGGGGCAAGCGGCGGTCTGACGTGCGACCTTATCGGGTTCAGTGGGGCACATTTAGGAGTTCGTGCGACGCGTATAGCGACCTAAACCGGCTGGAAGTGAAGGTCGATACTAGATTTGTCTGCGTGGTTGCCGCCACCGGGGATTCGGGGGCCCGCGCCGTTGCGTGAGTACTCGAGGGGTCATTCGTGAGCAGCTCGGAGTACAAGGCTGACATCCTGGTTGTGGACGACGAGCCGGGAGTTCGCCGGATGGTTTGCGAGGCCTTGAGCGCGGATCTGCACCGGTGTGCGGAGGCGGAGGACGCGGTCAAGGC
>CBFCZG010000294.1:0-6136 GCA_965602375.1 uncultured Phycisphaerae bacterium | reverse complement strand
ATCGGTGGGTCTTCGAAGACGGCAGTCCGTACTTCCCGATCGGCTTTCAGGACTGCATCGGCGACGGCAACCACAACGGGTCGGTCCTGGATTCCGGCGCGATGGAAGGACCGTACCGGCTCGACTCGGAGGGCAAGCGCCCCAAGCTGCCGCCCGGCGCGATGTTCGTCCGCGGCCCGTCGATGAATCCGCAGAACTTCGACGTCCACTTTGGCCGCCACAGTCGAGCGGGCATCAACCTGTACCGGTTCTCGCCCAACAACTGCTCGTTGAGTCTGTTCACCGAGGCCGCCGACTCATCAAGGCGGGGGCTGAACCACATCCGCTGGGAAGAGGCCCGCATGATCGATGAGATGTTCGAGATGGTGCGCAAGTACGACATGCGCATCTTCTACGGCATCTTCGGCTTTGCCAAGGCGTGCAACGCCGAGCCGGACAACACCGACTGCATGGCCAAGGCGAAGCGAATCATCAAGTACAGCGTGGACCGGTGGGGCGCGTACGTCGACTTCTGGCAACTGCTGAACGAGCAGAAGGCCAGTGACGCGTGGTACCGCGTCATGATCGATTATCTCAAGTCGATCGATCCGTACGGCAAGCCGGTGTCGACAAGCTGGGAGAGGCCCGACATTGACGGCATCGACGTCACAGCCCCGCACTGGTACGACAGCGAGGACGAGCGCAGAAGCGACGTGGCGGTGTTGCGCAAGATCGCACCGTTCAAGAAGAGGTACGGCAAGCCGATCATCTTCGGCGAGCAGGGCAACGACCGCGACGATTACGCCGAGCCTTTGGGCGAGGGTGTGGGCAGCGTGTGGGATCCGGGCTCGGCGCGACGGATGCGTGTGCGGAACTGGACGGGGTTGTTCAATGAGGTGGTGTTTATTTTTTGGGAGACGTCGTACGCCAAGGACGGTCACAAGATCAACCTATGGATTGGGCCGCAGGAGCGACAGTACATCCACGCGATGCAGTCGTTTGCCGCTTGCCTCGACAAGGACGTGCGGATGGTCGAGGTGCCCGAGATCGGCGAGCATGCCGACGAGGTGCACGCATACGGACTGCGCTCGGACACGGTGGCAGCGGTGTACATGCATCACCATCGCTGCCGGGAGTGCGCCCGTGTGGGCGGAGGTGCGCGCAAAGGAGTGCATCGATGGGATCACGATCGAGGGCAGGTCGAAGGCCTCAAGGTGACCGTGGATGTACCTAAGGTGGGTGTGGGCTATTGGTACGACCCGCGCGACGCGAGCATTGTGGGGCATTTCGACGCCAAGCCCGGGCCGATGACCGTGAGCGTGCCGGCCTTTACCATCGATATGGTGCTGCTGGTTACGCCGCGAGGCGAGCCGGATGTTGACGGCGACGGCAAGCCGAACCGCCTCGACCCCGACGACGACAACGACGGCGTGCCCGATGCTCGCGATGCGTGGCCGCTGGAACGGGAGGAATCCGAGGACGTGGACGGCGACCGGATCGGCGACAACCTGGACGCCGACGTGGACGCCGACGGCAAGGGCGACGATCGCAACGGTAACGGTCAGCCGGACCACGAGGAGATCGACATTGACGGCGATGGCGTACCGACGGCCGACGCAATTCCGTGGGATGCGTTTCCGCGCGATCCGAAGGAATGGCGCGATACCGATGGTGACGGCGTGGGCGACAACGCCGACGAAGACGACGACGGCGACGGCTTTGCGGACGAGCAGGAGCGTGCCGCCGGCACCGACCCGCTCGACCCGGTACGCTTTCCCGAGCGGTGACAACCTTCGGGTTTGCCGATACCTTGACTAGCGAAGGATGCCCCTATGTCCGCAGCGGACATGGCTGGTATGTCCACAGACCGCATGACGCCACGAGAACGTGTCCTGGCGGCGCTCAACTTCGAACGGCCCGACCGCGTGCCGGTCACCAACGCCATCTGCGACAACCCGCTTTACAGGTTGGGGCAGGCGGCCTTGAGGCTGTTGCGGGAGTTTCCGAACGACTTCGGCGACCCGCCCGAGCGGCTGCCGTCTCGCGATGGCCGCTACGTTGGGCGCGATGGCCTGTGGCGGCGCACCTGGACCGATGAGTGGGGCTGCACGCATCGCGAGGAGTTCTACGGCATCGAGGGAATCATCGTCGACCGACCGCTCGCCAGTTGGGCCGATTATGATGAGTACGAGTTGCCCCCGCCGCCGCCGCACGATTCGGACGACCAACAGGTCTGCCGGGATCGTGCCGAAACTCTCAGCCAGAAGCGTCGCTATTACGTCCGCAAGTGTTTCTTTCGAACGTTCGAGCGTCTGCATTTTCTGCGGGGTTTCGAGAACGTCATGATGGATCTCGCAGCCGGCGAGCCGCGGCTGGCCGATCTGGCCGACCGGATCACGGAACGCAACATCGGCGAGATCCGCTGGGCCGCCGCCACGGGAGCAGACGCCGTCGTGCAGTCCGACGATTGGGGTACGCAGCAGGGCCTGATGATCTCGCCGCAGTTGTGGCGAGAGTTTTTCAAGCCGCGATACCGGCGGAGCTTCGAGGTGGCCGCCGAACTCGGGCTGGACGTGTGGTTTCACACGGACGGATACACGCTGCCGATCCTGGCCGACCTTGCCGAAATCGGCGTGAAGGTGGTCAATCCGCAGTTCAGTTGCCACAACCTGCGGGAACTCGCCGACGCAATTCGGGCGAATCGGCTGGCCGTCATGACCGATTTGGATCGGCAGCGTTTGATCCCGTTCGCTACGCCCGGCGAGCTGCGCGACCACGTACGCGAGGTGCTCGGCGTATTTGAGGGCCGACGCGGAGGACTCATCGGTCACGCGGCGTTCCGAGGCCCGGTGCCGCTGGCGAACATCCGCGCCGTCTTCGAGGCGTGGCGCGAGTTCGGGGCTGACGAGTCGTCCGACTGAATAACGGCTCTCTGGTTGCCACCGGACGGACCGGCTAGGATGTCGGTGGCAGCGGTCGCTGGGATGCGGCTGCAAGGTCACAGTTCGAGGATGTGCGATGTGCAAGAGCGTGACTTCATCGAGCGCAGTGCTGCTTGAGCGGCTGGAGCCGCCTGCGGCGAAGGTTGCCATGGTGCTGGACACCGACACGTATAACGAGATCGACGATCAGTTCGCGGTCGCGTATGCCATGCTTTCGCCGGCCAGCATGGGGGTCGAAGCAATCTACGCGGCCCCGTTTCACAACAACCGATCCAGCGGCCCGGGCGACGGCATGCAGAAGAGCTACGAGGAGATCGTCCGCGTGCTCGACCGGCTGGGGCACGAGGCCAAGGGACTCGCGCATAAGGGGTCGGGCAGCTTCATGGCGAGCGCCGAGACGCCCGTGGACAGCCCGGCCGTGCAAGATCTGATTCAGCGCGCCATGGCCGATCGCGACGGCCCGCTATACGTCGTGGCGATCGGGGCGCCGACGAACGTAGCATCGGCCATTCTGACCGAGCCGCGCATCGTCGAGCGGATCGTCGTGGTGTGGCTGGGCGGTCACCCGCACACCTGGCACGACGTGCAGGAGTTCAACTTCAGGCAGGACCTTCACGCCACCCGCGTGCTGTTCGACAGCGGCGTGCCTTTGGTGCAGATCCCCTGCTGCCTGGTGGCTGAGCAGCTTCGCACGACGCTGGCCGAGCTGGAGGTCTGTGTCCAGGGCACCAGCGCGATCGGCGACTACCTGTTCGGGATTTTTCGCGATTATCACGACGATCACTTTGCATGGTCGAAGGTTCTGTGGGACATCGCGGCGATCGGCTGGCTGGTCAACGCCGGGTGGTTTTCGACGGAGCTGGTGTCCAGTCCGATCGTCACCGATCAGTGCACGTACAGCCGCGACGGGCGCCGTCATCTGATGCGCGTGGCCACACACGTCAACCGCGATGGCGTGTTTGGCGATCTGTTTGCGAAGATACGATCGACAGCTTAGACAGCATGGTGGTCGGTTGATATAGCCGGCTGTACGCGCTTGAGCGGCGAGGAGTCTTCCATGTGGGCATCCAAGGTGAGCATCGCCTGGTATCTGCCGGTGTTCTTGTGCCCATTGCTGGCGTGGTCCTGTGCCACGCCGCACGGCCAGTTCGTCCGCAGCTTCTGCTACTCGGACGGGAGCAATCGCTTCCGCGTCAACTCGCCTGATACGGCCACCGGGCGCTACAGCGATCGTTGGGAGGCCAAACAGACCGGCGAGATGAAGCTGGTGGTGGACGAAGATCTCTCGAATGTCCGCGAGGCGGAACTGTACCTCGAGTTGTGGGGCGGCCACCCGGGCGTGGCCAACAAGCGTTTCTCGCTTAACGGGAAGAGCACATACGCCCTGCCCGAAGTGGGAGCGGCTGATGAGAACTGCACATACTCCTATCCGACGGTGCCGCTGAAGGTCGACGACTTGGTGCGAGGCACGAACACGATCCAGTTCGCGTGCGACAAGGGCGAGACCTTCTGGGGACACTACCTGATACGGGCCGCGTGCGTTCGGCTGCACCTGGAGGATGGGCACGCGGTGTTGCGTGAAGCAGGACTGGACGCGTTCGAGGCCCGCGTGACCGCCCACGCCGCACCGGGTGAGACGATCCTTCTCAAACTTCAATGTGATCGCGCATGGCTCGACAGGATCGCGTCCGTGGAATTCCGGGGACGTTACCGGGGCTACGATGAGAACGGCGACGGCTGTGACCACGGCTGGCATGGCTTTACCAAGGACCTCGAGTCGGTCGGAGTCATCGCCGTTGTCGACGAGCCGCCGTTCGAAGCGACGTGGGACCTCTCGATGATTCCGGCGCCCTCGGACTTGGCTGTGCGAGCGGTGGTGCGTTTTGAGGATTTGCCGGACGTGGCCTATGTCACCGGTGCGACGGAGCATCTGCCCATGCCCGAGCGTCGGGCGCGGGTGCAGTTGGTGTACTCCGACGACCTTCCCAGACCATTCTGGTCGCGCGCGGGTCGAGTGAAGTCATGCACGATCGCGCTGGATGACGACCCTACACGGATCGAGCGTGCACAACTGCACATCAACGTCTGGGACGGTGGCAAGGGCACGGTCGGCAGGCCGCTGACCGTCAACGGGCGCGCGATGGAGACGGCCGACTGGCAAGGCCGACACGACTTGATCTACACAGTGATCGAGCTCGAGCCGGCCATACTCAAGAAGGGCGCCAACCGGTTAACGCTCCGCTCCGACACGCAGCACCACGGCATCGAGGTCTGCCTGCCGGGCCCGGCGCTGATCGTGCGCAGCGCACAGCCGGAATCGTAGGTACGCGAGTCGCGCTGAGGTGACGAGCGCCAAGATCGGAAAGGGAAGCTCATGCGTCACGTTTCCAGGCATTGGGAGATGACGATCATCGACGGCGCCCCGCCCGTGGCCGACCTTCAGGGCCTGGGCAGCCTGGCTGTCGGCGACGTCGACGGCGACGGCCACATCGAGGTATTCATGGCCGGCGAGGGTGCGCTGCTGTGGTATCGTCCAGCCACCGGCGAGCAGGGCGTGGTGGCCGAGGGTATCTATCACGTCGGCTTGGCCGTCGGCGACGTGGACGGCGACGGGCGGCTGGAGGTGGTGGCGGGCGAGCAATACCCCGACGCCAAACCGCGCAGGTGGTCGATCGGCTGGTACAAGCCGGGCGCCGACCTGAGCAAGCCGTGGCAGCGATTCGCGATCGACGAGAACCCGGTCGGCGGCTCGCACGACGTGGTGCTGGTAGACATCGACGGCGACGGACAGCAGGAGCTGGTGGCCGGCGAGTATGGCGGCCAGGAACCTCCGGGCGTGTTCATCTACAAGCGAGGCGACGACGCGCGCAAGCCCTGGCGGCGCTTCACGGTGCAGCGCGGATATATGGAGGAAGGACTCGTCGTCGGCGATCTGAATGCCGACGGGCGTTTGGAGGTAGTTTCGGGACCGTGTGTGTATTTCTGCCCGGCCGATGGCCCGCTCAGTGGGCCATGGCGGCGGATGGTCTTCGCCCCGACCCACCGCGAAATGAACCGTGTGAAACTCATCGACATCACCGGCACGGGGCGGCCGGATATCGTCCTGGTGGACTCGGAGTACTTCGAGGGTCGACTGTCGTGGTTTGAGAACCGCCTGCTGGAAGACCCGGCCAATCCGTGGGTCGAGCACCTGTTGGAGCGTGGGCTCATCTATG
>CBFCZG010000293.1:0-6164 GCA_965602375.1 uncultured Phycisphaerae bacterium | reverse complement strand
TGGTCGTACAACTGGCGTTCGAAATGAACTTGTCGTCCGCCTTGACGGTTTCGTCGTTAACGCCCAGCACCACCGTGCGGACCACGGAGTTGCCCCACTTACTCTTGTCGGCCAGCAGGGCCTTGTCGTCCTTGCTCGGCGCCGACAGCAGCACGGCCTTGGCGCCGGCCTTGATGTGGTCCCCATACCCGCCCTTGGGCGACGCGACGGCCGTAAACACACCCGTGCTCTCGAGGACCACTTCCGCACCGACCTTGCCCCATGGCAATTTGGACGGATCGCGCTCGGCCCATATCGGAATCTTCTGCCCGTCAACGGTGATGCTCTTGTCGTCGTGCGTGATCGTGCCGGGATACTTGCCGTGCACCGTGTCGTACTTCAGCAGGTGCGCCAGGCTGGCCGCATCGGCCAGATCGTTGATCCCGACCACTTCAAATGCGCCTTTCCGCTCCATCATCGCACGGTGCGCCAGCCGCCCAATACGTCCGAAGCCGTTAATGCCCACTTTTATCGCCATGGATGCAACTCCTTCTGCGAAGGTTACTTACATGCCCGATGGCAGCCGCCGCCATCGAGCCCCATAGCTTAGCGAGCCCCTACTCGCCGGTCAAGCGCTCGGCTGCCGCCCGGCCGCATCGTCGCCCCAACCCCATCACGTCGGCGGGCAACAACGCTCGAACCGGCGTCGCCCGATTCGAAAACCTGCATCCACCAAACGTTGCACGCGCCCCGAGAATCTGCGAAAACCCCCGGCCAAGCAGCCCGGGCACGCGACCGACAGACGTCGCCCGGCGCCGGCCTTTGGAGCCGAACAGAACTATGCCCGACCCAAGCCAGAAGCAATCAGCCCAGCGTGGCCTGTGGATGCTGGGAATGTCGATCCTTTGCTTGAACTTCGGGCTGGCCGGCCACATGTCCATGAACGCCAATTTCCTCCAGGAACTCATCCACGTCACACCATGGCAGATGGGGTACCTCGAGGCCATCCGCGAGGCATGCGGCATCGCCTCGTTTGTGTTGATCGGACTGCTGGCCGGCATGGCCGAGCACTCGCTGGCGGGTGCTCTGCTGCTGCTGGTCGGGATCGGCCTGACCGGTTATGTCGCAGCCGACAGCGTCAAGGACGTGATCATATTCTCCGTCATCTGGAGTGTGGGCTTCCACCTCTGGATACCGCTTTCGACCAATATGACTCTGGCCTTCGCCCGGACCGGGCACGCCGCCGAACGACTCGGTCAGATGCGAGCGGTCGGCGCGGTGGGCAGCCTTTTGGGTCTGGGAAGTATTGTGGTGTTGGCCTCGGGCCGCCTGCCGGCAATCGGAGACGTCGGCATGCGGCACTTGTTCGTCCTCTGCGGATGCGTCGTGCTGGTCGCAGCCATCGCCTCGTCGCGGATCACCGGCCTGAAGCCGCCCAGCGTGGTCAAGCCCTGGGCGTTCAAACGCCGCTACGCCCTCTACTATCTGCTCACCTTCCTGGAAGGCTGGCGAAAGCAGATCTTCCTGTCATTTGCCACATTCGCCCTCGTCCGCGAGTACGGCGCGCCGGTGCACCACATCGCCACCCTCATGTTCATCAACCTGGGAATCAATCTGGTTCTTGCGCCGGCCGTAGGACGATTGATCGACCGCGTAGGCGAAAGAGCGGTCCTATCGGTGTACTACCCCGTGCTGGCGGTGGTGTTCGTGCTGTACGCCTTGATTCCATACCGCACGTGGCTGTACAGCCTCTATGTGGTGGACAACGTCCTGTTCGTGCTCGCGCTGGCGCTGCCGTCGTACCTCAACCGCGTGGCCGACCCGGACGACCGGCGACAGTGCCTGGCCATGGGCGTGACCATGAACCACATCGCCGCCGTGCTCATGCCCCTGTTGGGCGGGATGCTCTGGCAGCACTACGGCTATCAGATCCCCTTCTATTGCGGAGCCGCAGTGGCTCTGGTGAGCCTGATAGTATGTCAGAGAATCGCCGCGGCAGGTGGTCCGTTCCGCGCACCGTCGCCCCCCACCTGACAAGGCCGGCCGCTACGGCGTGGCCAGAACGTCCGCTCGGGGAGCCTCAATGCGGTTGGACGCGCGGTACCACGTCAACTCGGGTCCCCGAAACAGCCTCAGTCGACCGGTGCGATCGTCCTGCTCGAGGATACGGGCCTCCAGATCCCCCGTGCCTCGCACGGTGACCGCCTCGGCGACTCGGTCGTATGTGAGTCGGTCGCCCATCACCGAGTACGGACCGTCCTGCAAATGGGTGTTGCCGCTCGCCTCAATGCGACGCAGGTCGGTGCTCCGCGCCTGATTCACGACAGACAAATCGCCTCGCGCCTGGCCCGATCGGGCGAACTGCGCCACCAGTTGCTGGCAGGTCAACGTCGCCCGACGCCCCTCGAGCATGGGCAGCCGCCTTACGTCGACCTGCAACGCCTCGGCGACGTCCTCGGCCAGTGCCAACTCCTTTCCCGCCCGATGCACCATATGCACGCCGCCGAAGAAGACCGTCGTGTTCTCCTGCCAGAACAGGGTCATCGACTCACCCCACGTGACAGCCGTCTGGCTGGGCCCTTGGCCGCCGAGATTGCCCATAAGCGGACCAACCGGCGTCGACTGCCGCCCCGACCGCGCACGGGGCGGACGGTAGTCCTCGATCAGCAGCGACCCGGCTCCCAACACGTCGACCTGGTCCTCCAGCAGGTCCACCACCATCTTCGGCCCGGCCATCCGCATGCTGCTCAGCCGGTGTTTGCCCGACCGATCCAGTTCCTTCGACAGGGCTACGACATCGCCCTGAGCCACCACATAGGCGGGCCGCTTGCTCGACCGCCGCGCAAGCGCCGTTCGCTCGGCGTCGCGCCCCAGGCTCCGGCGCACCAGCGGCTCGAGTATCCAGAGGTCCGACCGCGCCCCACTCGCCTCACGCCCGCCCTTGGGGGTCTCCTGGAAGTCCACCCGAAGTGTCTGGCACGTCAGGACGTTGGTGCGGCTGATCGACCGTACCTGTCCCTCAAACAGCGCCACGTTGTCCGCGCCGCGCAGCGCCATGCGCTCGTTCCAGTGGATCGCCACGGGCACGGGCTGGGCCAGGCGCCGCCCGTCCAGGTCTTGCCGCGTAACAAACTCCAGACGGCCGGGACAGTTCACATCGGCGCGTTCGAGAGGCATGTCCAACTCAACCCGCCGACCCACCACCAGGTAATCCTCAAACGCCACCTCGGCCTCGGGCTCGCCGACGACCACGGCATGGTCGATGCGATCGGCACCTTGATCATCGCGCGCAAACGTGCAATCCAACTCATCGGCCACCACGTCGACCCGCTGGCGCGGATCGCGTACGCTCACCTCACCGTCGGCCTCCAGCCTGGCGATCCGGTAGCTCGACCGCTTGTCGGCGATCAGCCCGACGCTTCCACTTGTGTCGGTCGGCTCAAAGCGGGCGATCGCCCGGTCCGCACGAATCGCCCGGCGCCCCTGCCTCGCGATCACGTGACCGACCGCTCGGGCCAACTGCGGCACGTTCTTGCCTTCACGATCGACCGTCAGCTCCAGCAGCAATTCGTCGCACGAGATCCGCTCCTGCCCGCGGGCCAGGATCACGCTTCCGTCGGCCTTGACGCTGCGGGCCGTCTCTGCCACCGCACGACGGTCACCGGGCGGGTTGAAGAACACAACGACCTCGTTCGCGGTTACCTGTTGGTCCTCGCGCGTCATACCCACATTGCCGCGAAAGGTGGCCTGCTCTACGTAGCTGCGTTCTCCAAGGGCAGCCCGGCCCTGTGCGTCGACTCGCGGTACCAGCACTCGACCCATGACCAGTTCGGCACCCTCGCTCCACCGGACCTCGGACGGCTTACGCGAGCCGTCCTGCGAATCCCGATCGATCATCCAGCCAGGACCCTCGACGTGCCCTTTGCCCTCGCGGCGATCGAAAAACACAAGCCCGCCGCACAACTCGCGATGCTCACCCGACGAAAGCCTGACCGGCCGGGCCTCCGTCCCGCGCAGCCACACCTGCTCGGTCTCGTCGCGATACTCCAGTTCGGCGCACTCGGCCGTGTTCTGACCATCCGAAAGATAGACGGGGCGATCCGTACTCCTGGCCACCACGTGAAACCGGTTCTCCGGCGTGGCCGGCCGCGTGGTCGCCGACTCCACGGGCTTCATGACCATCTTTCCCGTCCACGTCAGTTCGATATACCCCTCGGCGGCCTCGTCCTTCTTTTGCTCTTCGCTCGGCTGGGTCGTCGGCTCGGTGGCAATGGCCGACCGTTCCTTCGCACCGAAGTCGAACAGCAATTCCAGCTTTTCGGCCCGAAGTTCACCCGCCAGACGGTCCTGCTCACGCTGAACGATGGCCACATCGCCCTCAAATACTGCCTCGTACGTGTCGACGCGTTTCTGACGGCCTTCGGCTCTCTCGTCGGGCGAACCCGCCGGAGCGGTCGTAGCGACCTCGGGTGGTTCACTGCGCTCGAGCAAGTTCGCCACGGCCGCCGGACGATTGCCGGCCGACTCCGGTTGCGTTGCGGGGGACTTCGCCAAGCTCGCCTGCTGCGACAGAACCGTCACCGTTGCAGCGCCAGACCCGGCCGGCGGCGACACCTCCCTTTCGCTGCCCGGCAGGGCAAAGTTAACCACCCCCGTACGCCGAAGGAGCATCCGCTTGCCCTCGCGAATCTCCAGCAGCTCGATGCGGTCGTCGAGTTGGTTCCAGTGCATCACCAGCCCCTGGCCCTGGATATCGGCCTCGTGACTTTGCACCTGGATAGGTCCGTCGCTTGTAAGCTGGGCCAGGTCCACATCAAAACGGACTTCATCAAGCCATATTTGAATGACCGACTCAGGATGTTGCTCGGGCCGCGCATGCGCCGGGTTGCGCTCGCGCCAGGCCTTCGTCGTTAGATCGATGAAGATCCGTACGTTGCCCCGCAGCCATCCCCATTTCGGGTTCAGATTGCCCCGCCCCACCTGCTCGACGACGACCTGCCCGCCGTCAGCCACGATATGAGTCACCTGGCCCGACGGGGTAAAAACCCACACCTCCGGACGCGTCAGCTTGAACTCGTCTTCAGCCACAGGCTCCCATCTCTGGGAACGAAACTCAGCCTTCAAACGCCCGTAATCATCAAACACCTGGATCTTCGTCTTATCGCCCGGGCCAATCTGCGCGCCTTGCCCGCCCGTACCCAACGCTAGCGTGCCGACCTCCACCCCCGCTGCCGGACCCGTCGTCAACGGGCGCGTGGCCGGCTGAGGCCGAACCGTCACCGTCCGTGGGGTTGCAAACTGGCTCGAATAGACCACGAACGCCAGAAGCGCCAAACCCAGCGCCGACGACGCCAGCAGCAACTTCTTCAACAAGTCGCGCCGCGCGCCCCTGGCAGCCCTATCCGGTCTCGAGCGACGCCATCTCATCATGCAGTCCGCCCTGCGTCGGCGTGATAGCGGCTGACAACCTCGTCCCACCGGTCTTGCCGACGGAGCAAATGCTCAACAGCCTCTCGAACCGCCCCGCGACCGCCCGCGTGACGCGTCACGTAACAGGCGGCAGCGCAGACCTCCGGTGCGGCGTCGGCCACGGCGATCGCATAGCCGCACGTCTGCATCGCGGCCAGATCCAGCAGGTCGTCACCGACGAAGCAAGCCTGCTCAGCCGAAAGCCCCAACTCGCCTAGCAGGCGTTGAAGGGCCGGCACCTTGGCGTCGTGGCCCTCCAACACGTGGTCCACCTGCATCTCCCTCGCCCGCATCGCCACGGCCGGACACGACCGGCTGCTCAGCACGGCCGTCGTGCCCCCCGCCTCCCGCCAAAGCCTGATCCCCATCCCGTCACGTACATCGAACGCCCGCACGTGAGTGCCCTTTTCATCGATGGTGATGCGACCGTCCGTCAACACGCCGTCGGCGTCCAGCACCAGCAAGACGATGTGACGATCGCAACCACTCATCTCACCTATCCAAAGGGAGTTAGCATCCGGCCGAACGGGGCCTGTACGCAGGCGATTCTCACCGCACGCCGAGCCGGGGTCAAGGAGAGACGGCCACCGCGCGGCTGGTGGCACAGGGCGAGACGGTCGGGACCACCACCAGCGCCGGAACACCTACCGCGCTGGAGCTGAAGCGCTTCGGCCATTTCAACGGGGCGATCACGCGGAACGGTACCGCGCTCGGCA
>CBFCZG010000292.1:0-6188 GCA_965602375.1 uncultured Phycisphaerae bacterium | reverse complement strand
CCTCGGGGCGATTACCGTGTTGATCATCCATGTCGATCACATCCCGTCGGCGCTGGCGGCCATCTTTCGCTACGCGTTTCAGCCGTTCGCCGTCGGCGGTGGCTTTTTCGGTATGGTGGTCGCGCAGACCATCCGCTTCGGGGTCGCCCGAGGCGTGTTCAGCAATGAGTCGGGGTTGGGCTCGGCACCGATAGCCCACGCGGCCGCCAAAACCACCGAGATGGTGCGCGAGGGCTTCGTCGCCATGCTCGGACCGTTCATCGACACCATCATCATCTGCTCCATGACCGCGCTCGTCATCCTGACCACCGGAGCGTGGCAGGTCCGAAGCAGCGAGGGGAAGATCCTCTACGGTCCCGGCGCGGCAAACACCGCCCAGACCGTCAGCGGGCACCTCGTCGTCACCGGACCCGACGGCGAGCCCGTGCTCGACGAGACGGGCCAACCATACCCCGTGCCGACCAGTACCGCGCTGACGGCGGCGGCGTTCGAGTCGGGCATGAAGCGAATCGGGCCGATCGGGCTCTACATCGTGGCGTTCGGCCTGGTGTTCTTCGCCTACTCGACGATGATCAGTTGGTCCTATTACGGCGACCGATGCGCCGAGTTCCTGTTCGGTGCCAAAGCGATCATGCCCTACCGTTGTGTCTACGTGGTGCTGATTGTCGTCGGTGCGTGCGGAGGGCTCCAGACCATCTGGACGCTGGCCGACGTGCTCAATGCACTGATGGCTGTGCCCAACCTGATCGGCCTGCTTGCCTTGGCGGGCCTGGTAGCCGGCGAGACGCGCGATTACCTGCGCCGGCTCGACGCACGGCAGTTCTAGAGCGCCAGGACGTTGGTGCGAACCCAATTCCGCAGCGCCCGCACCTAGAAGCTGACGCGCACGCTGGCGCTCACAAAAGGCCCGTCGCCGATGTCGAGCCGATTGTCCCCTCGATCACCGTAGTCTTCCCCCTCGAACCAGAAACGGTCGAACGCAAAGCCGCCCGCAACATCAAGCCTCAGCTTGTCGGTGATGTCCATCCGCGCACCCGCCTCGATGCGCTTCTGGTAATGCGTTAGTCGGTCGTCATCGTCGTCGCGGTCGTGCCGGAAGTAGCTTCGGCTCGTCCAGTCGAACCCCGCGTAAAGCTTGAGACGCTCGTCCACGGCATACGTCACTTTCGTGCTGACCCTGCGCGGCAGCACGTAGAAACCTTCAAACGTCAGGGCCGGGATGGGCGAGTAACGGATGCTCGAGAACGGCACACCCAAAGTGGCGAGCAACTCGTCGTTCGCGCGGTACTCATACGCCACACCCGGCAAGGGCACATGAGGCAGCCAATCGCGTGCGTTGGCATAGTGCAGCATAAACAGCCAGGCGCCGTGCTCGCCATGCGGTATGCGGGTCAGACCCGTCGCCGTCACAAGTACCTCGTCGGCGCCGGCGAAGGGCCGGTCGCTCGGTGATCCGACGCTCACGTGCCCGCCTGCAAGCCACCCGTTCTTCAGTGCCCGCCGATACGTTCCCCCAACGCGAACATCCCACAGGCGATCGGGAAATGCCCCCCAGGTATCCGGCAGGATCGCCTCGGTATCAAAGTCCAACGCGTCGAACGAAGCCGATAGCGACAACTCCTCCCGTTCGTCCTGCGCAATAGGAACCGAAGCGGCAAACCGGTGCTCGGCGATCCGCATATGGCTCGACTGCCCGCCCACGTCCTGATCGAAATAGAAGGCCGACTCAAAGCTGCTCGTAGCCTCGAGTACCCCCAGCGTTGGACGAGTCAATCGCCGCACGGATTCCTGCCCGTTCGACGACGCAACCAGGGCCGACAAAACAGCCGCCGTATACAACGGGACAACCCGATTTGTGCAGCTCGCCCTCAGAGCCATCTCCCGTATCAGACCAACTCACTGCTGCGGCCCACAGCGCCATCGACTACTCAATGTAGCCTAGGTCCCGCAGCTTGTTCAACCTTTCCAGGTCGGTCTGGGTCATTCCCGGCTCGATGTCCGACAGGGCGCCCAGGCTCATCAACTGTTGAAGCAGCTTTTCCATGGCTGGCGGCTTCGCCTCGGCGAGGTTGTGCAGTTCGTTCGGGTCAGCCTCCAGGTCGTAGAACTCCGTCTCGTCCGGCTTGAGCTGATGGTAGATCAGCTTGTGCCTTTCGTTCATCACGCAGTACAGCTTGTCGAGCTTGTGGTCCTGTCGGCCTTGCTCATCGGGCCGACCGTAGACGAGCATGTTGACCGAGTCGGAATAGGCGCCGAAGGGCTCGGCGGTTCGACCAGTCTGCATGACGGGCACGAGGCTTTGACCGTCCAGGGCCGGCCAGTCGGACTTGGGCACGCCGAGCGCATCCAGCACGGTCGGCATTAGATCGACGGTTCGCACAAGCGAGCCCACGCGGGCCGCACCGTTGACACCCGGAATTCGGATCAGCAGGGGCACGCGTATCTGCTCCTGATACAGAATCCCGTGCGTCCACCAGTCGTGATCGCCCAGCCCCTCGCCGTGGTCGGCCACCACCACAACCATCGTGTGATCCCACAGATTGTGGCGCTTGAACGCATCGATCAGCCGTCCCAACCAGTGGTCCATGTACAACACCTCGGTGTCGTACACCGTTCGGAGCACATCGGCCGCCTCCTGTGACGGCGAGCGAAACCTGCCCAGAAACTCCTGCGGCGGCACGAGCAGGGGGTCGTGCGGATCGAAGTAATGCACCCACACGAACAGCGGCGCCTCGGCGCCGGCATGCTCGTCAAGCCAGTCGATCGCCGCCTTCGTCGTCTCGTCGGCGCGACGCTGGCTGCCACCCGTATTGACCACGCCGTTGTCCCCGATCAGACCCTCACCGTCGGCCCGGGGGAAACGGGCATCGAAGTGCTCGAAGCCCTGGTCCAGCCCGAAACTCGCCGTTACCGGAAACGCACTCACAAACGCGGCCGTCCGACCGCCGAGGGCTCGCCATGCCTCCGCCAGCGTTTTGCGATCGTCCGGCAGGCGGTTAGCCACCAGCCCGTGCATGACGCGCAGCCCGTGATGATACGGTTCCAGGCCGGTCAGAATCGAAGCGTGCGACACGGGCGTCACCGCAGCCTGAGCCACGGCCAGATCGAACTGTGTGCACTCGGCTGCCAGCGCATCCAGGTTGGGACTGGTGGATCTGTTGCAGCCGTAGCAACCCAGATGGTCGGCCCGTGTCGTGTCCAGCGTGATCAGCAACACGTGCATTTTCGGCGCGGCGGCTCTGCCCGGCATCCTGTACAGCGCGAGCAGAACCAGCGCGATCACAACCACACCAGCCGCCGCTATCCCTATCGTTCTTCGGGCCATCTTCACCATCCCTGTATCGTCGCGGGCGAGAGGCTTCGCACGTACCCCCGCCTTCGCATCCCTCACGCACCCGTCGGCGAGGCGCCCATTGGAAGATGCAGCCAACTGCTGGTGAGTATACCCTCAAGTCGCTTGCTTCGGGACGCCTGACTCACAACTGAGTTCCGATGCGGTTCGGCACAGCCCCGGACTTGTCGGCCGGTCGGCAAATAGCAACGGGCCCGCCGGACTGTGGATCCGACGGGCCACATAGCCATTGCCTTCTTCAGAATCCCCCTTTCACGCTGCCTCGGGTGCCCCTCTTAGGCGCCTCCGATCAGGGTGAGGAAGCCGGACACGATGCCGCCGGCCCCGGCAAAGCGCACGAGTAGATCCGACACGTTGCAGCCCTGAAGCAGCACACCACCGGTGCCAACCAGTACCGCCAGACGACACAGCTTCGCCTTGTTCATCGAAGACTCCGCTCTGCGGCCGGAACCTCCCTTGCACTGCGACCCGCCATGCCGGCCCAACCATGGCCCGTCGCGGCCCCCACGCTCTGCGGGGTACCAGGCCCACACCTGGATAATAGGCCGCCCAACCGGCCGGACAACTCGATTTATCCCACTATTTGTGGATCGGAGTGGATGCTAAATCCGCTACTCTTGCGTAGTCACCCAGCCGGCGAGGCCATGCCCCCGCTACCCCCTAACGACCGATGAGCCAGCGAATCTTCACCACGCCGCCTTCGTCCTGGGCGATATATACATAGCCTTCGCCGTCCAGCGTGATGCCCTCCTGCGTCTTGCCGGGCAAGGCATATCCCCGCAGAACGCGCCCGTCGCGCGACAGCTCCCAGAACGTATTCGTCGCGTCGCTAACGGCGTACAGCCGGTCTCGCTGTGCGTCGTAATGCAGACCGGACAGGTCAATGATCTTCATGTAAAAGCACCGCACGATGCGTGCCGGTGCGAGCTTGTCGGTCGAACTGACCAGCGGCGCCTGCACCTGCAAAACGGCACTTGGCTCGGCCGAATCGTCCAGCGCAAAGCTTTGATTGGACACCAGAAAAGTCCCGCCCTCCGGGTGCTTCGCGTCGGGCACGAATGCAATACCTTCAATGCCCTGCCCGCCCGGCTTCATGACCGTCTTGCCCTCGAAGGTCCGCTCGACCTGGAACTCGCGACGCGTCTCAAGAGCTTCCGGGTCGATCTCGACAATCCGCTCCTCGCCCTCCACAGCCACATAAAGCAGGCCGGTGACCGGATTGACCGCGATCCCCTCATAGTCGCGCCGGCCCTGTTCCCGCTTGCGCCGCTTCTGTTGGACGATCTTGCCTTCGGTAGTGATCTCGTGGATATCCCCCTCGTCGCCGACGACAAACAACGTCTTACGACCCGGATGATACACGATCCCCGAAGGTTCCCGAACCGCCTTCGGCTCGACGATCATCCCCACCCATTCGCAGGGAAAGACAACGCGCAACTCATCCGGACGCTCTTGCGACCACGCCGTGGTCGTGGCCGCCGCCAGTCCAACCATCACCGAGAAACCGAATGTAAGTTGCTTGGCTGGTACCATCCGTCCCTCCTCCATCGATGCAATCATCTCTGGATCACGACAAAGGCCGCATACTGCAAACAGAGAACCGATCCCCCGCCCCAGAGCTACAGCGATCGCCTGTCGAACACGCGGACGGCCTTGCCGGCCGAGCGCTCCAGACTATTGGGCTCGAGAAGCTGCACGTGCGTACGCACGCCCGTCACCGACAGGATCTCCGATTGGATGTGCTCATGAAGCTCGGCCATCTGCTTCATCTGATCGCTGAAGACCTCCGCCTCGACCTCGACCTGTACGGTCATCTCGTCGAGCGCACCTTTGCGCTCGACGATGATTGCGTAGTACGGCAGCACGCCCGCCACCGTCAGCAACGCCTCCTCGATCTGCGATGGATACACGTTGACACCGCGAACGATCAACATGTCGTCGGTGCGTCCGGTCACCCGTGCCATCCTCGCAAGCCATCTTCCACACGCGCACTGACTGCGATCCAGCGACGTGATGTCCCGAGTGCGGTAGCGAAGCACCGGCATGCCTTCGCGCGTCAGCGTAGTCAGAACCAACTCGCCCTCCTGCCCGTCGGGGACAGGCCGGCCTGTATCCGGATCGATCACCTCGGCCAGGAAGTGGTCCTCCTGAATGTGCATCCCCGTGCGGGCCTCGCACTCGCCGCTTACGCCCGGTCCGAGCACCTCACTCAGACCGTAGTTGTTGTAGGCTGTGATCCCCAGCGCCGACTCGACCTGTCCACGCATCGCCTCCGACCACTGCTCGCCCCCGAAGTGGCCCAGCGACAACGGCAAAGCAGCCGCCGAGCCCAGCACCGAGTCGGCCACTTCCGCGATGTTCAGCGCGTAGCTGGGCGTACAGATCAACACGTCAACCTTCAAATCGTCAAGCAGCGTTACCTGCCGGCGCGTATTCCCGCTACTGGCGGGCACCACGGCCGTCCCGATCCGCTCCAGTCCACCGTGCAGCCCGAACCCACCGGTAAACAGCCCGTAGCCGAACGCCACCTGGGCCACGTGCCCCGGACGCACACCCCCCGCCACCAGGAAACGGGCCACCAGATCGGCCCACACGTCCATATCGCCGCGCGAATACGCCACCAGCGTGCTCTTGCCCGTCGTCCCGCTCGACCCGTGCACCCGCGCCAACTCGTCCCGACCAATGGCCCAGAAGCCCGTCGGATACTCCTCGCGCAAATCCGCCTTCGTGGTGAACGGAAGCCTGGCAAGATCGTCAAGGCTCCGAAGGTCGTCCGGCGAAAACCCCAGATCGTCCAGTCGCCGACGGTAGAAACCCACCCGGTCGTAACTGAGCC
>CBFCZG010000291.1:0-6231 GCA_965602375.1 uncultured Phycisphaerae bacterium | reverse complement strand
CTGCAAGCGGATCGAGCCGAAATCCTCGCGAAAGCGGTTGACCACCAGCTGGACGCGCCCGTCGGGAATACCGTGCTCGCTGAGGAAATCGCAGAGTCTCTGGGTGTGATACAGGCATCCGGCTGTCAACTGCATGACGAGCAAGATGGAGTGTGCATTTTCGATGACGGTCCAACTCGCGCCGTTGGGCTGACGTGGTGTATCGATGACCACCGCGCGATAGACCTGCGAGAGCACGTCGAGTGTGTGTCGCAGGCACTTCGGATCATACTGGAGCGGATGGGCCAGGTCCGTCGGCGCGGGGAGGACGGCCACGTTGCAGGGAAGTAACGTGGCTACCTGCCTGATCGTTTTTTCCTCTACCGTTCGATCGGGCACGCAGAGTTCGCCCATGGTGCGGCTGGGATGGACGGCGAAGTGCTGCACGACGTCGCCGAAGCCCGCGTGGAGGTCGGCCAGAGCCACCTCGCAGTGACTGAGCCTGGCCATCTCGAGCGCCAGATTGCAGGCGACGGTCGTGGCCCCCGATCCGCCGGTCGGGCCGATGACTGCGATACGCTGACCTTTGGCGTCGGCCGGTACAACCGGAACACCCAGCTTCTCGAAGACGGCAATCAGGTCGTCCGAACTGGCCGGCAGCGGAACGAACTGGCTACAGCCTGCCTGAATGGCGGCTACGATCTGCTGCGGATCCTGCTCGTGACTCAGCCCGATAATCGCCAGGTCGGGCAACTCGGGTATGACGAGCTGAATCAACTCAAGCGTGTCATCCGGCGACGGATCGAGAACAACCAGCAGAGCACGAATGCGCGGCTTGTCCAAACCGGCTGCGAGTTGCTGCGGGTCGGACGTGGCGACGATTACTTCAATCGGGCTCAAGCCGTCGAGGACCTGCCGAACGGCCTCGACCGCATCACCATCGGCACCGTACACACAGACGCGAAATTCGCTCAGCGACATCTACGTTACCTGCCCCCCAGCACGCCAATCTCAGCCGAATTCTGTGTAACGCCTTATCGACCAATGCGTACCGTCACTTAGGTTTGGAACGTTTTTGCTGCTATCAGGCCCTGCCACCCGGTCGGCGTCCGATAGCTTGGCTTTTGCGGCGGATTTCAAGGCAACCGCCCTCCCCGACTAGCCTACCGCACTCAGCAGACGCTATATTCTTGTGCAGCCGGCTGTGTGGAACACCCAGTCAGTCAACCGAACAAGAGCGAACTTCTGGCAAGATCAAGCCCGGCTCCGCCGAATACCACAGGTCGACCCGAAGAGTCCATGTTGCCGAAGGCTTGACGAGGCGGCGGGCCCACGGCGGCGCGTTTGGGGCACCGTATCGGCCGCTCGCCGACTGAACTAGAATCGCATGGAAAAACCTTTGCCTGCCGGTCGTGGCGTGCGTATGCTGTGCTTTACGCGGCAAAACGAGTGTATAGGATAGCGGGCTATGCAGAACTTCCTGGAGCGAATCAAAGAATCTCCTGTTGTATTCGACGGCGCGATGGGCACGATGATCTACTCGCGCGGTGTGTTCATCAACACCTGCTATGACGAAGTGTGCCTGACTCGCCCTGATCTGATCCTGGATATTCACAGGCAATACATTGAGGCGGGGGCCGACGTAATCGAAACGAACACGTTCGGAGCCACCCGTTTCAAGCTCCGCCCCCATGGATTGGCCGAAAGAGTGGTAGAGATCAACCGGCAGGGGGCGGCGCTGGCTTTGCAGGCCGCGGATGATCAGGTGTACGTGGCGGCTTCGGTCGGTCCGTGCACGAAGTCCCGGCAAGTCGTGCCGGACGAGCAGCTCGAGCAGATCGAGAATGTATTTGCCGAGCAGATCGAACCCATGGTAGCCGAAGGCGTCCACCTGATCGTGCTCGAGACGTTTTCCAACGTTGCGGAGCTTCGCGCTGCCGCGCGGGCGGCCAGGCGATACGAAGTTCCTGTCGTCGCGTCGTTTATGGTGAACGACCGCGGGGAAACCGCAGTGGGCAGCTGCGCGGAATCAGTCGCGAGCTTACTCGACTCCGATCTCCACGTTGATGTGGTGGGCCTGAATTGCGGTACGGGACCGGCCGGCGTGTTCGACGCTCTGCAACTCGTTCTTCCGGCTACCAGCAAGCCGGTAATTGTCATGCCCAACGCCGGGATGCCCCAGGACGTGGGCGGGCGGCAGATGTACCTGACCAATCCCGAGTACTTCACGGAATACGCCAAGCGTTTCATCGAACTGGGCGTGCGAGGTGTGGGGGGCTGTTGCGGTACGACGCCGGATCACATCCGCATGGCGGCCAAAGCCATCAAGAGTCTCAGTGGCGTCAAGCAGCACGTGGAGGTCAGCTCGCACGTGCAGGCTCGACCCCGTGTTGAGGCGGTGTCGACCGCGGAGAAGTCGCGCCTGGCAAGAAAAATGATGTCCGGCGAGAGAGCTACCAGCGTCGAGCTGCTGCCGCCAAAGTCGTCCGACATGAGCAAGCTGCTGGAAAAGGCTTCGCAGTGTGCCGAGGCGGGCGTTGACGCGATCAACATTCCCGACGGACCGCGGGCCAGCGCCCGTGTCTCGCCGATGATTGCGGCCCTGACCATTGACCGGCAGTTACAAATCGAGCCGGTGCTGCACTACTGCTGTCGCGACCGCAATCTGATAGGGATGCAATCGGACCTGTTGGGAGGCTTCGCGGCCGGTCTGGCCAACTTTCTGATCATTACGGGTGATCCGCCCAAGCTCGGCGATTATCCCGATGCCACCGGCGTGTTCGACGTGGACGCGATCGGCCTGACCCAACTGGCCAACAACCTCAACCACGGCTACGACGTGGTGGGCAACCCTCTCGATCCGCCGACGGCCATTTTCATCGGCGTGGGCGCCAACCCGTGCGCGGTCGAGATGAAGCGCGAACTCGATCGCTATTCTCGCAAGCTCGACGCGGGGGCCGAGTTTGCGATCACTCAGCCCATCTTCGATGTCGAGGCGCTGATGCGCTTCCTCGACACGGTCGAGCAATACCCCCGCCAGATACCGATCCTGGTGGGCATTTGGCCGCTGCTGAGCTTCAAGAACGCCGAGTTCATGAACAACGAGGTGCCGGGCGTGGTGGTGCCCGAGCCGATTCTCGAACGGATGAGCCGGTGTACTTCGAAGGAGCAGGCGAGGCAGGAAGGTGTGGCCATCGCGCGCGAGACCATCCAGCAGGTCGGGCCGCGCGTGGCGGGCATCCAGGTCAGCGCCCCGTTGGGCAACGTCAGCATCGCGCTGGCCGTGCTGACCGACGTTCTGTAATCACATCGGCCAGGCACGGATTTAGACGCTGGTAGCGACCCGCCTCGGCGTCAATTGCGTAGCGAGACGGCTGCGTGGGTGCGGGCCGACTCCCGCATGGCCAACAGCACCTCGAGCACATGACGACCTTCACAGACCGGCACGATCGAGAGGGGGTAGGTGCGCTTGTGCGGCACGCCGGTGACGGCGCTAATGAAGGCGACCATCGAATCGTCGCCGTAGGCCTCGGGCGTATAGCAGGTCGACCAGCCGCCATGCCCGTAGTTGTTCTCGTCGCACGGTCCACGAAAGTTGAGGTGCCCCGCGCTGTCGACGTAGGCCAGCGCCTCGGAGCCCAGGTAAGACAGGAAGTGATCGGGCTGGGGCGCCGTGCCGTCGGCCAACTCGCAGATGCCGCCGCCTTCGGTGGTGAGTATCGCCGAGATGCTCTCCTCTGACGGGCACTTGGGGTCGCTGCGGACCGTCTGGGCGTAGACGCGGACGATGCGCTCGTGCGTCAGTGCGATCGCGAAGTCGACCTGGTGGCACATGTGGTGCATGATCCACCCGCCCGAAAGCTCGGGCGAGAGCACCGCCTTGTGCGCGTTGCCGAGGCTGAACAGACCCGTGCCCCGCGCCACGCGGCTTATCAGATGCATGGGCCGGCCGAGCTGACCCGCCCGGGCCAGCTCGATCATCTTGCGGCAAGGACCGCTGTATCGCATGCCGAAATTGCAGTGATTGACCACACCGGCGCGGGCGACGGCCTCGACGATCTCGTCGTAGTCTTCCAGATTCAGCACGAGCGGCTTCTCGGCCCATAGCGCCTTGCGGGCCGCGCACACCTTCAGAACGTGCTCCTTGTGGAGCGCATTGGGCGAAGCGACGATAATCGCCTCGGCCTGCGGATGGGCGATCAGCTCGTCCACGTCGTTCGTGGCGGCGAATCCATCGGCTCGGATTCTGGCGGCCGTGCCTTCGCTGCGTGTCCAGACCATCGGAATCCAGGCCCGTGTGGAATTGTTCACCAGCCGGGCCAGATGCTGACCGTACGGACCGTACCCGATCAATCCCACACCAAGGCGCTTGGCCACATCCTGCTGCACCATTTCTTGCACTCCTTGCCGCAGCCGAGCTTACAGTTCGAGCGTGCTACCCCACACCCCATGAATGTTGCAGTACGCCAGGGCATGCAGCTTGGCGAAATCCTCGATCTTGTTCACCTGGAATCGCACGTCGGGATCGGCATGAACCGGCGCCCAGGCCGCACGTCCGAGGTGAAGATTCTGCCCGCTGTCGGCCTTCTGGCCGTACAGTTCGAGCCATGCGATATGATGTTCGGGTAGGTTCGGGTGCGGCACGTCGTGGCCGACGACCACCTGCACGGCGCGGGCGCCCTCGGCTTCGCCCGGCTCGACCACGATGGTGGGCACGTGCTTCTCGTTGCCCTGTTCCTGCTGTCCCTGAATCCACTGTGCTGAGTACATGGGATTCTCTCCTGCATCGTCTGCGTCTTAGAGACGACCCGCACCGGCCCATGCGGACGTCCGACCAAACAGCATGGCCGCAATGTCGGCGGCGTGCAAGGCGCCCGGCCCGGGCCGAAGACCTGTTCGGGCTTGCCGCGTGAGGGGCCTACCTGCGGCTGTCGAAGTAATAGTTCGGCCGATGCAGGGGGTCGACGTGCTCCTGCCGGCGCTGCCAGTGCTGGCGAGCCATGGCGAGGATCTCTGCCATCCAGCTACGGTTCTCGGCGACCAGGCACAGGCGGCCAACCAGTTCCTCGATGACGTCCTCGACGTCGCGCTCGGCCGCTCGACGGATGTACGTGGTCAGGTGCCTGGTGGCCACATCGCGCCACGTGCGTTGAACGAACTCCCGGTCCGTCAGCAGACGATCGAGCTGGTCGAAGTAGTGCAGCAGCTCCTGCCCGGCATCGCCTTCAAGAGGCGTTGGCCGTTGCTCGGGTGGTTCGAGGATCTCAAACGGCACGCGCTCGAACGACTCGACACCCTCGGGCCCCACCTCCATGAGCAGTACAAACGAGTGCGCGGTGTGCGGGCCGTTGCTCTTCATATACTCCGACGTGTGCGCCGGGAAGACGAAGTTGCCCAGCGAGTAGGCGACGAGCGAACTGCCGACGCGCTCGATGCCCTGGGGTACGTGCGGATGATGTTCCAAAACGATGTCCGCGCCGGCCTTGGCGATCTCGCGCGAGTTGTCCAGACGCGGCAGCGACGGTGTGGGCATGAATTCCAGGTCGGCGTGGATCGACACCACCAGGATATCGACGTCTTTCCTGCACGCCGCCACGTCCTCCAGAACGGCCTGGCGTTCATAGTATGCGTGGCTGGGATGGGTGTGGCCCAGCGTGTAGTTGCTATCTTCGCCGTAGCAGAGGAAGCCGAAGGACATTCCACTCGCCTCGACGACGGTCATGCGGCGAGCGTCGGCCTGCGAATAACCCACGCCGGCCGTTGCGATGCCGGCTTGGTCGAGGCATTGCTTGGTGTAGTCCAACCCCACGCGCCCGGCGTCGAGCACGTGATTGGCCGCCAGGTTCATAAAGTCGAACCCGTTCCGCCGCAGCATCTTGGCAACCTGCGGGCCCGGCAGACGGCAGATCAGCCCTTTCGGGTCGATCTGGTCCTCGGGATAGTCGGGCGGGATGAGGACCGACTCCATATTGCCGAACAGCAGATCGGCGCGACGCAGGTGCGCCGCCATCCGGGCGAACGGCCAGTCGAGACCGAACTGTCGCATGTCCTCGGCGATCTGGCCGTAAAACGCCACGTCGCCCACGGCCCCGAACGTGACTGTCTTCGACAAACTACTCACTTCAAGTCTCCTGTCGGGTCCGTAGACCGGCGCTCGATCACGCCCGGTCGCGGCCGCCGAGTCAAAAAGCTGCTGTTACGACCGCTCGACTTGCAGGCCCAACAGCCTGGCCGCATTGCCGCACAGAACTG
>CBFCZG010000290.1:0-6238 GCA_965602375.1 uncultured Phycisphaerae bacterium | reverse complement strand
GATACTATCGCGCCTTGCATCCGTTTGTCGGTCGCGGCCCCGGCGACGATCGCCGTGGGGGCGGGCTGGAGCTCGCGCGAATCGCGGGCGCGATCCCGAGTGGTCTTGTGGGTGGGGAACCTGCGGTGGTACCATCCGGGCAAAGCATCCTGGTTCGAGACTGCTGACGAAAACGTCCTGGCTTCGCGCCGCCGGCGTCGTCATCCCGGACGTCGGTACCGGCAAGCTCGAGAAATGTCGGCATCAGATCCATGTTGTACACGATGTGGTTGTCTCGGGTGCCGGCGCCTCGGCCGTTGGGCAGGCGCACAATCAGCGGAATGCGGCAGACCGCATCGTACAGGAACGGGCCCTTTTCCATCAGTCCGTGCGAGCCGACCATCCCGCCGTGATCGGTCGAGAAGATGACGGCCGTGTCGTCCGCCGCCCCCACTTCGTCAAGGCAGGCCAGCATCCGCCCGACCTGCTCGTCGATGAGCGAAACGTAGCCGTAGCAGGCGGCCACCAGTTGGGCCCATTGATCGGCGTCGAGGTTTTGAACGCCCCAGTAGCGGGCATAGTCACTGTGGAGTTGGGGCTTGTCGGCGAGGTCCTTGCTGGAGGCGCCGGACAGCGTGACGGCGGCCGGATCGTACATGTGCATGTGCGACTCGGGCAGGATGTACGGGGCGTGTGGGCCCCAGAAGTTGCAGGCTACGAAGAAGGGCCGGCCGACGCCGGCGGCGGTGCGGATGGCGGCCATCGTCTGCTCGGTGAGGTAATAGGGCACCGACGCTTCGACGCCGCCTTGCTGCACGGCTGTCAGAAGTGAGCCTTGTTTTGCCGACGAGCCGGCGCCGTATCGTTGGTCGCGCAGCACGAATCCCGGCTGCACGAGCCGGCGGAGATAGCCGAGGTAGTGACTATGGTTTTCGGGATAGCCGTAGCGGGGGTAGTAGACGCCGTCGAAGCAGCAGTCGGCGGGCGTCAGGGTCGTGCCGATGTGCCATTTTCCGATATGGGCGCATTGGTAGCCCTGTCGGCGCAGGATCCGGCCGAAGCCCACTTGCGGCTCGATGAAGTCTCGCCCGGCCACACAGCCGGACTCGCAATTGAACAGCATGCCATGGTGGATGGGTCGCTTGCCCACCAACAGCGACGCCCTGGCCGGTGCGCACAAGGGCACGGGCGTAAAGGCGTTGTCGAAGACGATGCCCTCGTCGGCCAGGCGCTGGACGTTCGGCGTGCGAACCTCGTGGTTACCGTAGCATGGTAACGAGTCGCGCCGCTGCTGGTCGGTCTGGATGAAGAGGATGTTCACCGGGTCCTCCGCGTAGGGATTTGGCTTAAGTACGCCATGGTACGAAGCAGGGCCGTTTCCTACAAGTTGGGTGTGCCCGGTGCCTCGGACGCCGCCCGCCGCCCGAGCCCGCGGCCTGGGCATCTTCGCAGGACCGATAGCACTGGCGCTGATCCGGGAGCCTGCGGCGGAGCTGTGTTATTTCAGGCGGTAGGCGCGTTTGCCGATAGCGCATGCGGGGACATGGGGACAGGTTGGGGTTCTTGCTGGGGGGACACCGATGGATGGACAGGGAACGGTCAAGCTACCCGAGGCTGCGCGCACCGTGGGCGAGTGGGTGGCCGACGGCACGACACAGGGCCTGCTCGTACGCCGCCGGCATTTGCGCTACGTCTGGCCCGGGGCGGTCGAGCTTCTGGTCAATCGAGGAACACCGGACGAGCAGCGGATTTTCGGCACCGGCCGCGATGTGAGCGGGGGTGGCATGGGCCTGGTGGTTCGCCAGGAGCTGCCTCTTGGAACCGACGTCGTCGTGCGGTACGCCGACGAGGGCGATAGGTGTCCGTGGGTACCGGCCCGCGTCGTGTATTCGACACCGGTGGACGGCGGATATCGTGTTGGCATCGAGTTCCAGTTGGATGCGACCAAGTGACGTCAACTTTCTTGGGGTCGGTCAGGGCAGCGCAAAACGAGGGCCGATAAAGGCTACCAGGTCTACGGCCGCGGTGAGTTGCCATTGGTTCGGGCCGGTCTTTTCTTGCAGGCGTGCGAATTTTATTTTGCGCCCGGCGCAAGTGAAGCCGGGCAAAGACTGCGGTGCGTAACCGGCGGGTCGCCGGCATCGTGCCCGCGTAGGCATTTCTGCTTATCCAACTTTCCATTGAGTGGTTGGGCCTGAGCAGTACGGATGGACCTCGGCATTGGCCTCAGCGCTCTATGAAATGTAGGTTGTTGGCAGACATTGTGGCAACCTCCATTGGCCTCGGAAGGGCAAACCACGGGCAACCGTGGGACGCAAAGCGCTGAGTCCCGTCCTTGGGGGAAGGGATGGTCGCGCTGCCCCGGTCCGTTAGAAGCGACCGCGGTAGAGGCTTCATGCAGGTGGCGCCTGTAAGGAGCGTCCCATGTTTGCCGATTTGCGCAGCTCTGGTGTCAAGACCGCATTAGCTGCAGTCGTTCCTCTGATTGTTCTGACGGTGGCGATAGTATTGGGGTTCACGTCCCTGAACTTCGACGTGGGTTACGTTGGCAGAGTCAACGCCGGGACCGAACAGGTTGCCAACGCTGCGACGCTGGTAGCGGCGCCGCAACTGGGGGGTGCCGACCGGCAAGGCCGTGGTCCGCTTTGCCGGCTTGGTTCTGACGGGTAGCGGCTCGACGGGGGCCGGATCGGGGGTCGGACGAAGGTCACTCTACCGGCTCGACGTCGAACTGCACGCCCAGTCGGTATCCGGCGACGGTACGGGTCGAGTGTACGATCTTGCCGGGCACCCAGGGACACTTATCGCCGTCGTCGGCGTAACGCAGCCAGATGGGCGTCCCGACCGGGACGTCGTGCCGAGTCAGCAGACCGATGCCCCCTTCACTGACGTCTCTGCCGGTTACGTAGATCTTTCGCTCGCCTCGTGCGCCGGGTTTGATGACGGCTTCGATGGCGGCCGGCCAGACGTATCGCAACGTCTGGCGCTTCCCGAGATACGCGTCTGACTCGCTCTGTGCAGCGGCGTCGGCCACCCACTCGGTCAGTACTTCAGCGGACTTCAGCCACTTCTCCTGATCTACACTCATCGGGCTGCTCCCCCACAGGGTAACGTGCATGTAGTTGCGGCGCGTTCCTCTCACGAGCGCACGGCCGATCGAGGCCCGTTCACTCCCCCGAATCTGCTATCGGCGAATCCGCCGGCTGAATGCAGCCGGCCGTTTCCGGAGATAGCCGTCGCTCGTTTCCGTCAGCTCTGCGACCGCCTCGCATTGGGTGAGTCCGATATATCCTCTCATCCGCAAGGCCCACAAGCGCGAAGCATCTAGCCAGACGAATGTTCTACACGTGTCAGATGCCGCTGCCTTGATCGTGCACGTGGAGGCCACATTCGGTCTGGTCGAGCCCGGCCCATCGGCCGGAGCGGGGGTCGTTGCCGGGTTCGACCTTGCGCGTGCATGGCATGCACCCAATGCTCAGATACCCTTGTGCGCGAAGCGGGTGGTAGGGCAGTTCGTGCTGTTTGAGATATCGGTCCACGTCCCGGGCGGTCCAGTCGGCCACGGGGCTGAGCTTGAGCACTTCGACGTGATCGTGCATGAGCAAAGGCGCATCCCGGCGCGTGAACGACTGCTCGCGCCGGATGCCCGTCATCCAGCATCGTAGCTGCAACTGCTTCTTGGCCTTGTCGAACTGCTCGCGCTTGAGGAAGCCGCAGCACGCGTGTGGGTTGATCAGCCACATCTCACCGTGTTCATCGACGAACGTCTCCGGCGTGACCGGTGGGCGTAGGATCACCAGGTTGAGGTTCAGCCGGGCGGCTAGCTCTTCACGGAACTGGATGGTCTCGGGAAACAGCAAGCCGGTATCAATGGTGACCACACGGATGTCGGGCTTGACGCAAGTGGCCAGGTGCAGCATGAGGGCGCTGTCGGCACCGAACGACGAAGTGACGGCTACGTCGTCGCCGAACTTTTCGACGGCCCACTTGACTCTGCCGCGGGCGTCAAGCTTGCTCAGGGCGGCATTGAGTTCGTTCAGATCGTACACGCTGGGGCACTCCAACGCGCCATGCGCGGTAAGCGTACATGCGTCTGCTGCAACGAGGAACCGGCCCGGTCACGCGTTCGGTTCAGTCAGGGTCTTGTTGTTGGGATTATAGCAGTCTTTTACCGATGTAAAGCGCCGTTGGAGGGTCTCCTATCAGTCCGCCTGTCGAGTGGGTCGGGCGCTGGGAGGGCGGTTGACAAGTGGTTGCCGTAGTCAGCGGCTCATTCGCACCGAAGCGACACGGATTTCGACGGGGTGGACTGCGTCGATCGGGCGGGCGAGCGCGGCCTCAGGCACCTCATCCTCGACTGCCGGGTACGAAAGGATGGGCCTACCTGACGTCGCAGGTCTTGCAGGAGGGCTCACCGGGGCATAGCATCAACATGTAGTGGCTTGGGCCGGAAGGCTTCTTCAAATGGATGGCGTGGACCGCGGCAACATGCCGCCTGTCGGCGCTACGTATATATGCGGAGTTCGTCATGCAGCGTTCAATGCAAAAGCGACGCCAGAGCGACGAAGAGGCCGTCAAGGCAGTTGGCCTGGTGCTCGATTTCGATGAGATCGCGCGCAAGGGATCGATGTCGCGCGAGGAAGTGCTGATCGCCAAGTGGTACGGCGTCTACTCGTCTCGTCAGCGAGGCGATCACATGATGCGGGTGGTGATTCCCGGCGGCGATCTGGCCGCAGCACAGGCTCGAGCGCTGGGGGCTGTCGCCAATCAGTATGCCGGAGGGTGTCTTGCGTTTACCACACGCCAGTCGGCGCAGTTTCATCGTGTGCAGCTGCCGGATATTCCGCGGGTACTCCGCGCGCTGGCCGACGTCGGACTGACGACGTTTCACGGCTGCGGCGACGTGACGCGAAACGTGGCCGCGTGCCCGTGGGCCTCCATCTGCCCACACGGGCGCTTCGATGTCCTACCCTACGCGAAGCAGACGGCCGAGTTCATCGCCGGCTGCCGCGATCTGGATAATCTGCCAAGGAAGTTCAAGATCACCTATTCCGGCTGCGGGGCCAACTGCGCCCAGCCGTACATCAACTGTGTAGGGGTGACGGCGCTGGTCCGCCGACGAGCGGACGGGTCAGAGCAGAAGGGGTTTCGTGTGGTGATCGGCGGCGGCATGGGCTGGAAAGGCTTCGTGGCGAAGGAGCTTTACTCCTTCGTTCCGCCCGAGCAGATCGTGCGGACCTGTCGAGCGATTGCCATGCTGTTCCGCGATCACGGCGACCGTTTCAACCGGGCGAAGGCCCGTCTGAAGTTCGTTGTCGATCGGCTTGGAATCGAGAAATGCCGCGAGATCGTGAACGCCAACCTGGATGCAGAAGGCGTCGACAGGACGCAGTTCGAGGTGGAGCCCGTCACCGACTGCGGCGAGCGCTGGCCCGCCCGGCCGCTGAGCGATCCGGACCCGCGGGCGTCGGACGGCATGGCCATCGCGCGGATCATGGTGCCCAAGGGCGAGTTGACCGGCCACGCTCTGATGCAGATCGCCGAGCTGTCGGAGCGCTACGGCGACAAGCGAGTGCGAAGCACGAACCGGCAGGACGTCGAGATCCAGGGGGTCCACCCGCGAAAGCTCGCTGAGCTGAAGGGCAACATCGAGAAACTCGGGTTTCGCGCCGACGGGTTCTTCGGCTTGGCCGACATTGTCCCCTGTGTGGGGACCACCTACTGTCCGCTGGCGGTGACCGAAACGCGAGCCATGTATGACCTGCTGCAAAGTGTGGTGCATCAGCCCAAGTACGCTCCCATTCGTGACAAAGTCATCATCAATATCACGGGTTGCCCCAACTCGTGTTCGCCGTATCGTATTGCCGACATCGGCTTGCGAGGCCTGCACTAGCGGCACGTATTCGATCCGTTCAGCGAGGCAACGATACGGTCTGGCCTGAACCAGCGCCAAGGCATCACGGAGTCTGGAGGCGTATTGGGACAAGAAGTGGAGCACAAACAGTGGCGTCGGTCGCCGCAGAGCCTCCCTGACGCCCCGCTCCGTTGGCCCGCTCAGATCGAAGGGCAGTCGCGCGCTTCTGGCAAAGAGATCCTCTAGTAAGGTCTTGAAGAAACCGAGGTGTTCACCAGGGGTGGGGAACTTAGGGGAGATGACCTCAATTGTGACCGGCGCGCATAAGGGGGCATCATCGGCGAAGGGTTGAATGTGCGCCAGTCCGAGACGGTTTTCGAAGCGGAGATGAAAGACTTTCGCCCG
>CBFCZG010000289.1:0-6239 GCA_965602375.1 uncultured Phycisphaerae bacterium | reverse complement strand
CTCCGCAGCCCAAAACCGCCGCCCACTTCGATGACCTGCCCCGTCGAATAGTCGAGATAGCCCATGGCGATGGCGGCCACCGCCTTGCCGACGTCCTGAGGCGTGCCCCACCGCTTCTGTGGCAGCAGGCCCTCGGCGATCAGTTTGTCGTACTTGTCCTTGACCACCGCGGTCATGGCGGTGTCGATGATGCCCGGACGGATCTCGTATACGCCTATGTCGTGGCGCGACAGGCGATCGGCGAACAGCGCCCGCGCCATGCTCACGCCCGCCTTACTCAGGCAGTACTCCGCGCGCGAGGGACTGGACGCGTATGCCGAGACCGATGAGATGAACACAATCGCCATCCGGCCGGCCTCACCTTGCTCTCGCCGCTCGACCATCTGCCGGGCGACCAACTGCGTCAGGAAGAAAGGTCCTCGCAGGTTGATGTCCATCAACCGATCGTAGCTTTCCTCGGAAGTCTCGAGGATGTCCAATCGCCGGCGCGGCGCCACGCCCGCGTTGTTCACCAGCAAATCGACCGGGCCCAACTGCTCGGTCACCGTGGTGACCAGTCGATCTCGGTCTGCGGCGCTGGCGACGTCCGCGTCGACCACGATCGCCCGACGTCCCAGCCGCACCACCTGGGTCTTGACCTCGCCGGCCCCCTCGCCCGATTGCCCCGCGTCAATCCCCACGTCGTCGATGCCCACGTCATATCCTGCCCCCGCCAGTTCCAGGGCGATGCCTCGTCCGATGCCCCTGGCCGCCCCCGTCACCAGAGCCACGTCACGTGATCGACCCTGAGCCCAACCACCCGTTTGCGCCATAGTCTACTCCCCGGATCACCTTCGGCCCCACGTGTTGAGCACGATAGCTGCACACGCGCGGCTCGTCAATGAGCCTGGAGCGATCGCCCTGCCGGCGCGCACGGAGGCGGCGCGTCTCGTGCTTCTTGCCAGACGCAGCGTGCTTCGGCCGGCGCCTGTGCGGGGCTGCACGGCCGGTCGCTGCGCTTGACACGCCCACAGCGGGGTGATAGCGTTTTTGCCGTAGCGCCGCGTGAACGGCGCGGGTTTGTTTAGGGTTGCGTTTGGGCACACGAGATCGTAACTGAGGCTTCGGAGAGCCGCTAGTGCAACAGGCTACCGAGTTCGGACGTCGCCGACAACGGCGGGGAGCGTGGCGACCGGGGGTGATCGCAGTTGTGTTGATCGTGGGCGGGCCGGCACAGTGGGCGCTCGGTCAGGATATCGAGTTCGCCCGCCTCAAAGCCGCGACAAGCCTGAGCGCCGATCAGATCCAGACCATCCAGCGATGGATCCAGCAGCAACTACCTGATCTGCTCAATGCCGAGGATGCCCGCGAGGCGCGTCAGGCAGCCAAAGTGTTCACCGATGCGTACACTGGCGGCACCGCGGTCTTTCAGGCCGCCTTTCTCGAGCAGTGCGCTCAGACCTTTCTCACCCCGTTGACTCAACCGGATACCAAACCTGAAGCGGTGCTCATGATGTCGATGTTTCTGGCCAGGCAGGCGACCGGGCCGATGATCCCCGTACTTCGACAGATGCTCGGGTCGCCGTACGCCGTGGCCCGGTTCTGGGCGGCAACGGGGCTGACGAATCTGCGACGCGATGTGTCCGCCAGTGCCCAGGTCGCCGACGTGCTCGCCGATCTTCAGAAGGCTGCCGGCAGCGAGGCGAACGCGGTCGCCGCAAAGCAGATGTACAACGCCATGAATCTGCGCGACGTGGCTACCAGCGCCGCCCTGCTGGAGCAGGCGTACCGGGCAATCCTGTCGGTGCTTACCGCCCGAATCAAGTGGCACGCGGCGCAGGAGCGTGCGCCCGTCGAAGCCGAAGTGGCAGGAATGCAGGCGCTGGCCGGACTGATGGGGCAGGTTGATGACGATACCCGTCGGCAAGCAATTCAGCCGGTGGCTCAGATCCTCTATCACGCTCTGCGACGGTTTGCCAAGGAGGACACCGAGTCGCCCGCGCGCCGTATCGACGCCTTGCTGATCGAGCAGGCCGAAGCGACTCTGCGCCAGGCTGTCCGGGCGACCGGCGCGGCGACAACCATGCCTGACGTGCTGGCGAGACTCAAGGCTGGCCAGCTCGACCAGGCGCGAGCCGAGTTGACCAAGTGGATTGGTTCACCCCAGCAGGAGGGACTGCTGAATCAGACCTTCCAGCTGCCTCGTGGGGCGGGTCTCGCGCCGCTCGGCGAGAAGCCTGCAACCACCCAGCCGGCGTCCTGACGAACTTACTCGAACGTGGATCGGTCGGCTGCAACCGCGTGGTGACCGTCCGACCCGACCTTGAGGCCCGCGCAGGTCGACGAACCATGGCCAAATACGTGGTTACTGTCGTCGTTGCGGCATTGGCGCTGACCTGGCTGCTCGCCGGCGCAGCCGTCAAGCATCCGCGGGCCGACTTTGTCTTCGTCAATCGCGGCACGATAGCCACCCTCGACCCGGCCGCCATGAGTTGGATGCAGGATATCCGGCTGGCCCTGACCGTGTGGGAGGGGCTTTACAGCTATCATCCGGTCACCACCGAGCCGATCCCAGCCACCTCGCTGCCGGCGAGAGTCTCTCCGGACGGGCGAACCTACACCTTCCGCATCCGCCCGGACGCACGCTGGAGCAACGGCGACCCTGTAACCGCTCACGACTTCGCATACGCCTGGCGCCGCGCCGTCGAACCGGGAACCAGTGCCGATTACGCCTTCTTCTTCAATCTCATCGAAGGTGTGGAAGCGTACGTCGCCTGGCGGTACGAGAACGTCGAGCGTATCAGCCGATTGCCGGCCGAGCAGCGGACCTTCGAGCGAGAGAGGCACCTACAGCAGGCCGATGCACGCTGGCAGAAGGTCGGCATTGACGTGATCGACGAGAAAACGCTGCGCGTCACACTCAAACGACCGGTGGCCTACTTCCTCGATCTCTGTGCCTTCAGCATCTTCCTGCCCGTGCATCGACAGAGCGTCGAGCGGTTCAAGGTCGTCGGCGAGACCGGCCTGATCTACTACGACGAGCAGTGGACCAAGCCGTACAATACGCACTTTAACGGGCCGTTCGTGATGACCGAGTGGCTCTTCCGTCGTTCCATCAAGCTCGAGCGGAACTCCCACTACTGGGATCGCCAGGCCGTCAAGCTGGGCACCATCCAGATGCTCGACGTGGAGGATGCCAACACGGCGTGGCTGATGTACTCGGCGGGCGCGGTCGATTGGCTTAGCAGCCTCGACATGGACTACGCCCCCGAACTGATCCGCCGTTCGGCCTCGCCGCTGCCCGGCGCCCTGAACGGTCCGAACAGCCCTCCGGGCGCCGCACCGACACGGCGCGACATCCACGCGTTCCCCGCCTTCGGCACCTACTTCTACAACTTCAACTGCGAGCCCAAGCTGCCCGACGGCACGGACAATCCGTGGTACGATCGACGCGTTCGCCAGGCCTTCGCCATGGCGGTCGACAAGCAGCAACTGGTCGATCGCGTGATCCGCCGCGGAAACCTGCCGGCCGACACCTTCATCCCGCCCCGCTCGATTCCCGGCTATCCGGCTGTGGAGGGCCTCGGCTTCCACCCCGCCCGCGCCAGAGGGCTGCTCGCTGAAGCGGGCTTTACCGACATGTCGAACTTTCCTATCGTTGAGGTGCTGTTCAACACGGGTTTCAACCACGGTCAGATCGCCGAGGCTATCTGCAAAATGTGGGAGACCAACCTCGGCGTGCAAACCGCCATCCGCGGCATCGAGGTCAAGCTCTTCCGCGAGGACAAAAAGAACGCCCGCTACGTGGTCTGTCGAGCAAGCTGGTACGGCGACTACGGCGACCCCACCACGTTCCTGGAGATGTTCCAGAGCGAAAACGGCAACAACGACTCGCACTTCCGCGACCGGACGTACGACGACATGCTCGATGAAGCCGAGCGCCAGCCGACACCCCAGATGCGACTGGCCAAACTCGCCGAGGCCGAGCGCTACCTGGTCAACGAAGCCCTGCCGCTGCTGCCGCTCTACTACTACGTCAACATCTTCGCGCTGGACCCCGATCGCGTCGCCAACCTGCACCTGACCCCGCGAATGATGACCATGCTCAAGTACGTCGAGGTGTCGCCATGATCCGGCGGATCGGGTCGCGTCTGGTCCAGGTCCCGCTGATCCTGTGGGCGGTGTACACCATCGCGTTTGTGATGGTGGTGTCCGTGCCGGGCAACCCGTTCGAGCACGAAGGAGGCAGGAACCTCTCGCCGGTCATCGAGATGGGACTGCGGCAGCGATACGGCATGGAGGACAACTGGCAGTTCTACTGGCGGTATCTGACCGGCCTGCTTCATGGCGACTTGGGGCAAAGCCTGCACTACCGCGACTGGACCTGCAACCAGATCGTCCGTCACAGTCTGCCCGTGTCGGCTGCACTGGGCTCACTCGCCTTACTGATCGCCCTTTTTGCGGGGGTGGGGCTCGGCGTGATCGGTGCGGTGCGACGGCACACCGTGTGGGACTACCTGACGCTGGGCGTGGCCGTCGTCGGCATCAGCGTGCCGACGTTCGTGGTCGGCGCGGGGCTGTTGATCCTCTTGGCGGTGTGGGTACGGCTGTTCCCGCCCGGCGGCTGGGGCACACCCGCACAACTCGTGCTGCCGGCCGTCACTCTCGCCCTGCCGTTTATGGCCTACATCGCCCGGCTTACGCGCCTGGGCATGATCGACGTGTTGTCCAGCGACTTCCTGCGGACCGCGCGCGCCAAAGGGCTGAGCGAGTCGCAGGTGGTGCTCAAACATGCGTTGCGCGTGGCGTTCCTGCCGGTTCTGAGCTTTCTGGGACCGGCTGCGGCGGCCGTGCTGACCGGCTCGTTCGTCATCGAAAAAGTGTTCAACGTGCCCGGGCTCGGTCTGCACTTTGTCAACGGTGTCATCAACCGTGACCAGATGCTCATCCTGGCCGCCGTCACCGTCTACGCGGGCCTGATCGTCTTGTTCAATCTGCTCGTGGACATCGCCTACACCTGGCTCGATCCACGCATCTCGGCGGAGGCGATATGACGCGTACCGCGACCACGCCAGCACTGTACGACGTGGCGCACGAGGCGCGACGGTGGCCGGCCTTCCGGCGAAATCGGTTAGCCGTCGCATCGCTGGTCTTTCTGGCTGCGATCGTTGCAGCGTGTGTGTTGGCCGCGGCTTGGTCGATCCCCGCCTCCAACGATCAGCATCTCGACGACGCCCGCACACCACCCACGTGGTCGCAGCCGCTCGGCACCGACAAGCTCGGCCGACCGTTGTGGGCTCGCTGTCTGCTGGGCGGGTTGATCAGTCTGGGCGTGGGGCTGGCGGCGGCGGCAATCAGTGTGATCATCGGCACAGGCTGGGGCGCATTGGCGGGTCTGACCGGCGGGCGCGTCGACGCGGTCATGATGCGTTTGGTGGACATACTCTATGGGCTGCCCTATATTCTGTTGGTAATCTTGATCAAGTTCGCGTTTGAAAGACGTTTGGAGGGCGTCTTCGGTGCGGCCGCCGCCAACGTCATCATCCTATTCCTCGCAATCGGGGCCGTCAGTTGGCTGACGATGGCTCGTGTCGTTCGCGGTCAGGTGCTGTCGCTCAAGGCCCAGCCTTTCGTCGAGGCGGCGAGGGCGGCCGGCGTGAGCGGGGCGGGCATCTTCTGGCGACACCTGCTGCCGAATCTGATCGGGCCCATTCTGGTCTATGCCACGCTGACCGTGCCGCAGGCCATGCTCCAGGAATCGTTCCTGAGCTTTCTCGGCATAGGCATTCACCCGCCGCTGCCAAGCTGGGGCAATCTGGCGGCCGACGGGCTCGAAGCCATCAACAACGTTCAAAGCGCCTGGTGGTTGATTGTGTTTCCCTGCACGCTGCTCAGCGCGACGTTGCTGAGCCTGAACTTCATTGGAGATGGGCTGCGCGATGCGTTTGATCCGAGTCAGAGCGGTTAGAGTGACACACATCCTGATTGCCGTCGTAACGGCCTTCGCCCTTGTCGGCTGCGGGCGGGGCGAGCAGAAACCATCGGGCAGTACGACTGGTGCCACGACAGGCCCGACCCGCTGGGGGGCGGTGCCGCGCGAGGCCTATCAGCCCGTCGTCGGGCAATACGGCGGCCGAATCATTTTCAGCACAATCAGCCCACCCAAGAGCTTCAATCCCGTCACGGCCGGCGAGACCAGCACGACGCGGTTCACAGTCAGGATCTTCGAGGGGCTGACAGATACCGATCCCTGGACGTTC
>CBFCZG010000288.1:0-6259 GCA_965602375.1 uncultured Phycisphaerae bacterium | reverse complement strand
TGCTGGCTGACCGCGGGCTGGCAGAGCGTCAACGAAATCGCCGTACTGCACCCCGAACGAGAAGCCCAGCACGTCCGCATCGGGCAAGGTGGACACGGCGACTGCGGCACACCACAGCCGTAGGGGATTCTGCCGCTCGTCGAACGCTTTGGCGGCCGCTCCGGCTAGAACCGCATGGGTAACCGTGGTAGGCAAGGCATCACCTGAAACTAAGCTGCGTAGGGATCGAGCCGCGTGCCTTGACCAAGCCGTGTCTGACGAACAGGCTTCTCCCGAGGGCACGCGTTCGGTCGAACCAGTCGGGTGGGACTCGATCGAACAGCTTCAGTGTGGCTTCGCGCGTACGCACGAAGTGGTCCAGAATTTCCTTGTCTCCGGCGTTCATGTCATGCTCCATTGGCCAAGTGGCACGGGTTCAGGTCGACGCAGAGTGGGTCGGGCTCGCCTTTACCCCACCCTTTGCGTCCGCAAACGATGGGGCACCCGGGCGTTCTATTTCCACCCCCACAGGCTCCACACCCAGAAGTCGCGGGCGTGGTGCCCGGCGTTGGCGGCCTGTTCCGTGCAGCGCGTGATCCGATCGCGCCAATTGGCGTTCTCCCATGCCTTGAGTCGCTCGGCCCAGACGAGTTCCTCGCTGAGGTCTGAACTCAGAATATCGATCTGGGGGATGATTCGCTCGCGCGCGATGTGCTCTTTGTACGAGGCGATGGCCTGATTGACCGCACGCAACTTCTCCTGCCAGTCAGATGCGGTGACAGCAGCGTCGAGGTAGGGAATGATACTTGTCGCCGACGCAGGCAGCCTGTCAAACGCCCAACGCAGGTGAGTTCGCCAGGGGTAGTATCGCCCGTTCATCAGAAAACCGACATGCAGCAGGTCTCTAAGTACCTCCCCCAACAGGATGCAGGCTTCGGTGCGGCGATTTCTTCTGACGGCCATGTCGAGCTCGGTGACGTCGTCATACACAAGTTTCTTAAGCGTAAGGATCAACCGCTTCTGCCACAGCCATTGGGGGCATTGGTCGGGCGCCGTCGCCTGTCTGAGTTGGAGCAGGAACGCCTTAGGGTCGTATACGATCAGGTTCTGTTGGACGGTGAACAGGTCCTCGATGGACACCTGCTCCCAGGGCAATGTGTCTCTGCCCCCGGCAAAATCGTGCGCGTGCCCGTCGAGAAGCCAGGAGTGTGGGCAGACGGAGATGACGGATCCTTCCGACCTGCACGGGCACGTGGCCCGAAGACGTTCATTCAGCAGCAGTTGCAGGTGCCCGCCGTGCTCCCGCCACAAGGGGTCGTCCAGGTAGACGGCTGCCTCCAGGTCTGAAAACTCGTCGGCCGTTCGCAGCCCCTGCGAGCCGAGCACGATGAGGCCCATCTGGGCGGCCACGTCAGGGAACTTCTCGGTAAGCGCCGGGACGATCGTGTCGTCAAAGTATTCTTGGATGTTGTGGCACATGTCGTTTCACTCTCTCCGAGGCCGAACGGCTGGGGTCATTTATATGCGAATCCGCGCCTGCCGCACAGTTTTGGCGAGTTCACGGATTAGCTACGCCGGGCGCCAGTTCCACGCGCGCGAATAGATCAATACCCCACCTCGCCCCGGCGAGACGAGGCGCCCTGGCAGGCTACGGCGCCGAGAGGCGCAATGGTTTGCCCTCTCTCCACTGAAGTATCAAGCTCAGCGACCAGTGAGCCCGGTCCTGTGCCTCGGGGTCACCGGCCAGCAGCGTCTCGCTGCCCAGGGCCACATTGAGTTCGACGCTGCCGGTGGGATAGGACGGGGTCGGTGTCGCTATAGGCGATGGTGTTCTGGGCCCCACCGATCTGGACCAGGTCGCCCCGCCGGGGCGTGCCGCCGAAGCCCTCCGGGTTGGTCAGGCCGTAGTCGCCGTCGAACGAGCCGAATGAACTGCCCCCAAACGCCTCGGGCTGGGTCACGCCGGTGTCGGTCACCAGGTCCACCGCGAAGGCGGCCAGGCCGTCGTTCTGCCCGTCGTTCTCCACCAGGCCGGTGATCTCGTACTTGACCCAGCTATTCGGCCAGATCAACTCGGGCGAAATCCGCTCGATCCGCACCGTAAAGTCGGTCGCCGAAGCCACACAGGTAGCTGTCAGCACGACCAAGGTAATAAGAGACATGAAACGGTTCATCGGTTGTACTCCTGTTCTTTCGCGGTCCGGGGCGAGACATGCGCCGAGTACCCTCAGAAACATATCAGCCTTGATCTTCGGTCTCGCCGCCACGTAGAAGCTCAATGGCGTGTTTCACGTCTGGGGTGTCTTCGAACACGTTCTCCCAGAGCCAAGCCCATTCAAACGCATATCCGAAGCCAGGAAAGCATGTCTTTGCAGGGTGATCATCGTAGTCAAGGTGTATCTTCAGGAGGTTCTGAAGGCTGTCTCGGGCCGCTGCCCGGAATGCTTCGTCGCCACCGGCGAACCTTGCCACGGCACACAGCATTCGAAGATGGGTCCCCTCTCGAACGAATCCGCGTATTCTGGTTCGCGCGGACACGGGTTTGCTCACGTGTCTTTCGGCGGTGTTGAGCGCCTCGGCGGATCCTCCCGCGATCACGCTCAACCATAAGTAGCACACAAGAATCGTGTCCTTGTTGGTCGCGATGTCGCCGCGCAGACCGTTCGTATTGCGCACCAACTGACCCATGCGCTCCAAGGCTTCCCGGATGTCGTCCAGTCCCGGGTTCCGCCCCAGCAGAAGATCGATGGTATACCTCGTCTTGTGCGCCACGGCTGCGTGATGGTTGAGCTCGTGGTCATCGTAGTACCGCGCGGAAGCTTCTCTACCAGCGCCCAGACAGGCTTGGTGACCTTCCTCGAAGGCGGCCCTGATAGCACGATCGGCTCGCTGGAGATATCTCAGGCCAATCTCGTCTAGATCGAGGATGAATGCCTCGACTGCATCGGGCACGTACTGTACCCTAGCGGTGTTGAGAGGAGCGTCGGTACCCCAATCGTTCACGCCCTTGAGATCTTTCTCGTACCACTCGGCAAGACGATATTCGTACTCTCTGCGCATGAATTCCCGCGACTGCTCCAACGATGGAGTTTCAGGAACCATATCCCGTCACCTAGTCCGAATGACCCGTTAGTATCCGAATAGCCCTGTCCTTCCCTGTGTCGCCACTTCGAGTTTGACATTCAACCTGTCAATGAGCGCGCCCATACGAATGCGCTCGTTTATGAAGTCGAGGTCTTTCTCTGTAAGGTTCTCCGACCAGACCCAATCTCCGTCATCCTTAAGGAGTCGAGATAACCGACCGCGGGGCTTCAGGTAGCCTCGCCCGACGAACTCTTCATGGAGATAAGCGGCCTCCTCCGGTGCGAGCCACGTCGGTGACTGGTACATCCCAAGACCAGAGCCAGTGTAATGCCCTTCCTTTATGGCGTCCAAACTTTGCGCGAGGTTAATCTCGAAACCTAGGTAAGCGCGCCCGACTGCGTCCAGAGGCTGGGCGGCATCAGCCACCGAGCCCCCAGAGAGCACTTCGAACGTGGCCATCGCCCATGGCACGGTACAGTAACCCGCGACGCGGCCGGCCGTACCCCTGGCGCCGACGGATTCGACCGCTCCGCGCTCGACGAACCGGATACCTTCCTTTATAACTTTGGGTCCAATACCATTCACGCGGCCGCCGAAGGAGGAGATAATTTTGACTGCCCTGGATGGATCGTTTGCGGCGTCCGCCAGAGCTTTGAGGCACCTAGATTCGACCGATGGCGGGAGATTGGCTGCCTTGAGGCCACTCCTGATCACATTTCTATATTCCGCCACCTTAAATTTCGCTTGCTCCATCCATCTAGGCGGTGTATAGACTTTGGTGATCCTCTGCCATGCTTTGTTGTCGTAGAACTCCAGAAGATCGTCCACCTTGTTATACACGATCAGATCTGGTCCTGTAGCTGCCGTCGATTTGCCCAGACCCCCATAGAGGATCACCCATTTCTGTGGGTTCTTCTTGATTGTCGCAACCAGACAGGCTTCCCCATATCGGCCTATGAGCTGGTTTATCGTGTACCCCTTGAACCCCCACGGATCAACGACCAACCACGGGTTGCTGCGGGCATATACATAGAGGTTTGCGGTATCAACGTACCCGGCCGGGTCGCGCTGGAGGAAACGGCCGTGGACGGGGTCGTAGGCCCGGCGGCGGTAATGGTACATGGCCGGACCAGCGGCGGCCAACTGGTCGAGCCGTCGGCCGGTGAAAAAGTAAGGGTTCAGGTCGCTGCGCGACACGACCTGCGTGGCGTACGGCGCGCCGATCTCGGGCCCGCCGAAGAGAAGCACGAACGTCAGGTAATCGTCGATGTCTTCATTCTGCTGGTCGTCGTCGAAGTCGAACGCGTCGCAGCCGGTGCCGCCACCGACGAAGCACACCTGGAAGGCGATGAAATCGACCAGATCCACGTCCCCGTCGTCGTCGTAGTCGCCGTCGGCCTGCGGGGCGAGCGGCTGATGGACCCGCACGGTGCCGTAGGCGTCGTAGTCGTACAGTTCGACGATCTGGCCATCGGCATCGGCCAGGCCCGCGATGGTGTAGAGTTCCTTGAGCAGATAGTAGTACTCGGCCGCCGTCGCGACGTCGTAGACGAGCACCCGCTCGTCGACGTACGTGGGCCCGTTGACGTAGTAACGGTTCAGATTGCCCGACCCGCCGTCGAACTCGGCGCCAGTTGGTCGCACAGCTCCCTCATCCCCCGGGTCCGCGCCCCGCCTTGTATGCCCGCGTAGCCATGAACGTAGCCATGTACTGCCCCAAAAGGTCGTGGTCCTCCGGGGCGCAGCGATCCTCGTAGAAGCCGACGATGACGAACCCCGCGTCGATCTGCCCGCCGATCAGGTCGTCTAATGTGTGGCCGAACTCCAGGGGTGAGCCCTTGGCCGCCAATCGGGCCAACTCGTCGGGCGACAGCTCGTCGGCCTGCGAGTACGGCAGGGCATGGGCCACGCTCAACTCGCCCCGCTCGTAGGCGGCTTCGTCAAAGACGTGCACCACGGGATTGTCGAACCCCGCCAGCAGCGAGCCGCCCGGCCGCAGCACCCGGTAGGCCTCTCGCCAGACGGGTCGGACCTGCGGCACGAACGTATTGGAGACCGGGTGCACGATCAGGTCGAACGTCGCGTCGCCGAAGGCCGACAGATCGCGCATGTCGCCCTCGACGGTGTGCAGAGTCAGGCCCTCCCTTCTGGCCACCGAGCGATCCTGTTCGAGTTGGCGCGGCGAGTTGTCGAGCACCGTCACGTCGGCCCCGGCGGCTGCAAGGATCGGGCCCTGCTGCCCGCCGCCCGAGGCCAGACACAGCACGCTCGCGCCGGTGAGCTTGCCGAACCACTCTTTGGGCACGGGCCTGGTGGGCGTCAGGAAGATGTCCCACTCACCGGCCCTTGCAGCGGCGACCTGATCGGCCGACACGGGAACGGTCCAGCGGTTTCGCTGCTCGACCTGCCGGTCCCACGCCTGGCGGTTATGGTCTCTTATGTCCATGGTCCTCAGTCGCGTGTAACAAGCCCGCCGTTCAGTCGTCCTGCGTGTATCCCTCCACAATCACGGCACGAAAGTCGGCCCCCGCGTCATGCAGGTGGACTATTTTCTGGTATTCCGGAGACGAGAAGCAGCGGGTGAGGTGCTCGTGGGAGGGGAACTCCAGAACGATCATCCGCTCGGGCGTCCAGCCGCCGGTCACGGGTGTGACCTTGCCGCCTCGTACGAGATAACGGCCCCCGTACCGGGATATGATCGGCGGCACCTGCGCGATGTACTGGGCGTAGGCTTCGGCGTCTTTTGTTTTGCTTTCGGCGATCATGTAGACGGGCATCGGATCTCGTGCTCCGGCAGGTCCAAGTCAGAGCTCAGCAACGCATCGCTATGGGCGTCCATTTGCAGAATGGGCCTGGCGGCGTCACGCGCGGGACTGAACTGACGTTTGATATTCCCATCACCTCCCATACGACGCGTGCCGATGTGACCGTGGCATTCGCCGTGTCCCGGCAAAGGCATCAGCTCGATCGCGGGCCATTGTACTCGAAAAGCCGGTAATATCCCACCGGCTGGTTCGACAAGAGATGCGCGACGCCACTATGTTCGCAAGGCGATCCCCCACCTTTGCGTTCACAAAGGATATTGTACCCGGCTCGCCCAGCCCGAGATCAGAACCACGTAGACCGCGTCAGCGTCGGCGCCGGGTTTCTTCCTGGGGTACGAGCGTTGTTCTTCCTGTTGAGGTCAGGCGCAATA
>CBFCZG010000287.1:0-6270 GCA_965602375.1 uncultured Phycisphaerae bacterium | reverse complement strand
TACTACGGGCTGTCTGACTACCACTGCGCGTTTTGGCGGTATAGCGGCAATATCCGCAACCTGCTGTCCGTCACCAGCCCCTTTAACCTGCTTCACCTGGGCGCAGGGGTCCTATTCGCCTATCTCGCAACCGTGGCTCTTGGGAACAGGAAGTACCTGCCGTTCATACTCGGCTACGCTGTTCCCATGCTCTGTGTTGCCGGCCTCATTTCGTCCTTCTCCGAACATCGGGTCTTCTATCCACTCATGGTCCTGCTGCTGGCGTCCATTGTGAGTTTTGCAGCAGAAAGGAACGGCAGAGCTGGCCGGCCGGGGCTGACCCCCGCACACAACAGCGGCGATGCCGCCGAAAAGAAGAGTGAAAACGGCACCGCCGCCAACACGGGGCGTCGTTCGGGCCGGAGACACTGAAGGGATGCCCCGCACCTAATTATAGGCTCGCCGCCGGCGGCCGATCCACCCACCGTCACGTAATGCCGCGATCCCTACGATCCCTGCATGCCAATAGGGCCGTGAACCCGGAAAGCCCTGCCGCACCGGACGATTTCCGCGGTGGCACGCTTGTAGCCCACCTCAAACCCAATAGACTTATGCGCCAGGCGCCTGCCGCGCTATGGGCTTTCGGGGCGTGCACGCGCGCGACGGCCTTGCGCCGCACGCGTTGCCCAAGGCCCCGAACGCGTCGCCTCTATTGGTTACGAGGGACCATATGAAACATCGTACGCTTGGCAGGACCGGGCTTTCGGTCGGTGAACTGGGGCTCGGCACCGAGTACCTGATTGGAAAGCCGCAGGAAACGGTCGATTCAGTGGTGCATCGTGCGATCGATGCAGGGGTCAACTTCATCGACCTGCTCTACGGCGTGGACCATTTCCTCGACCAGTTCGGCATCACGCTGCGGGACTGTCGCGACCGCGTGTACCTGGCGAGCCATATGGGCTCGGGTGCCAAGAACGGGCAGATCGCGTATTTCAACAACCGCCCCGACTGCGAGCGCCTGTTCGCCGAGACCCTCCACCGGCTCGAGACCGACCACATCGACGTGCTGTTCGCCCATATGGTCGACAGCAACCACGAGTACGACACCTGGGGCGGCGAGATGCTGAAACTGGCCGGGCACTATCAACAGCAGGGCAAGGTCCGCCACGTCGGCCTCAGCAGCCACGACATGCCGGTCGCGCTGCGGGCCGTGCGCAGCGGCGACGTCGATGTGCTGATGTTCCCGCTCAGCGCCGCCAACGACGCCATGCCCGATCGCCAGACGCTGCTGTCTGCCTGCCTCGAACACAACGTCGGGCTGATCGCCATGAAGCCCTTCGCCGGCGGCCGACTGTTCGACCAGGCAGCGTCCATCGAGCTAACTCGCGCCCAGTCCGGCGAGCACGGCGATTTCAAGAACGTTCACATCGACCGCCCTGCCGCAGTCACAGCCGTGCAGTGTCTAAGCTACGTGCTCAGTCAGATCGGGGTCAGCACGGTCATACCGGGCATCGCCGACGACTCCCAGCTCGACGAGACGCTCGAGTACCTCACGGCCGACGACCAGCAGCGCGACTACGGCCCCATGCTGGCCAGCATTTCGCAGCATCGTCGGGGCGAGTGCGTCTACTGCAACCACTGCCTGCCGTGTCCCGTTCACCTCGACATCGGCGCAGCGCTCCGCCTGGGCGATCGTTCCGATCTTCAGTCCGCCTGTGCGGTTCAAGCTGAATACGACCTGCTTGCCGTCAAGGCCTCAGCCTGCACTGCCTGCGGCGCGTGCGAAAAACGCTGTCCCTTCGGGGTGACGGTTATCGAGAAGATGGCGAAAGTAGCCGACCGCCTGGAATCAGTGGTCTGACGCACATCCCGCCGAGACTACGAACACGAGGTTCACCAACTCCGGTAACTCATGTGGGGCCCTGCGTGAACCGAAGCACCCCCGAACATCTCGTTACTCCCTGAGGCAAGCCAGCGGCGGCCTGTCGGTCGAGCAGCCAGCAATACCTGCCCTCACCCGGACGCACGCGGGAAGCGGGTAAGGACATGTCTCGCTCGCCAGCGACCCGTCGCACCGCATCGGCCTTGCCCGATCCAGTCACCAGGAACCACACCTCCCGCGCCGCATTGATGACCGGAAACGTGAGGGTTAGCCGCGTTGAGTCCAATTGCCGGACTGGGTTCGCCACGACGAGCCGTTTGGCCTCGTCTATCGCCGGCGTGCCGGGAAACAGCGATGCCGTGTGCCCGTCCTCGCCCAGGCCCAACAGTATAAGATCGAAAGCGGGAATTGCCCCCCCACCGATTCGCTCGTGGAGGATGGCCTCATATCGGGCGGCTGCACCAGTCAAATCGGCAGCTTCCCCCTCCATGCGGTGCCGGCCCGCGGCAGCCACCTCAACCTGACCCAGCAATACATCTTCAAGCATGCCCCAGTTCGAATCAGCGTCGCTCGGCGGCACCGCACGCTCGTCGGTCTGAAACACCTCGACCGCCCGCCAGTTGACGACCTCTCCCACAGGCGACCGCGCGAGTCGCTCGTAGACCGGCCTCGGCGTGTTCCCCCCAGCCAGCGCCACCCGTACCACGCCGCGTGCGTCAATGCAGCCGCTCAGGTACCGCGCGAACAGTTCCGCCGCTTCACCTGCCACGTCGGCAAGAACGCGAATGTCCGGGTTCGGCGATCCCATGTGACCTAGCCGAGGCGCGGCTGCCGCCAGGAACCTTCACACCCGTCAAACAATCGATCAGCCTCGGGCGGGCCCCACGTGCCCGCCTCGTAGAGCTGCAAAGGCGGCTCGCCCGTGCCGAACGCTTGCAGAAGCGGGCCGATAAAACGCCACGCCGATTCGATCTCGTCGCTTCGCGCAAACAGCGTCGAGTCGCCTCGCAGGGCATCCAGCAGCAAGCGCTCGTACGCCTCGGGCATGGCAAAAGCGAACGACTCGCCATACACAAAGTCCATCTCTACCGGATGAATCTCAAACTGCATCCCGGGGCGCTTCGCCGAGAACTGAAGACTGATGCCCTCGTTCGGCTGAATGCGAAATACCAGGACGTTCGGCCTGGCGCCACTGATATCGCACACATCTCCCTCGCATTCCACCGTGGTGAAGAACTGCAACGGAGGCTGCCTGAATTGCACGGCGATCTCCGTCACCCGCTTCGCAAGTCGCTTGCCCGTGCGAATCAGAAACGGCACGCCCGCCCACCGCCAGTTGTCAATGCCCACGCGCATCGCGACGAACGTCTCCGTCTGTGATTGTGCACCAACGCCCTCTTCCTCACGATAGGCTCCCACCACGTCGCCCTGCACCGCCCCGCCGGTGTACTGACCTCGAACCACAGTCCGCTCGGGCGCATCCACATGTACCGGTTGAAGCGACTGGAGCACCTTAACTTTCTCGTCGCGGATCTCCTTCGCGCGGAAGGCCGCCGGCGGCTCCATCGCCACCAGGCACAACAACTGTAGTCCATGATTCTGAATCACGTCCCGCAGCGCACCGGCCGACTCGTAGTACGCACCTCGCCGCCCTTCCATGCCGACCGACTCAGCCACGGTGATCTGCACGTGATCGACGTAATGCTTATTGAACAGCGGCTCGAAGATCGCGTTGCCGAAACGAAACGAGAGAATGTTCTGGACGGTGTCCTTACCGAGATAGTGGTCAATTCGATAGATCTGATCCTCGGCCAGCAATGACTCGGTGTGACCCAGCAACTCACAGGCCGACGCCAGATCGTGCCCGAACGGCTTCTCCACGATCAGTCGCGGCGACCCGCTACTGTCCCGCCGGATCAGCCCGACCTCACCCATCTTGGTAACAAGCGGCGCGAACAACGACGGAGCCACCGCAAGATAGTACAGCCGAAGGACCGGCCCGGACCGATCCGCCTCCAGTTGTCTGAGCCGTCGCGCAAGATCCTTCAGGCCCGACCCCTCGTTGAAGTCAGCCTGACAGTACATCAAATGCTCTGCAAACGGTTCCCACTGCTGCGAGCTCACCGGCCGGGCGCGCGAATGGGTTTCCGTCGCCCGGTGCATCGCTTCGCGGAACAGATCGTCCGTCCAGTCTCTCCGGGCCACGCCCACCACGGCCATCGATTCCGGTAGAAACCCTTGCAGGTGCAGATTGTGCAAAGCAGGAATGAGCTTACGGGCCGTCAAATCGCCCGTCGCCCCGAAGATCACGATCGTACAGGGTTGCCCGACGCGAAGGGCTTTCGCGTCGTAAGCGGGCCCGGCCCCGACAAAGTGAACTCTCGATTCACCGTCCATGACCCACGACCGTCGGCCGAACTACCCATCGCATGCATGCAAAGCCGCCGCGAGCCCCACAGCTTGCGTCACCTGTCCCCAGACGAGCGACGTCACCGGCGCCTTCGCCGTCGGGCTGGGCGGAATTTCCCACCGAGACTCCGGGGACGCGATTCCTCAACCGCAGCAACCGACGCAGCCCCCGCGCCGACCGGCACGGCCTCCGCCCTGCCGATTTGCGGCGACGGCGAAGGCTCAAACCCCTCCAGCTCCTGCTGCAGAATCTCCTTGTTGATCAGACGTTCGATCTCGGTGAGTTGATGGCCCTCGTCACGTGTGACCAGGCTGATCGCCTTGCCGAACGTGCCCATCCGGGCCGTCCGCCCGATACGGTGCACGTACACGTTCGAATCTGCCGGAAGGTCGTAATTGATGATGTGCGTAATGCCTCGCACGTCGATCCCCCGCGCCGCCAGATCGGTCGCCACCAACACGTTCAGGTTGTGCCGCCGAAACCGGTCCATGATCCGCTCTCGCTTCCGCTGAACCAGATCGCCGTGAATCTCCTTGGCGTCCACGCCGGCCCCGTACAAACGCTTCGTGAGTCTGCGAACCGTATGCTTGGTATTGCAGAACACGATTGCCAGACGAGGAGCCTCCGACTCCAAAAGCAACATGAGAGCCCGAAACTTGTCCCACGGGTCGGCCGTCACGTATGCCTGCGTGACCTCCTCCACCGTCAACTCGTCGCGCGACACGTCGACTTCAACCGGGTCGGTCATGTACTCCGCCGCCAGACGCTTGATCTCCTCGCCCACCGTCGCCGATGCCAGCAACGTCTGATGCGGCTGCCTGATTCGCGAAAGAATGTTGCGGATATCGTCTCGAAACCCGATGTCCAACATCCGGTCCACCTCGTCGAGCACCGCAACGCGAATGCGGTCGAAGACCAACGCCCTCCGGTTCAGCAGGTCGATCACACGCCCGGGGGTGCCCACCACCACGTGGGGCTTCCTGCCCAACAGATGAAGTTGATGCCGGATCTTCTGCCCACCGTACACCGGCACCACGTGCAGCTGTGGCGACGGCCGAAGGCGCCTCAGCTCAGCGGCCACCTGCACGGCCAGCTCACGCGTCGGCGCGAGGATGATCGCCTGAAGCCGGTCCGCCAAGTCGATCATCTGAAGGATGGGCAACCCGAACGCAGCCGTCTTGCCCGTGCCGGTACGGGCCTGGGCAAGCACGTCCCGGCCCGCCCGCACCAGGGGAATCATCTTTCGCTGCACATCGGTGGGCTCTGTAAAACCCATCTCTGCAACAGCTTGGAGCAATGGGGTGGTTAGACCTAGTTCGGCAAACGCCGCCGGTAGATGAGAAGATTTGTGCATGAGCCTATCAATCGTAAGATCATCAATGCCTCGGTGCAGCGCCAACGTTCTGCGCAGCAAAAGTGAAATTCTACCAGTCCCCCCCCCGTCCCGCTACTCCGTCAAAACTGCACCGCCCACGCCGCCGAGGGGGCTCGCCCACACAAAGTCACCCCCATGGAACATAAGCGGCTATTCTGAAAGCATTTACGCCTCTACCCCCAGACCGACGCCCTGCTGTAACTTCGCCCCGAAACGCCACGCGCCACCTCACGTAAGCGCCTAGAATACCGCATGAGATGCTTCGTACATGCATGCACGTTACTGGCGCTGGGCTTGTCGGTCGGATGCGACCGTGCAGGTCGTACCGATCTGGCACATCGAAGTGCGCGCGAGCAGACCGCCTCCTCGCAGCCAAGCCACGCCAACGACTACCAGCAAGGAGAGACGCCTATGAACACAAAGGCCGAGAAAACCGATCAGCAGTGGCGCGAACAGCTTACCGACATGCAATACCACGTCATGCGGCAGAAAGGCACCGAGCGCCCGTTCTCCGGCAAGTACTGGAACCACAAGGGAAAGGGCATCTACCGATGCGTTGGCTGCGGGCAGACGCTCTTCCGCTCGGACACCAAGTTCCAGTCCGGAACCGGTTGGCCCAGCTTC
>CBFCZG010000286.1:0-6289 GCA_965602375.1 uncultured Phycisphaerae bacterium | reverse complement strand
GGTCATGCCGTGGAGTCGCCTCATTCCGCGCGATATCCCCCGCATGGTCGAGCAGGTGGTTCAGCCGGTACGCATCGAGTCGATCGACGAGTGCCTGTCCATCGCCAATCGTGTGCGCAGCGACGACCTGTCGATCGGTCTGTCGGTTGTCGGACAACCTCTACGCTACAGTCGCGTCGACAATGCCGAATCGCTGTGTCGCTGCGACGGCGTGGCTGTCATACAGAACAGCACCAACCATCTCGATGGTGTGTTCGACGGCGTCTACGACCCGTGCATTGTGCTGGATTTCGGTAAGGTGATCACGGCCTACATCCGCCTGACCTTCGAGGGCTTGCCCGGCGCAAATGTGGACATTGGCTACGCCGAGCGCTTGATCGACGGCCACTTCAACAACGCACTGGAAGGCCAGTTCGCCGATCGGGTGGTTATGGCCGGTGGGATGCAGACCTATCAGCCGTTTACGTGGAAGGGCTTCCGGTACGCCAAGCTTCGTTTCCGCGACTGCTACGAACCCATCCGGCTCCATGCCGCAGAGGCGATCGTCACGTCCTATCCCTTCGAAGAGAAGGGTCGGTTCGAGTCGTCCGACGAAACGCTCAACGCCGTGTTCGACATCTGTCGATACACGATCCGTCTGTGCAGCAACGAATGTATCACGGACACGCCTTGGCGAGAGCAGGGCCAATGGCTCGGCGACGTTGCCGGCGTGACCGTCGGCGGTATCTACGCGTGCTTCGGCGACGACCGCCTGCCCGGCAAGTTCCTGCGGCAATCGGCGGCCAACCAACTGCCCACCGGCCTGATAGGCAACATGACCAACATCATCAGCCACGACTGGCAGTGGGTCATTCCCGACTACTCGCTCTGGTGGGTCATGGGGCTGTGGAACCATTATGCGTACACCGGCCGGCGAGAGTGGATCGACGAGTTCTACCCGCACGTCATGAAGATCGTCCAGGCGTTCCTGGCACATGTCGACGCCGACGGCCTGATTGCAGACATGCCCCACTGGGTCTTCATCGACTGGGCTGACGTCGACAAGCAGGGTCGGTGCGCCGCGCTGAACGCGGTCTTCTACGGCGCCCTGGAGTCGGCCGGCTGCATGGCCCGACTCAAGCAAGACGCCTACGCCGTCGATTTGATCGATCGCACGCGCACCGACATCCGCGCGGCCTTTACGCGGCAATTCTTCGATCGCGACCGGGGATGCTTTGTCGACGCCGCCGTCGACGGTCAAATGTCCGACAAGGTCAGCGAACACGCCAACCTGGCCGCCATCCGCTGGCAACTGTGCGATGACCGTCTGGCCGGCCGGATCGTGGCTTGCTTCTATGACCAGCAGTCCGTCAGGTACACCGAAGCCCAACCATTCTTCACATCCGTCGTCCTGCAAGCGTTGGACCGAATCGGCCGATTCGACCTGGCCCTGAGAATCATTCGCGATCGCTGGGGCCGACGGATGGTCGACCGCGGCGCGACCTCAACGTTCGAGGAGTGGGGCACCAACGGCAGTTGGCGCACCGGGCAGTACAGCGGGTTCCTGCGATCGCTGTCACACGCGTGGTCGGCTCATCCAGCCGAGTTCCTCATCCGCAATCTGGCGGGTCTGGAGATTCTCGAACCGGGTTGCAGCCGCGTGCGTCTGCGTCCCAAGACGACGCCGTTCGATTACCGTGTCGTCTTCCCCACGCCGCTCGGGCCCATAGAGGTGGCCCAGGTGAACGGCAAGCTCGAGTTGATGGCGCCGGAGACTATACGCATCGAGCGCGACTAGCCGTGCGAATCGGATCCCTGACGGCCGCCCAGTACTTTGCGCCAGGCACAGGTGGTCAGCCTCCTTACGAACAGTGCTCGGATGATGTCAATCCGCTCCGGGAGTGCAAGCGACTGGCATCGCGGCGCCCAACGAACCACGGTGCAGCTTACGCGGCGCCACGATCGCCTTTGTAGCACGCAAGCGCTTCCGGAGAAGAGATGCACCGCTGAGCAGATCGTGGCCAAGCTGGGTGAGGTGGCGGTGGAACTGACCAGGGGCGTAACCGCCGCTTAAGCGCTGTCTACTCGTTAGCGCCGATCGCTGTCACCTCGGGGGCCTTGGTTTCAACGACCACGCCTCCTTCAGCGAAGCAGCCGGTGACCTGGACTCGTTTGACGTTAGGCCCGACGCGAACATGGGTTCCCTTGGTGCGGAACCAGACGTCGCGAATCGAGGCCCGGCCGCCGAGGACTTCGACGGCGGCATCGGGTTGGCGCCAGTCGTTGATGTTGGCCTGAAGCAGAGACACAAATCCGGAACCTTCCAGCTTGAGCACGTGGCTGTGCCCGCCCCAGAAGGCGCAGCCGGTAAGCTTAAGCACTCCGTCGAACTGAGCTGCGGTGCGAACAGCGACCCACTCCGCTTCCGGGCTGGGCTGCTTCATCCGGTGGGCGCGGCGGAGGTCGAATGTAGCGAACTCGCCATTGGTGACTTGGAGACCGTTGAACTGGCAGTTCTCTACGTACAAGCCGTACTGGCAGGCGTCGGCCCCGATCCCCACGAACTGACCGTTCATGGCGCCGTTGTCGGTTAGCAGAACCTTGTAGCCGACCTTGGCCCCGAAAACGAAGGTGTTGAGCACGTATTGCCAGTCCGAGCGCCCGAAGATGAAGGCCTCGAGTCGGTCCTGCATCGCAATCCCGACGGCGATATCCCCATTGGGCTGGGGATTCTCGCCGAGACCGCCAAGTTGGCTGCGGTTCCAGTAGTGCGGATTGAAGTGTACGTTTTCCAGTCGTCCGATATCCGTGGTGCGGTCGATGAAAATGCCCCGTCGCAGTACGCAGCCGAAGACGTTTCGGATCAGGTGCAGTTCGTTGGGCTCGGGCCCGATGGCAATGCCCTGCCAACTGTTAATGAGCGTTACATTCTCGATGGTATTGTGCATCCCCCGGCCATGGATCGTCCAGGGATAGGGCTGGAGGTCGTTCAGCCGCTGCTCGGGATAGCCGATAGTCAGGCCTCTGACGGCGCTGGAGGGACCCAGTTCGAGCAGGGCCGGCCCATCCTCGCGGCCTCGGCCGCTATAGGCGAGTAGCATCGTCCCCTTGTGGATCGTCCCGTGGTGGGGCGTCTCCCAAGCCCCCTTAAGCGTGACCCCGGACGGCAGGCGCACCGAGCCTTTCAGGATGTAGCGCCCAGCCGGCAAGTACGCCTCGCCGCCTCCAGCCGCAGCCGTCGCATCGAGGAAGCGCTGCAGGGCGGGAGTCTGGTCCTCTTGGACTTCTGGTCTGAGGCCGAAATCGGCGGCTCTCTGGCCTGAAGCGGCATTGTCCGCCGTCTCCCCCATGGCAGGTGAAGCCGCAGCACCGATCCACAGTCCAAGCAGAACGGCCGATGTTCCAGGTAGCATTGTCTTCATCCGAGACACTCCATCTGCATAACGTTGGTTCCTGACTTCCAAAGGGATGAGTCGCTCTCGTCAGACGAAGGCAACGTCTGTCGGCGTGAATCGCGCCCACTTGTCGCCTACGCCTTTACGGCACCCAATTGGATGCCCTTGACCAGGTACTTCTGCATCAGCACGAACAAGATGATCAGCGGCACGACGCACATCGTCACCGCCGCCATGATGAGTTGCGTTTCCGTGCCACGCGTGCTGTCGAAGAACAGGAAGCCAACCGGCAGCGTGTAATGCGCTTCGCTGCGCAGCATGACCAGCGGCCAAAAGAAGCTGTTGTACGTGCCCATGAACGTGAAGATGCACAATACGATCAGCCCGGGCCGGGCCAGTGGCATGATCACATCCCAGAACGTCTGCCACTTGCCGGCCCCGTCCATGGCGGCTGCTTCGTCCAGGCTGGTCGGAATCGTCAGCATGAACTGTCGCAGCAGAAACGTGCCGAACGCGGTAAACGCCGCCGGGATGATCAGGCCGACATAGCTGTCCACCCAACCCAGCACCGACATGATCTGGTAGTTCGGGATCATCAGCACCAACCCGGGGATCATCATCGTCGCCAGGTAGAGCAGGAACACCTTATCGCGTCCGGGCCAACGGAGCCTGGCAAATGCAAACGCCGCCATCGCGCTGGTCAGGCATTGCAGCAAGGTGACCCACGCGGCGATGAACAGGCTGTTGAAGTAGTAGCGCATGAACGCCGAATCGGTGAAGTACTGCTTCAGTGTCCATGTTACCGAATCGGCCTTGTCGCGTGCCAACTGATCGTAGCTGAGCGTCTTGAAAACCTTGGCGTAGTTCTCGGGCGACCAGTCGTTGGGTACCCAGTGCGTGCCCGCCAGCTCGGCAAACGGCTTGAAGCTGGTCAGCACCATCCAGACGAACGGCAAAGCGGTCGCGCAGCACAACAGTAGGAGAAACACATGGTTGGTGGCCATGGTCAGCACGGGCCCGAGCACCTTCCTGCGATACGGCGTGCTACTCATTGACGTACCTGCTGCCGAACCGATAGTTGATCAGCGTCATCGCGAAGACCATTACGAAGATCACCCACGCCACCGACGAGGCAAACCCCAACCGACCGGTTTCAAAGCCCTCGTTGTAGACAAAGTACGCCATCGTCGTCGTCGCGCCGAACGGGCCGCCGCCGGTCATGGCCCGGGCCTGCTCGAACCCGCCCTGCAAACCACCGATGACCGACATGATGACAATGAAAAACGTCGTCGGCGCCAACTGAGGCCAGGTCACGTGCCGGAACCGCTGCCAACGGCTGGCGCCGTCGCTATCCGCCGCCTCATACAGCTCCTGCGGGATATTGCTGATGCCCGCGATGTACAGCAGCATGTTGTTCGACCCCACCGCCGCCCAGAACCCCATGATCATCAGCGCCGGCTTGGCCCAGGCGACGTGGCCCAACCAGTTCGGTGTCTCCAGCCCGTCCACCGCCCAACCGGGCAGCCGACACGCCACCACACCGAGCCCGATCAGGATCAGCGCGCCTACCGTAACCGTCGCCACACCCATCAAGACCGTGCCGAAGCCAAACTCGCGGTCGAGCCAGTTGCGAACCGTTGCGCTCAACAGCCAGGCCGAGCCGGCGACAGCGACCGTCATCAGCAGATAGCCGCCTGCCGCCCACAGCCCGCTCGGCGTGGCCGCGACGAAGCGCGCCAGACTATCCAGTGCCGGCTGCAAGGCCTGGTTGATCGGGCCTCGAATCGGGTTGTACATCTGCTTCCACAGGATGAACACCGCCACGCCTGACGTGAAGTGCGGCAGATAGAACAGCGTGCGATACACAGTCGCCCCGGTCGTCACGCCCAGTGCCAGCACACCACCGGCCAGCAGACAGAACACCAACGCCACCGGCCCCAGACCGCCAGCCCAGAACCAGCACCCCAACCCACCGAAACCCAGCAGGCTTGCTGCCGCGATCGGCCAACGCACCGACGCCCGGCCCGCGCGTAGCGGCCGGGTCAGTAGCGACGCAAGGAAGAGCGAGCCGGCGATCCCTACTGGGACGCCCAGCATCAGGAACACCGTATTGCCGAAGTATTTCCAAAAATCCCTATGGGTCAGCAGATCGTGGAAGTTCCTCAGCCACACCCACTGAATCGAGTCCTCGCGGAAGCGGTTGTGCAGCGACAGGTCCCAGTTCGTAAATGCCATCACGATCGAGAAGATAAGCGGGAACGCCACGAACGCCAGGAACCCAACGAAGTTCGGGCCTAGGAACAAGCACGCGGCAGGCAGATCGCTGCGACGGCGGCGCTTCACTGCGTCACCTCCCGAAGCCGTCGAAGCACCGGATTGTCGATCAACTCAGGCGGTACGAGTCGGCCGTCGGCCTTGAGTGCGTCGATCTTGGCCTGGCGGGCGAGCGCGTCTTGATAGCGTGCCTGAAGCCGAGGATCGCGCCGGACGGCCCGGGACAGCTCCAGGTTGATCTGGTCGGTCATCTCGCGGTGGGCCGGCTCGAGTTCGATGGCCCGACTGCTGATGCCCGACAGGTAATGCGCGATCAAGCGCGTAACGACAAACGGGCTGATGAACGGACTGTACTCCACGCCCACCCCGTGATCGGCTACGGCACGATAGTATTGCTCATGGACGCCCCGTTCATCTCGATGCGCTTCAGGCCGGAGGAATGCCGGATCGTTAGCCGAGGCCGGATTGGGGGGCAGGGCGTCGTCATCATCGATGATCAATCGGCTGTATTCGTCGCTCGCAAGAAACTGCAGGAACCGCCCGACCAGTTCAGGATCGTCTGCACATGCGTTGATGGCGGCTGCTCGTGCCTGTACCGGCTGGGCGGTCATGACCTTGCGCGGGTACAGTGCAACCGTCGG
>CBFCZG010000285.1:0-6291 GCA_965602375.1 uncultured Phycisphaerae bacterium | reverse complement strand
TTGCCCCGCTCGGGCCGGCCTGCTGCGATCCATCGACGATGGCCAGGCTCGTCGAGGCGGGCCTGGACGTCTTTCGCATGAATTTCTCGCACGGCACGCTCGACGAGCACGCTCGGTATCTGAGGAACGTTCGGGCGGTGTCGGAGCGGCTCGGCGTGCCACGGGCGGCGATGGCCGATCTGTGCGGGCCCAAAATCCGCGTCGGTAAGGTCGAAGATGACGGCTTCATTCTCCGCACGGGTGACGAGCTGGTTATCCAGCGCGAGCCGGTCGAAGGATCCCGACAAGGCATCAACACGACGCTGCCGGAGTTGATCGACGCGGTTCACAAAGGCGATCGAATCAGTTTCGACGACGGCAGAATCGAGGTCGAGGTGGTCAACGCTCGCCGGCGCGACCGGATCGTCTGCCGCGTGACGGCGGGCGGCACGCTGCGCAGCTCCAAAGGGGTGAATCTGCCCGATACCGAGCTGTCACTACCTGCACTGACCGAGAAAGACCGCGCCGATGCCGAGTGGATCGCTCGGCAGGACTTCGATTACGTCGCACTGTCGTTCGTGCAACGGGCCCGTGACATCGTGCAGTTGCGCGAACTGCTCGACACCGGCGACAGCACCGCCCAGATCGTGGCCAAGATCGAGAAGCCGCAAGCGCTCAGGAACATCGAGTCGATCATCGATGCGGCCGACGCCGTATTGGTGGCCCGGGGCGACCTGGGGGTAGAACTGGCTCTACCGGAGGTGCCCATCGCTCAGAAGCGCCTGGTGCGGCTGTGCGAGCAGGCGGGCAAGTGTTGCATCATCGCCACGCAAATGCTCGAGAGCATGATCGCGCAGCCCATGCCCACGCGGGCCGAAGTGTCGGACGTGGCCAATGCTGTCTTCGACGGGACCGACGCGGTCATGCTCTCAGGTGAGACGGCCGTCGGTAAGCATCCGGTGCAAGCGGTCAGGACGATGAACGCCATCGTCAGGCGCGCCGAGGACTACCTGGCCGACGGGCCTTGCCGGCACCCCAGCGACATGCGGCTGAGCGGGACCGAGGCGGCCATCGCCCAGGCGGTGCACTCGATCATCCATGCCGAGCGCGTGCGTGCGGTGGTGGTCTTCACCATCGCCGGCGCCACGGCGCGGATGCTGGCCAAGATGCGTTTGGAAGTGCCGATACTCGCCCTCACGCCCGATCGGCGCGTGATGCAGCAGGCCTGTCTCTTCTACGGTGTAGACGCCGAACTGGCCAAGACGCCCGCCCACACGCGCGAGGTGCTCAGCCGCGCCGCCAGAAGGATTCGAGCCCTGCGATGGGCGAAGAAAGGCGAGAAAATCGTCGTCGTCTCGGGCCGCCCATTGGGCAAGCCCGGCAGCACCAACACCATCGTGGTGCACACCATATAGAACCAAGTGGTTTGCCTGAAGCTTGCCTCGTCCTGCGACGGGCGTATCCATCGGGCCTGCGGCCGTGCAACCCTGCGCGGATCACTTCTTTCTTCTTTACCAGAGCGCGCCATCCTGTTGCCGGCACGTCCGTGAGGTGTCGCGCCAGCGAGGTGTCGCGAACGTCTTCGACGACCGTGATCGCCCTATTGTCCACGGCACGGGCGAGGCGAACCACCGTCGTGGCATGCCGGCGGGGTACCACGGCGAAGCACAACGCCGTATCGATCGACCCGCTTATCGCCAGCCGTTGTGGCCTCATGCCCCTTCGCTACAATAGCCACCCAAGAGAGACGGCAAGGTGTGGCCAGGTCAGACGCTGCTATGCTGCCCCCGGCGCGGTGCCACGGCGGGAATACACGGCTTGGGAGAGCACGGCCATGTTCGGAAGACGCGTCGTCTCGTTCCGGCGGAACCTGCTTGGCAACATCGTACTGATGATCGTGCTGCTCAGCGGCGCCCTGATGGTCACGACGTTTGTCGGCGCCAAGCAGAAAGTGACAAGACTGGCCGAGTCGCTGGCCAGTCGGACACTCGACAATACCGAACGACAACTGAACCATTTCTTCGGGCCCATGGCTGACACTCTAGTGGTCATGCGGTCGCGGGGGGCGGCGAACCCGTTCAGTTTCGATGACCCTATCGCGCTGACTCGGTTCTTCGTTCCGCTCATCCAACGGCATCCCGCCGTGTCGGCCGTGATGATAGCCGATCAGCGAGGGCGAGAATTCATGCTGCTGCGCGCGGGCAAGCAGTGGCAGACCCGACTGGTGCAGCGTGACGTGTGGGGCACGCGCTCGCGCCGGCTGGAGTGGGCCGACCCGAACGCCGATCCGGTCGAGACGTGGCAGGAACTCGACTACGATCCGCGCCTTCGGCCGTGGTATCAGGGGGCGATCGCCGAGTGCGAACGGTGTGAGGACTCGCCGGCCTGCAATCCGCGCGACCGGGTGCATTGGACCGCTCCGTACGAGTTCTTCACGCTGAAGGAGCCCGGCATAACGGCCTCGATCGCCCTCGACACAGGAGACGGACTTCAGCGCGTCATCGGCTTTGACCTTTCATTGCGGGATATATCTGCGTTCACGCGGCAACTCGAGGTGGGCCCGCGCGGCAAGCTGTTCGTGCTGGCCGCGGATCGTCGAATCATCGGTCTGCCCAATGACCCACGCTTCGAGACCGCCGAGGCCCGAACAGAGGCGATTCTGAAACGTCCGGCAGAACTGGGCATGCCTGTCGTGATCGATGCCGCCCGGGTGTTGGCCGGCGTCGGTCAGACACCCCAAGGCGCTGCCGTGCCTGACGATGTCCTCAGTAAGCCGTTCCCGTTTCCCAGCGGCGGCGAAGCATGGTGGGGAGCAATCCGTCCCTTCCAGCTTGGACCCGGGCGCCAGTTGTGGATGGCCGCCGTCATCCCTCAGGCCGACTTGGTGGGCGACGTGAGGCGAGTACGCATAGCGATCCTGCTGGCCACCCTCGGCGTCCTGGCTGTGGCGATTGTACAGGCCATCAGGGTGGCGCGGCGATACAGCCAGCCGGTCGAGGCCCTGGTGCGACGGAGCGAGCGCATCGCCCGAGGCGATCTGGACCGCCCCGAGCCGATCGCCTCGCCCATCGCCGAAATGCGACATCTGGCCGAGACGCAGGATCGCATGCGGGTGGCCTTGCGGTCCCTACTCAAACTCGAGCGAGACCTTCAGCTTGCCGCGTTGATCCAGCGGAGCACGTTCCCCGAGGATTTGCCTTCGCTGCCGGGGTTCCAGATCGACGCGTATAGCCAGCCGGCCGAGGAAACAGGAGGCGATACATATGATGTGATCGGCTGCGAGCGGCCGGAAGGCGGACCGATCATCGTGTCCGTCGAGCAGGCCGATCGCGCCGTGCTGCTGATGGCTGACGCCACCGGCCACGGTATCGGGCCCGCGTTGTCCGTCACCCAGGTGCGTGCGATGTTGCGTATGGCCGTCCGGTCGGGCGTGGACTTGGCGACCATCGCATTTCATATCAACGAACAGCTATGCGACGACCTCCCGACGGGCCGCTTCATCACGGCCTGGCTGGCGGTCGTGGACGCGGCCGACCGCACTCTCACCAGCTTCAGCGCGGGGCAGGGCCCGCTGCTGTACTACTCGGCCGAGAAGAATGCGTTTGACGTCTGGCAGGCCGACACGCTGCCGTTCGGGATCATGCAAGGATGGGATATCTCGCTGCGCGACCCGCTGAGGCTCCGCTCCGGCGACATCTTTGCGGTGCTCTCCGACGGCATATTCGAGGCGACCAATCCCGAAAGCGAACAATTCGGACTCGATCGCGTTACGCAAGTTCTGTCGCTCCATCGTCAGGCAGCTTCAACGCAGATCCTCCAGGCGCTGCGCGCGGCCGTGACTGAGTTTGCCCACGGTGTGCCCACGGCCGACGACCAGACTGCCATGATTATCAAGTGCGTCGAAGGATAGGAAATCGGCTGTCCGTGCGGCATCCGTCATCGCATCCCGGCGGAACGTCCGAAAGCGGTTTCACCCTCTGGGCGACAGCGTCGCGACCGTGCACCAAAGTGGGCGATTCGCGCTGGGCGGTGCCCCCAACGTGAGGACGAGCGACCCGCCCATGTGCGATTCAGCCGTCCGTCGCTACAATGCTCCTCGCCTGACACAGGCGCTGAGAGAAAGATAGATGATGCTTCACTGCCCGCACTGCCGGGCCAATCCCAGACCTTCCGATCGCCGGGCATACGACCCGGGGGTTTCGCACCCGGCTGACTCGCCGGTCACCCTGCGCCCCTGCCCCTCGTCGAACTCTTGGCAACCGTTCCTTTCAGCAGCTGCGCTGCCGCAGCAGCGCATCGGCAAATCGACGTGGCGTAACCTTGCGAGGACGTGGAGACCGACATGAACCTGGGTGTGCAATACTATCGACCTCCTTTCCCGCAGCCCAAGTACTGGAAGGACGACTTCGCCCGCATCAAGGACTCCGGACTCAATACGGTGCAGCTCTGGGTGATCTGGGCGTGGGTCGAGTCCAAGCCGGGCCAGTTCGTCTTCGACGACTACGATCAACTCGTCGAGCTTGCCGAGAGCAATGGTTTGGGTGTGATTCTCAGCACCATCGCCGAGGTCCAGCCCTACTGGATCCATCGCGAGGTGTCCGGGAGTGAAATGATCGACCACATGGGTCGCACCGTCGTCTCCTCCAATCGCAATGAATGTCACTTCGGCATTACCCCCGGCGGATGCACCGACCATCCGGACGTGTGGGAAAGGATGAGCCGGTTTCTCCAGGAGGTGGCCACCCGCTATCAGCCCGTCGCGCACCTGCGCGGTTGGGACGCCTGGAACGAGCTGCGATGGAACGTGCAGGCGGACGGTCTGGTGTGCTTCTGCCCACACACACTTGCCGCTTTCCGGCAATGGCTTGGCGACACGTACGGCGGTCTCGACGGCCTCAACAAGGCCTGGCTGAGGCGTTACGGCTGTCTCGAAGAGGTCTGGCCCGGCAAGTGGCATGAGCGCCCCTATACCGAGATGATGGCCTTCGAGCATTTTCTCACCTGGCGAGCGAACCAGCATGGCAAGGCCCGCTACGAAGTCATCAAGGCTATCGACCCCGATCGTGCGGTGACGGTGCACGCGGCCGCGCCGTCGGCGCTGACGGCGGGGCATCCGGAAGATCAGCCCGTCAACCGCGGCAACGATTGGTTCTTTGCCGACGACCTCGACGGCGTGGGATGTTCGAGCTTTCCCAAATGGCAGGGCATTGACGACGCCGAGTTCGGCGCCCGCGTCGAGTTCGTGCGGTCGGCGTCGCGGGGCAAGGCCGTCTGGCTCAGCGAGGTGCAGGGCGGCCGGTCGGCCGTTGGCTTTAACGTCTTCCAACGTGTCGACGCCTGCTCTCAGCAGCGGTGGATCTACAACGGCATCGCCTGCGGCGCCGACACGATCCTGTTCTGGTGCTGGCGCGATGAGGTATTTGGCCGCGAGTCGGCCGGCTTCGGACTGGCCGGTAACGATGGGATGGCCGACGAACGCCTGGCGGCCATGAGAATCACGGGGCAACTCATCGAGCAGCACCGCACGCTGCTCGACGCCTATCGTCCGTCCCAGCCCGATGTTGGCGTGCTGTTCAGCCCTCAGACCTATTACCTGACATGGGCTCAGGAGGGTTCCGCAGTTCGGGCAGCGCAGGCGCTGCGAGGATACTGCCGAGCGCTGATCCGCAGGAGCATTCCCTACCTGGTGGTCGAGGAAGAACACCTCGACGTGCTGCGCGATCTGAAGGTGCTTTTCATGCCGCGCACTATCGTCACCAGCGAGGTGACGCAGGAACGGTTGGCCGCATTCGTCAAAGCGGGTGGCACGCTGGTTTGCGAATCCGAGTGTGGGGCGTTCAGCCCGCAGGGCATCTACCGCTACCCCGACGACCGTTTCCTCGCCGAACTGACCGCCATCCGGGAGGCAGGCCGGCGCGACCTGCAACCCGACACCATGGAAGTGGTTATTGACCGCAGCCGGTTCAGCCTGCAACTGACGCAGTGGATCACCCCCATGCAGGCCGCTGGCGCCGGCATCTTTGCCGAGCATGCCGACGGGGCGCTGGTCGCCGAGGCGCCGGTCGGCAAGGGACGCGTGATCCTGTGCGGCAGCTACCTCGGCGACGCGTACCTGGACGACGAATACCCCGACTTCGAGGGCTTCGTCGAGCTGCTTGCCTGTCGGGCAGGCCACCGGCCGCAGATCGAGGTGATCTCACCCCAGCCCGAACACGACGCGTTCGTCTACACCAGAACCGGCACCGCTGCCGGCAAGCGCGTAATCTTCGTGTTCTTCCCCCCCGGGCATGACACCGTACAGTTACGTATCGC
>CBFCZG010000284.1:0-6296 GCA_965602375.1 uncultured Phycisphaerae bacterium | reverse complement strand
GTTCCAGTATTCCCGTCGCTCGCCGTTGCCGGCGTGGTCGTAGGCGAGCATCGGCACGCCGTGACGGGCGAGATACCCACCGAGGCTCTGATAGGCGGGGTTGGCCTTACCGTCGGCCCAGTGACCCAGCGGCGCCAGAACGGCTACGCCTTCCGCGTTCACCTTGCCGGGAACGTATAGATTGGCCGGGCTCAAAGTTCCCGGCATGGTCTCGAACAGCCATTTCTCGATGCGGTAGCCGTCTCGCTCGACGACACCGACGTGCTCGTGATAGGGCTCGCCGTCGAGCGACACGATCGGCCCGACCCGCCGGCGATACCACTCGCGCAGCTCACTCGCCCACCGCGCAGCATCCTCGGGGGTCTTGACGGCCGACAGCCTTTCGGCTCGCCGGGCAAGAGCGTCCTGCGTCATCCCCTGCAGCCATTGATCGAATGCCTTTGTCGTTTCGTCATGGCTCATGACTGACTTCCTTTATGCCGCGACCACACCGTTGGACTACACGTCGCCGAGCTCTGCCTCGACCTGGATGACCTGGCCGCGACGCTTCGGCAGCGGCGCTACCGCGCCGTCCACCTGCTGCCCGTCGACGGTGAGCTTCTTCACACCGCGACACGCGCCCTTGGGGTTTCGCACCTGGACGTGGTACGTAGCATACCGAAATCGCCGCGTAACGCTGAATCCCCGCCACCGCGACGGAATGCACGGATCGATCTGCAAACCATTGAACTCGGCCCGCACACCCAGGATGTACTGCGTGGCCGCCACCCACGACCACGTCGCGCTACCGGTGACCCACGGGTTGCGCCCGCGCCCCGGCTGGACGAACGGCTCGGCCTGTACCTGAGCCCCCAGAGCGTACGGCTCGATCTCCCGGATCTCAGCCTCGTCGTTTCGGCTGATGGGCTGAAAACTCATGTACGTCTCAAAGGCCAGATCGCCACGACCCAGCACAGCCTCGGCGCATACAGCCCACGCGTTGACGTGGCTATACACCGAGCCGTTCTCCTTGAACCCCATGTTCAGGATGCCCAGGCTTCCCACGTCCGGATCGTGCTTGGGGCAGGGCGGGTCGAGAAGCCGCATCCCAAAGCGTGTGCCCAGCTTCCGCCGGGCGCTGTCCATGGCTTTGCGGGTCTTGTCCGGGTCAAGTGATTCGCAAAGCGCCGCCCAAACCTGCGGCTCCAGAAAGATTTTACCCCACCCTCGGCTCCGCCGGCTGCCCAGGATTCGCCCGGTGTCGGCCAAGAACATCCGCCGGTACCATCCGCCGTCCCATGCATTCCGGTCGATCGCGTCGGCCACCTGCCGGCCTCGTCGCGACCACAGCGCCGCTTCGCGCGGGCGCTCCAACTCGACGAACAAATCCTCCAGCGAGCGGCAGCCCGCGCAGAAGAGCATCGCGTTGAAGACGCTTTCAGAACTCTTGTCCCGGGGGTTGATGCAGTCGTTCCAGTCGGCCCAGCCGGTGGCCGGCAGCCCGTTCGGCCCACGCCGCTTCCACAACACCTCCATCGCCATGGTCATCTTGTCCAGGATGCACAGTTCCGGCCCGCCCTGGACGAACGGAAATTCCTCGTCGAGAAGAGCCAACTCACCGGTCTCTTTGAGGTAGGCTACAACGAAAATCGGGTACCACGCTTGCCCGTCCAAAAAGCCGCTTTCGCCGTCCCACACAGGAGGCGCAAAGTTCTTGGTGACCGTCCCATCGCGGTGCTGCACGTGAGAAAGGATGCGGATCGTCTCTCGCGCCACGTCGCGATCCAGCGAGGCGGCCGACAGCACAGCTTGGCCATTATCGCGAAAGCCCATCGTGCTGCCGGTGCCCCAACTCACCGGCGAGACCCCCTTGGCATTCGAGGCGATGGTGGCCACCTGGTACGGCGCCCAGGTGTTCACCACGGTGTTGAACTGCTCGTCGGGCGTGTCGGCCTGGAACGTCGACAGGCGCGTCTGCCATGTCTCCGTGAGCTTGTCGAACGCCTGTTGCACGACGGCAGGGTCGCGGTACTTGGCCAGTCGCCGCTCCAGCGGCCGGCGCGACATGGCCGCCGCCAACTGATACGTAACGGTCCGCGACTCACCGGGCTTAAGAGTCCAGTCGTGCGCCAGACTTCCAAGTGGGTACAACCCGTTGACGCAGAGGTTGGTGGGCTCTCCCCGTTCGACCACCACCGGCCGAGACTCGTCTCGATACCACCCGAGGAAATGGTCGCGACTCCCGTCGTAGCCGACCGGCTGGGCGTCCGACGTAAAGTACCCCCATGGCTGAACCCACGTGGCCGTCCCGATGGTCTGGCCCACGTCGTTCGGGGTCGAGTGCCAGAACACACCATCCTGGTACGCGTAGCGCGAGCACGTGGCCGCGTTGTCGATATTCGTCAGATCGCGCAGGACCCCCCACACCGCCCACTCGGCGTAGGAGAACGTTCGCAGACTGCGCGGCCGCTTCGACCGATTGGTCAGCGTAAGTTGCCAGATCTCCAGGTCGTCGTCCGGCGGGACAAAGTAGAGCATCTCCGCCTCCACCCCGTCGTACACGGTTGTGACGCGGTTGTATCCCATCCCCACGCGACAAGTGAACTTCGTGTGGCTCAGCGGTGTCTGCACCGGCGCCCACGTGGCCGACCAGTATCGCCCCGAGCCCTGGTCGCGGATATAGACGTACCGGCCCGGCCGATCGTAGGGGGTCAGATGGAACTTGTAGCGCAGCAGACGCATGCGCAGCGCGTCCTTCCAGAACGACGTGCCGCCGCCCGTATGCGTAACAAGCCCCACGTGTCGGCCGTTGCTGATGTAGTTGTGCCACGGCTGGGGCAACTCGGGATGCGTAATGACGTACTCGCGATTGTCGGTGTCGAAGTAGCCGAAACGTGCCATGTGCCAGTCCCTTCGGTCTCCAACTGCCGCGCCCGAGCGACTCGGCGATTGTAAGCCAAGCCCAACGTTTTCAGAAGCCGCCCCCCACTTCCTGCAAGCCGCTCTTGACGTTACTCTTTCGCGGTTGCTGCTGACGTTCGCCTGGCATGGCGAGCCCTTCCGGCATTGGTTTTGACGTATACGGGAGTTTGCTTATGCCGATCGTTGACATGCCGTTGGCCGAGTTGAAGCAGTATCAGGGCCGCAATCCCAGACCAGCCGACCATGACCAGTTCTGGGAGCGGGGCCTGGCGGAGATGCGTGGCCTCGATCCACGGGTCGAACTGAGACCCGCCCATTTCTCCGTCCCCTTCGCAGAGTGTTTCGATCTGTATTTCACCGGCGTCCGTGGGGCCAGGGTGCATGCTCAGTATCTTCGACCAAGCAGCAGCCGCGGGCCGCATCCGGCCGTGCTCCAGTTCCACGGCTATACCGGCAACGCAGGCAACTGGTCCGAGAAACTGTCCTACGTGGGGATGGGGTTCTCGGTTGCGGCTTTGGACTGCCGTGGGCAGGGCGGCAAGTCGCAGGACCCGGGCGGCGTGGCAGGCACGACCTGTCGCGGCCACATCATTCGTGGCCTCGACGACTGCCCGGACAATCTGCTATTCCGCGATATCTTCCTGGACACAGCCCAATTGGCGTCGATCGTCATGGACATGCCCGAAGTCGACGCCGACCGCGTGGGCGTCCTTGGCGGCTCGCAAGGCGGGGCGCTGACCCTCGCGTGCGCGGCGCTCGAGCCACGCGTAAGACGGGCTATGCCCTCCGAGCCATTCTTGTGCGACTACAAGCGAGTCTGGGAGATGGGCCTCGCTCAAGGGGCCTACGAGGAGCTCAGAACCTTCTTTCGCCACTTCGATCCGTTGCACGAACGCGAAGACGAAACCTTCACGCGGCTGGGCTACATCGACGTGCAGCATCTTGCCTCGCGCATCCGGGCCGAAGTGGTGATGGCCGTCGGCCTGATGGACACGACCTGTCCGCCGTCGACGCAGTTTGCGGCTTACAACAAGATTACCTCGCCCAAGAGCCTGGTCATCTACCCTGACTACGCGCACGAGCAGTTGCCTGGCTGGTCCGATCGGCAGTTCGAGTTTATGGCGCAGTTGTAGCGGCGATTGCTTGCAGGTTGTGCCTTTATGGGAGTCATGGATCATGGCGACACATCCCACCACTCAGGTTCTTCTGGCGATTCTGGAAAACCAGGTCAGCCGCACGGAGGCGGCTTTTGATGGGCTTACCGACGAGATGCTGCCCACAGAGCCCGGCGGGGACTGCAACTCCATTCTGCGCATCGGCCGCCACTTGATCGGGCTGCGGCGTTTTCAGCTATCGTTGCTGGGCTCGGCCGACGCCTCGGAGGTGGCCGACCCCAAGTCGATGGACAGCCTTGGCCAACTCCTGCCCGCTCTGGACCAAGCAGCGGCGCTGGTGCGCGACGCGATCCGCGCGCACGATCCCGACGACTGGTTTGCCCAACCCGACGCTCCTCGCGAGGGTCCCTGGGGTGATGAGCCGACAATCCATCGGCTCATCCGACCCCTCAATGACTTCACCAATCATCTTGGGGCGGTTCGGGCCATCCGGCGAATGTTCGACTGCGCAGCCGAGCGGACGCAGTAGGGTGTAGGCCGAGAGCGATGAAAGGAATGCACATGAGCGTTCACGTGCACGAAACCGACGTGCTCGCCGATCCCGGCAAGGGTTGCCTGGAAGGGCTGCTGATCGGCTCGCCGCACGGGGCCCTTCGTGGCTTCTGCATGGGTGTCGCCGTGTACGATCAGATCGAGTACAACCCGCCGGGCGTCCACGACGATCAGGAAGGCTTCTACGTGTTGGAGGGATCCGGCATGGCTCGCGTGGGCGATGAGGAGTTCGAAATTCGTCCGGGCTCAGCCTTCATCGCCGCTAAAGGTGTGCCCCACGCGATGAAGCGTCACCCCGACAGCGGCCCGATACGCGTGCTCTATGCCCATGGCGCGGTGTGACGGGAGGCTATCGCCGCTGGCTTGTCGGACCCTGGGTTGAGCCCGCTCACTGGGGTTGGGACGTTGCCGCCTCCCCACTCGGCATAGTATTGAGTAGTTCGCCCAACAGTTCGTTGTCGGTCGAGAGCACCAGGCGCGTCTGCTGCCCCAGTGTGAGCTTGTACAGCTCCAGCCGGCGCAGGAACTCGTAGAACTCGGGTGACTTGGAGAACGCGTCGGCCGCAATCGTGATGACCTTCGCGTTGGCCTCGCCGCGTATCTCCGCCGACTTTTGCTCCATCTCACCCTCGATCTCGTCCAGCTTTTTCCGCGTCAGACCGAGAATGCGGTTCTTTTCCTCCTCGGCCTCCGACTGGAACAACTGTGCGATCCGCATCCGCTCAGATCGCATCCGGTCGTACACGGTCTGACGAACCGTCTCCACGTAGTTGATCCGCTTGATGTGGACCTCCGTCAGCTCCATCCCGTATTGTTCCTTCAGGTCGAGACTGGCTGTCTTGAGGACTTGCTCCTCCATTTTACCGCGGCCGGTCTGAATCGTCTCTCGCCTGGCGGCCGCCTCCTTCCCCAACTCTTCGCTTTCGTACTGCAACTCCTCGTTGGTGCTGCGGACGGCTTCGATCAGATTGTTGCCGGCCACCACGTCCCGAACGGCCGAATCGACCAATTCGTCCAGAATTCCATAGCCGCGCCGCTCGGTCCGAAGGGCCTTGAAGAACGTCATCGGGTCGACGATTCGCCAGCGAGCCCACACGTCGATGAAGATGCGTTTCTTGTCCCGCGTCTGCATGTCCTCTGGGGCACCGTCCCACGGCAGCAGACGCTTCTCCAACCGGTTAACTTTCTGAACAAAGGGCGTCTTGACGTTCAACCCCGCGTCGGTCACTACACGCACCGGCCGACCAAACTGCGTGATGACCGCCTGTTCACCTTCCTGCACGGTATAAAGCGACCCTCCCGCCAGCACCGCCGCTACGATGATCAGAAGAAGAATGATGGACGCCTTCATCCCGCACCCCCTTTCTTGACAGCGCCCCCAAGCGCGGCAGCGTCCAGATTCAACAACGGCAAGATGCCCCGGACCGACTCGTCGATGATCACCTTGTCCTGCACGGCCGCCAGAATCTCCTCCATCGCCTCCAGGTACAGCCGTGTCCTGGTTACCTCCGGTGCCTTTTCATATTCGGCTAATTGTTTCAGAAACGCGTTCGCACGCCCCTTCATCTCGCGGACGACCCGCTCGCGGTAGCCCTCTGCCTCAGAAATTTTCCTGTCCTTCTGGCCGCGGGCGGCCGGAATCTGCCGATTCCGCTCCCCCAGCGCCTCGTTGACGACTCGCTCCTTGTTCTGACGAGCCCTGTTCACTTCGTTCCAGGCGTCCTTGAC
>CBFCZG010000283.1:0-6324 GCA_965602375.1 uncultured Phycisphaerae bacterium | reverse complement strand
AGGTGCCCCCTGCCACGGTGGTTGCCGACGGGGGCACGATTCAGACCCAGTCAGGTGAACTGGAGGTGGTTGGCGAGCCGGCTGAGGGGTTCAACGGCGGTGGGTCCGGGCCCGTGGGGATTGCTCTGGCGGTGTTTTCGGGGGTGGTGACGTTGAGCAACCCGGCCGGGCAACTCACGCTGGGAGCGGGCGAAATGGCGACGGCCACGGTGGTCGACAGCCCGGTCAAGCGGGTGTGGGAGCCTTCGGTGCAGTCGTGCATCGATGCGCTGAGCCGCTGGTATGCTCTGAGTGTGTTTCAGCAGTACGAGGTGGGCCAGCTCCTTTCCGAGCTTCGGCGGGAGCAGGACTGGCTTGTTGCTCCTTATGAGGAGGAGCTGGACACGCTGCGCGAGCGGATGAGCCACTTCTGGCTTTCACAACTCGAGAACCACGGGACCGACGCCCGGCAGTACCTGGAAGACCACGCCCGGTATCGGCAACTGCTGAACGAGTCGCCGTATCGATGGGAGAGCATTCTGGCGCAGGTGGAGGCGATCCTGCCGGCGGCGCAGGTGTCGCGGGCCTGGTCGGACACGCCCGAGCGCGACCGCATGGCCGAGCGGTTGGGCGTGACGCCTTCGGTGCTGCGCTACGTCACGCGGCGCTACGAATTGACGGGAGAGCAGTTGATCAGTCTCGAGCAGTATCTTCGTGGCGATCGGCCAAGCGGCGAGGCGCTGGCGACCGGCTTCGACGACCTGGTGGCTGCGGTGAACGCGGTGGTGCCGGCCGAGCAGATCCGTCGGGCCGACCGCCGGGCCGCCCAACAGTTTCATCAGCGTTGCGAGAGGCGCGACGCGCTTCTGGCCCAGCTCTTGCCGCAACTGGACTGGACCCAGCCTCAGGCCTGGAGCGAACAGGTGCAGCAGTTTGCTCGCCGCGTGCGGTTGACGCTTGGCCAGACCGACCATGCCCGGCGCACGGCTGAGGAGATTACGGCGCTGGCGCTGCCGTACTACGAATCGGCCAACAGGAAGCTGACGGCGCTGGAACGGCAGAAGGCGGCTGAGACCGATCCGGTTGAGAGGCGCCGCATCGAGGCGAGTCGCGATGAATTGGCCAGGCCCATGCGCGCGTGGGCCGATCGGCTGCGCGAGACGCTCGCCCAACTGCCCGCCCTGGAACAGTTGGAATTGGCCTACAGGCCGACGGGTATGGACGAGTTTTAGGCGCGGCAATGGCTCAGGAGTTTTTGGTTTGATGTGGCTGGGTTGATGGCGATCCCCCACTCTTTGCATCTGCAAAGGATGGGGCACCCGGCGGCGTCGCTCTGTTTGCCTCGCTGAATTGATGGGGAGGTAGGTAGGTAGCGAACGCGGGCGTTTCGGGGAAAAGTCGTATAGCAAATCCGGCAGCGCGGCGCTGTCGGTGGTCCTTCGGCCTCGACCGGGCATCGGCCGGAGGATCTTTTTTTGCGCGTACCCGCCCCCGACGCACTGGCGGGCAAGCCGCCAGTGGCACCCGAGCGTGCCACCCGAGCATCCCCCACCCTTTGCGTCCGCAAAGGATGGGGCACCCGCACCCGCCGAAGGATCTTTTTTTTGCGCGCGCAGGACGCAGGGGATTAGTCGGGGACTCGGGGGTGTCGAGTGTGTTATAATAGTGCCATGCAGCAGCGGGCGCGACGGCGCCGGCTGCGGGAGGGTGAGCCGTCGACGACACCGGGGGCGGAGGGTAAGAAGGCGCGTATGGGCATGTCAGATGTGGTGCCGGTGGAACGAGCCGTTGGTGTGATGCGCTGCGGTGTGTGTGCGTCGCTCGCGAGTGTAGTGGTGCTGTTCGTCGCTGTCGGGCGGGGCGATGCCTATGCGCCCTTGCCGGGCTCGCCGCTGGCGACCGGTGAGCACCCGCGCCTGTTCGTCAACGCAAGCACACTGCCCGACGTCGTGGCCAAGTGCACCGGGCCGATGGCCGACGTTTACACGATCATCAAGGGCAAGGCCGACTCGATGGTGGCCGAGACCTCCGCGCCCAATCCGGGATACAACTGGAGTTACCTGGAGGACGACGTACGGACGCTGTGCTTTGTGGGCATGATCGAGCGCGAGCTGGGTCACGACGCGTCGGCTTATCTTTCGCGGGCGATCGAGTATCTGGAGGTCATCTACGGTCAGGCTATCGGCCTGCCGGGCGGCAGCAGCGGCTATCCGTTCGAGGCGGGCATCACCGCGTTCGCCGCGGTGTACGACTGGATGTACGACCTGCTGACACCTACGCAGCGACAGCGGTATGGCGGCGAGCTGCTGCGATACTACGACGACGCGTGGGCGGCGTGCTGCTGGGGGGAGATGAGCGATCGTCCCTTCAACAACCGCTACAACCTGACGCTGGGCGCGCTCACCTACGGTGCGGCAGCCGTCTACGGCGCGGGCATCGACGCGTCGAAGGAGCAGGCGTTTCTTGACTGGGCGGCCGAGTGCCTCGGGTACATCATGGCCACCAAAGACGTCAGCGGCGCCGACGGCGGCGGCTGGCACGAGGGCTGGGCCTATGCGCTGGGCGAAGCGCAGTACACGTCGGCGCGGATCATGGCTGCGTGGGACCCCGCCTCGGGCGAAGCGCCGTTCGCGGGCAACGCGCTGGACGAGTGGGGCGTGTGGAGCGTGTACCTCACGCGACCGATGGACGACCGCCGCGCCCATCTGGACGAGTGGAACCTTGGCCGCGACGACGGCAAGTGGGTCGACCCGGACGAACCGTACAAGGGTCACCGCGGCTTTTACACACTGCTGGGGGCGAAGTATCAGGACGGCTACGCGCAGTGGATCGCCGATCAGTCCACGAGCGGCTACGGCTGGTACCCGTCGGACTACAACCACCAAGCCGTGTTCGATCTGCTGTTCACCGACGCGAGCATGCAGCCGACGGCGCCGAGCAACGACTTGCCGCCGGTGCGCCACTGCGTGGGTCAGGGGCTGTTGATCATGCGCAGCGGGTTCGAGTCGCCCGACGACACGTTCGCGCTGTTCCAGGCCCGCGACTGGTTTGCCGGACACCAGCACCGCGACGTCAACAGCTTCATCATCCACAAGGGTGCCGACCTGGCGATCGAAACCGGCCTCTACAGCGGCTGGAGCACCGACCACCGCGCTCATTACTTCCAGGCGTCGTTGGCGCACAACACCGTGCTGGTCTACGACCCGAGCGACTACGTGGCCAACATCAACGACGGCGGGCAGATCGCGCTGGGCAACCGCGGTCACAGCCAGATTGAACCGGTGCCCGGCGCGTTCTACGACATCGCCGACATGCGGGTGGCGATCGCCGACGATTACGACTTTGGTTACGGCGACGGTACGCAGGCGTACGATGCGGGCAACGTGACCAACTTCGAGCGGTTCTTCGTTCGCTTCAAGCCGCAAGAGCAGTTTGTGGTGTTCGATCGGGTCGGTTCGACCAACGCGAGCTTCAAGAAGAAGTGGCTGCTGCACATGGTCAACGAGCCGCAGGTCAGCGAGCCGGGCGTGGTGGAGTCGGTCGAGGTGGCCGACCATATCATGACCGTGCAGGGCAACCGCATCGGCTTTGACAACGCCGGCTGGGCGATGGACGTGCAGACGCTGCTGCCGGTCGACGCGCTGGTTCGCAAGGTGGGTGGGCCCGGCTATCGATACTGGGTGGATGACAACGGCTACACCGGCCCGGCCGGCGGGGCGAACTGGCCGCCGCCGACTTCCAGCTACGGCGGCCACACTCCCGACCAGATCGGCGTGGGGGGCTGGCGGGTCGAGCTGTCGCCGCCGGTGGCTGCGTTGGACGATCTGTTCCTCAACGTGTTGCAGGTCGGTCAGACGGGCTTTGTCGTGGCCGACGCGACGCTGATCGGCGAGGTGGCGGGCGAGTGCGTGGGTGTGGTCATCGACGATGCGGTCGAGCGACGTGCGGCTGTCTTCTCGTCCACTCGCACGCTGCTACAGGAACCGACGTTCGACATTCCCCCGGGAGCGACGACGCGGGTTCTGCTGTGCGATCTTCAGGCCGGCGCGCAGTACTTCATCAAGTGCACCGGCAGCGCGGTGGAACCGTTCACACCCGGCGAGGCCGGTGTGCACTATTTCGCGTGCGACGGTGGCGCGAAGGTGCAGTTGCTGCGCTCGCTGCCGGGCGATCTGGACGGCGACAACGACGTCGATACAGACGACTACGCCTTGCTGGCTGCATCGCTGAACGGCCCCGGCGAGAGTGCGCTCAACCCGTCAGCCGATCTCGATGACGACGGCGACTGCGCCCTGGCTGACGTCGCGATCTTTGGCGAGTTCTTTACCGGCGCAGGGCAGTAGCTTTCAGACTCACCATCCCGCCGTTTGCATCTGCGCAGGATGGAACGCTCGCCGTCGGATGAGTGTGCACTGGCGGGCGAGCCGCCAGTGGCACCCCAAGGAACACTCTACTCTTTACATCCGCAAAGGATGGGGCACCCGCAGGCGCGCGATCCCGTTTGACAGTGCGAGCGGCGACAGGTAGAAGCGGCTCGCGTGGGCGGGGGTATGTGGTCGATCGACGGTGCCGGCCGTTTGCAGGGCGAAAGGTGGTTAGCGTATGACAATGCCGAACGTTGTTGTGATATGTGCTGACGACTTGAGCTTCAACGAGATCGGGGCCTACCAGGACCGGGGGATGCCGGCTGACGATCCGTACGCCGGGCAGGCGGTCCATACGCCGCATCTCGATTCGCTGGCCAGAGACGGCGCGCTGTTCAGCCGCTACTACGCCACCAGCGCCATCTGCACGCCGAGCCGATACTCGATCCTCACCGGGCGGCTGGTGGGCCGCAGTGCGAGCATGCTTCGCCAGTTCCCCCCGCCCGCGCCGGCGACGATACAGTGGAATACCGCGGTCGAGCGCGACGAGAGCAACGTCGCCAAGCTCTTCAAGTCGCTCGGCTACGCAACGGGGTTCGTGGGCAAGTGGCACAACGGCAATCCGCGAATGGATTTCAGTGGAGTCGACCCGAACGCCGATGCGGCCGATCCGGCGTTCGCCGAGATCGTCAAGCGGGCGTACGAAAGAGGCGTCGAGCATCTGCGCGACGGGTTGGGATTTGACTTTGTCGATCGCGTCTACTTCGGCAACAAGGAGTACCTGCCGCCGCAGTTGCAGGTGCACAATCTCGAGTGGATCGCCGAGGGTGCGATTGAGTTTGTCGACCGCCACGCGGACGCGCCGTTTTTTCTCTATATGGCCACGACGGCGCCCCACGGGGACCAGTTCTCGCGGTTCCGGCAGGACAACCCGTGTTACACGCCATCGGGCGTGCTGTCCGAGCGGCCGAAAGCGATGCCGCCGCGGGAGCAGTTGCTCTCGCGCCTACAGGCACGCGGAGTCTCCGAATCCACAGCCATGGCCACGTGGCTGGACGATGCGGTCGGTGAGGTGCTCGGCAAGCTGCGCGCGCTCGGGCTGGAGGACAACACGATCGTCGTGTTCACGGTCGACCATCTGGCCCGGGGTAAATACACGTGCTACGAAGGGTGCCGCGTTCCGCTCATGGTCCGCTGGCCCGGGAAGATTCAGCCGGGCGTCGAGACCGATGCACTGTGCGCCAACATCGACCTGGTCGCGACACTTGCCGAGCTAACCGGTGCCGAGTTGCCGGCCGACTACGACAGCGACGGCGTCAGCTTCGCCGACGTCCTCCTCCAAGCGGACAAGCCGCACGGCGGACGGCCGCACATCTACCTGGAATGCTCCAACATCCGCGGAATCGTCACGCCGCGTTGGAAGTACATTGCCAACCGTGTCACGGCCAACGTCAAGGCGTGCATCGAAGCCGACGCGCGCGAGGCGCGTGAAACGGGGCGGAAGCGCCTGGTTGGCTGGGACGGCCGCAAGAACCCCCACGCGCATGCCGACCAGGAGGGCATTCGCTACTTCGCGTCGGGCGAGTTCGCGCACTACTTCGATCCGGACCAACTCTACGATCTCCAGGCCGATCCGTGGGAGACGACCAATCTGGCGAGCGATGCCCGATACGCGGATACCCTCGCTGAACTGAAGGATACACTTCGCTCCCAGTTGCGGCGCCTGCCGCACAGTTTCGGCGAGTTCACCGAATAGCCATACCCCACCCTTTGCATCCGCAAAGGATGGGGCACGCGCCCCCATCAGGGTAAGAGAAGTATCTGACGTCTAGAAAGAGGCAGAGGCGTCCGGAACGTTGCCGATCCGGACGCCTCGCTGCTTTTCGCTTCGCTTCGTATGTCCCGGCCTACGGCTTGGCCGGGGTGCGATGACTCATGTTGCTCTTGACCACGCCGTAGTCGGCCGTGGTCACACGACCCG
>CBFCZG010000282.1:0-6341 GCA_965602375.1 uncultured Phycisphaerae bacterium | reverse complement strand
AAATGTCTCGAATTTGGTTTTGCGGTCGGGGTTGAAGGCCTCGACGGCCTCGATCAGACCGTCGAATCCGGCCGAGCAAATCTCGTCATACGTCACCTGGGCCGGCAGCTTCCGCGAGATGCGGCTGGCCTGGGTGCGGACAAGCGGGGCATAGTGCTCGACCAGCGTGTTGCGCGTCTCAACATCTTTGTTTTTCAGGTACCGTTTCCACAGTTTCTCGACGTCGACGAGGTCGGTAGGCATTCGTTTCGCTCCACAAGACTCGGAGTGCAGACGAATCCACGTCACAACGTTCGTGTCGGCGAGGAGAACCGTGGGACTTCGGCCTGGCATGCTCGGCTGCAAGGCACGCGCTGTGCCCGGCATAGCCCGAGGGGCCAGTGCAAGTATAGCACAAAACGAGATGGGCGGCGAGATTGGTCCATACCATCGCTGACACAAACAGCCAAAAACGGCTGTCGGCAACTCAGCGAGAAAACTTTAGCAACGGGGAAATCGGTGTGGGTCGAGCTGCGAGGCCCTAGGGCCGCATAAGGACCATGACGATGTTCAGCACGATCGATGCCAGCAGTACCGTGCCGAGTATTATCGGAAGTGTCCATCCACTGCCCATCGGTTGTGGGGCCTGCCGCTGATTCGCCCCACCGACCGCAGGCGCCGAGGAGCCCGCGCGCTCGCCGTCGGCCAGACCTTCGAGCAGGTTGGCGTCGTAGCGCTGCCGGGCCTGAAGCGGCGGCTCGCCCCGCGCCACCGCATCGAGGTCCTGAATCAGATCTCTCGTGTTCTGATATCGCTCCTCGCGACGCTTGGCCATCATCAGTTCGATGACCTCGCCCACGCCCGCCGACAGCCCGGTGTTGATGTGATCCGGCGGGATCAGCGGCTCCTTCAAATGCTTGTGCATCACCGCCGAAGGCGTCGGCCCGTCGAATGGAACGCGCCCGGTCACCATGTGATAGAACGTAGCGCCCAGCGAGTAGATGTCGGCCCGGAAATCGATGTCCACCTCGCCGCGAATCTGTTCCGGTGAAATGTAATAGGGTGTGCCGTAGGCGCGCCCGGCCTCGGCCATCGCCGCCTGAATGTCGGTGGCCTCGCGCGCCAGACCCATGTCCGCCAGCTTGGCCACTCCATCCTGCGTGATCATGATGTTCTTGGGCTTGACGTCGCGGTGGATGAAGCCCCGCTCATGGGCGTGCTGGAGTGCACGGGCGATCTGGAGGATGATGTTCAGGGCATCGCTCTCCTCGAACGCCTTGCCCTTGGCCAACACATCGTAAACGGTGGAACCCGCCACGTACTCCATTACGAAGTAGTGGTAGCCGCCCGCTTCGCCTACGTCGATGGCCTGCACGATGTTGTTGTGGTTCAACTGGGCTGCCGCCCGCCCCTCCTTATAGAAACGCTCGACAAACTCCTTGTTCTCGCTGAGTCGCCGCGGCAGCACCTTGACGGCTACTACGCGATCGAGCGACAGCTGCCTCGCCTTGAACACGGTAGCCATCGCGCCGGCGCCGAGCTTGCCCAGGATCTGAAAGCCGGGAATCTGCTGGGCAGGACGCGTCATCGAATCGTCAAGCTGCCCACCCAGCCGCTTGAGTTGGCTCTTGGTGACGTACCCCTCCTCGATCATCACCTCGGCAAGCCGCACCCGCTTGCCCTGCCCCGCTAGCTCCTTCTGACGAGCGATGGCAGCGCGAACCTCCTCCGGTGTGGCCAGTCGACGTTCTACCACAAGCCGTCCGAATTGGGTTTCGTCTGCGATCCCTGCCATGCTTGCAGCACCGCCGCCCGGACGACGCCGACCAGAGGCCCGACGATAATGATCGGCGCCACTAAACTTTAGATTCTCACCAGGCTCCGATCAACAGCAGAAAAAACCGACAAGCCTGCCTGATTGCCTACATTATCGGTCAGTGGAATTGGCCAGTTGAGCCAATTCGTCACACGCGCCCACCCGACCGACCGCCAACCCATCAGCCACACGACTCAGCAACTCGGACTGCTCGACCGTCACAGGACACACAGCCCCCCCTACCACCTCGGTCAACCCCAGCACGTCGAGCGAGGCCAGAGCCAAGTCGGCCATCCCCGTGCCCCGAAGAGCCGAAACTGGAACGACCCGCTGCCCGGTCGCCGTTACAAGTTGCGCAGACGAGGTAGCGGGCGGCAGGTCAGTCTTGCTGAGCACCACGAGCGCGATGCCCAAGACGGCAATCCGTCTGACAAGCTCAACCGCCTCTGTCCGCAGAGGTACCGACGCATCCACAACCACCAGCCGCAGGTCGGCGCCGGCGGCCTGCTCGAGCGCGCGTCGCTCGGAATCCGCCTCCACCGGGCCGCCAGATGAAGACAAGCCGGCACTGTCCACGATCGTCATCGGCACCCCTTCCAGCGCCCGTGCGTGGCTGACCCAGTCGCGTGTCGTGCCCGGCTCGGTACTGACGATGCTCGCTTGGCGGCCCACCAGATGGTTCGCCAGCGTCGACTTGCCGGCATTCGGCAGGCCGGTCAACACCACCTTGACGCCTTCGATCAGAAGACGCGCCTGCCGATAGCGCCCGGCGATCGTTCGCAGTTTGTCAGCCACAGCCGCCAGGTCGGCCCCCTGGACGACGGCGTCGGCGCGAAGCTCAGCCAGGCGATCCCCAAGTACCTTCGGCTGGTCGGCCAGCCACTCAACCACGCGGCGGGTCTTGGCCAGCGGCAGTAGGTCCAGCGTGTCGCGCGACAGGCAACTTTGCCCCACCCCCCAGACGTCGGCCGACTGGGCGCGCCCATCGGCCAACATCGCCCCGCGCTTCTGTAAAGCTTGAATCAGCCGTTGCACCACGCGCACGCCGCCATGGACGTGCAGGTCGACAACTTGCCGACCATCCCTCATGACACGAGAAGAGAGAATGGCTTGGTCGATGGTTTGACCTTCGTCAAACACGCGACCAAGAACAACTCGCTCGGCGTCGTACGCGCCCTGCGTCGCCACACCGACCGGACGAAAGATATCGTTGACGATTCCCAATGCGTCAGGCCCGACCAACTGTACCGTTGCTATGGCCCCCTGCCCAAGCGGCGTGAGCAGGGCAACTCGCGTCATGACTGGCTCTGCTCGTAACGGTGCTTGCGATAGGCCAGAGCAACGCCTCTCAGCGAAAGATACGGCACCACCGAGTCGACAAACTGACAGGCACGGGCCAGCATCTCGGCCCCCCCACCGGTGGCGACCAAATGAGGCCAACAACCCAGCTTCGTCGCGTACCGTTCGGTCAGTTCGCGCACGGCCCCCACCAAACCGTACAGCACACCACTGCGGATCGCCTCGGTGGTGTTTCGGCCAATGGGGTCCTGCGGCTCTTCGACGGCGACCAGCGGTAATGCGGCTGTAAACTCATTCAGCGCACGACAGGCCAGATCCAGACCCGGCAGGATCGCACCGCCCAGGAACACGCCGTCGTCGCTGACACAATCGATGGTCACGGCTGTGCCGAAATCCACTACCGTGCAGGCCTCGGTCAGCCGATCGTACGCTGCGGCCGCACAGCACACTCGATCTACCCCCACGGTGTCGGGATTCTCGACATCGACCTCCATCGGCAGAGGAATATCCTGGCGGATGACGAGCAGCCGGCGACCGAACCTGGTCTCTATCACACCGCGGAGCTTTTCGAGCACCTTGGGCACCGCCGACGCGACGACAATCGCCCCTCCATCGGAGGACGCCAGGCGTCCCCACGCCGCCTCGGTTGCGTCAACCAACCCATCGAAGTCGCCCGTGTTCACCGAGCATGGCTCGATGGCGTCCAGGCCGGCGACGGCTGCCAGGGCCGTGCGTGTGTTGCCGATGTCGATGGCCACCATGTCCGGCCGCACATCTCCGTCGTTCGACTTGCGTTGCGTCGCGATCATGATTCCGGTGCCCGCCTGATGGTTTTGCCGACGGGGAAGGTCTCCTCAACGCCGCCGGCCGGTGTCTGTCGGCACAGAGTCCACAGTTGCTCGAGCAATCGGTCAAGCCCCTCGCCCACCACCGCCGAGATGCCGACCACGTCCACGCCCAGTTCGCCGCGGAACTCGTCCAGTGCTGCCAGCGAACCGGTCAGATCCATCTTGTTGGCCACGACCAGTTCGGGCTTGGCGGCGAGCTTCGGTGAGTACTGGTGCAGCTCCTGGCGAATAGTTCGGTAGGCCTCAGCGGGCGAGGGCTGCCCGTTGCCCGGCATCACGTCAATCATGTGCAGGATCACGCCGGTCCGCTCGATGTGCCGCAGGAACGTATCGCCCAGCCCCCCCCCCGTGTGGGCGCCCTCGATCAAACCCGGCAGGTCGGCCATCACCAACCGTCGCAGTCCCGATAGCTCGACGATGCCCAACTGAGGCTCGGTCGTCGTGAAGGGGTAGTCGGCGATCTTCGGCCTCGCCCGGCTCAGGCGCGACAGCAGCGTGCTCTTGCCGGCATTGGGCAGACCCACCAGCCCGATATCGGCGATGAGCTTGAGTTCCAGCCGCAGCAGCCGCTCCTCTCCCGGCTCGCCGGGGTCGGCCTGGCGCGGCGCCTGGTTGGTGGGGGTGGCGTAGGCCGTGTTGCCCCTGCCCCCCTTGCCGCCGCGGGCCACCACGATCTGCTGGCCGGCCTTGACCAGATCCTTCAGCAGCACGCCTTTTTCGTAATCGTACACCAGCGTGCCCACCGGCACCTTGATCGTGATACCGCGCCCGTTGCGCCCACGCCGGTTCGACCCTTCGCCGGGCCGGCCGTTCTTGGCAAACCAGTGTCGGCGGGAGACTACGTCCAGCAGCGTGTTGAGCCCCGACGTCGCCTGCATGTAGACGCTGCCACCATCGCCGCCGTGACCTCCATCCGGTCCGCCACGCGGAACGAAGCGCTCACGCCGGAAGCTCACGCACCCGTGGCCACCCTTGCCTGCGCGGACCTCGATTTCGGCCTCATCTACGAACACAGCCCAACCCGATCAGCCTGCTGCCGGACCTCCATCGGCCAAAAGAAAAGAGGACGGCCTCCTCAAACGGTGACCACCCTCTCGGTTCGATCGTAAGTATCTTCCCGATAGGATCTTACTCGCCCACCGGGTGGATGCATACCCGTCGGCCCTGATAGACCACCCGCCCGGGCTTGAGGGCGAAGAGAGTGTCGTCGCGCCCCCGGCCCACGTTCGCGCCGGGCTTGAAGGGCGTGCCGCACTGGCGAACGATGATCGAGCCGACGGATACGACCTGGCCACCGTACACCTTGACGCCGCGGTATTGCGGGCCGCTGTCGCGGCCGTTGCGTGATGATCCCTGTCCCTTTTTATGTGCCATCTGGCGTCTCCGTAACCTGCTGTCTAGGAAGCACTTACCTCATAACCCAGCTTCGCGCGGCCTCGACGGGGCGCTGCGATCGGCGCACCTGCGGGTCGCCGCGAAACTCGTAAGCTATTTTAAGCACTTTACGCAACGTAAAAAACCGGGGATTGACCGTTACTGACACCTCCGAGCCGTCGGGGAGGGTCGCCTTGGTCGTCTCAGGCTGGCCAGGGTCGTAGTGCGGGTTCCGGACCAACTCGGTGCGGCCGGCCAAACCGGCCACGTAGACGCTGAACCGATCGGCCCGTGCGTCGATGGGCGGCCAGATGGCCACGCTGGTGCGGGCGTTGTCGCTGCCCTGTAGCAGCCGCCCGATGGCCAATACCGGCTCGGTCAGGAACGGGTAGGCCTTGGTGTGTTTCTGCTTGATGGCGGCGAAGACGGCTGGGTTGGTGCCCATGTCGGCCTCGACGCGACCCATGGTGTCGCCCGTCTGGTAGACGACCTCGAAGGCGGGAAACAGGAGCCGGTCGCGGCCGGTGTTGTTGGTGGCCCGGTAGATCATGTACCAGTAGACCTGCGGCTGGTCGTGGCCGGGCAGTTTGACGACGATGCGGCGCGGGGGTGTGAACTCGAAGTCGAGCTGCCAGTCGGCGGCACCTGAGGCGAGGCGCACCACGTCCGGGCCGGCCGATGTGGCCTGACCAAGCAGTCCGCAGGTTGCCGCCAGAAGCATGAGGGCACGCATGGCCTGATCCTCTGGTTGGTACTATCGGCCCGTCGAGCCCGCCGGAAAGCGCTGCACGCTAACCACCGATAGAACAAGCGATTGTACAAGCCGGCTGGGGTGTGTCAAGCCGGGGGCGCCGGGCGGGCGGGCAGGCTGTGGCCAGTGCCGGCCGCCTTGACACGGTTTGGGCCGGTGCTACATTATGGTATTGCAACAGTTTGGTGTTGCAGCGTTTACGGTTGCGTGAGCGTATCGATCCCCGATAGCTCAATTGGTAGAGCGAGCGGCTGTTAACCGCTAGGTTGTTGGT
>CBFCZG010000281.1:0-6356 GCA_965602375.1 uncultured Phycisphaerae bacterium | reverse complement strand
CTGGTCCACCAGTCGTAGGGGATCTGATTGGAGGCGACCAGCAACGCGCCGTCCTCGGCGCGGTACCACCAGCCGTAGCCGCCGTTGAGACTGCCACCCCAGCAGTGCAACGCCAGGTCGACCGGTCGCGGCGAGACCGCATCGTTGGGCTCGGCCACCAGGTAGTCGTAGGGCGAACTCGGCCTGCTGCATGTCGGCGGGCACTCCCACCGAACATAGTAGTTCACCGTGGGATAGTTTACGTACTGGAAAGAGTCGGGGGTCTCCACACGCTGGAAGACCACTGCCCCCGTGCCCGTCGATTCGGCCACCGGACTGGCGAGCGCGTGGGCTGACGTAAAGCTCGACAGGTCTTCCTGCCCGTCGACGGCACGCGAGACCGCGTAGTAGGCGCTCTGGGCCGAGGGGGCTCGATGCACGTAGATGCCCGTCTCGGGAGCAACGATGTTCAAGTCGGTCACCGCCAGACGCGGCGTCAGGGCGCTTCCCGTCTGGCCGGCCGTGTAGTAGCCCGGATTCCAGCACGTCAACGGACGAATCTCATCCACCAGCTCCGCCGAGCGGATGCCGACCGCATCGATCGGCGAGGTGCTGCGATAGATGCGATAGCGCACCTGGTTGGTGTCATCCATACTGTTGTAGGCGGCATAGTACTGATCCAGCGTCACGTCCGTCGCCGTCAGCGGCGAGTTTACCTCGGTGAACGTCAGGCGCGTGTCGCCGTCGGAGTGCACAGCCGCCAGGTTGCTCACCTGCGTGACCGCACCGGCCGCCGCCTGGTCGCACCAGACGTCGACGCGCAGGGGAAGGCTGCCGCTGCCAAGGTTCGGAAACGCGATGACGTTGAGCGTGAGGGTCTGGCCGGCGTCGGCGACGGCGCGCTGAACCGCCGCGGTACAGTCGAGATTGACGCGCCTGGGCTCGACGAACGCGAGGTAGTTGCCCACGTCATCGGCCGCCTCGACCTGCACGGCCGAGTACGTGTCGTACAGGCTTGATCCGGTGTTGCCGCCTCGCTGCGTAACGAAGATCGCGCGGTAGACCTGCGCGTTGGTGGGCAGCGCGCTGAGGTCGACCACCACCTGTCCGCTGCCGTAGGTCAGCGTGTTGGGGTGCGAGCCGACCGAACTCTGTGTAAAGCTGTGGGTGCTGGTGTAGTCCTGTCCCAGCGCCGGCGCCATCCACGCCAAGCCCGACAGAAGCGTCAGCACGACCACAAACCCGAATCGGTTACCCTTCGCCTGCATCGTCGCATCTCCTTTGGCCGTTAGACCCGTCATTCTTTCGTCTTATCCTGTGCTCAGGTGGGGCGGTCGTCGCCCACCGTCGCTTCGTGACTCATTCTCGGCTGCGGTATCGGTGACCGGAGTAGGCGCACAAAGGAAGGCACAGCGCGCAAAGTTACCGTTCGCGCTGTGCCAGGCCTCTGCACTACCGGTCGCGCCACCAAACGACTCAAACTCCGCCAGCCCCTTGAGTACGTCTGTTATGTTGTGCTGTCACTCATCGACTGGTCGGGTCTTCGGACCCCGCGAGATCCGCAGACCCAATTGCGGTTTGATCCGCAAAGGCTGTGCCGCGAAGGGGTGACAGTTTTTGAAGTGCGCCCTGCGTACGACTCTAAGCCTCTGTAAAACAGCAATTTACAATCAGCAACCCCTCACAGAAGGGCCTGCGACGAGATGGTCGCCACCCCTGTGAGCGTGGCGCTCGATCAACGCCCACGGGCCAGGACTCGTAAGTACTTGCTTCACAAAGCGCTTGCGCAGCAACGGTGTACGATGTGGCCACGCAACAGCCCCGGTGGTAAAGAACCAGGTATACAGTTCTTGCACTAGAGCATCATCTTGGCTATCCTCATCTCAATTCCTGTCAGGCGAGCCGTTCGGCGCCTTCTTGAGGGTGGGGTAGATGTCCAGACCGGTTGTCTATCAACGGATTGCCGAGAGGATACGCCTGGATATTGCACCCTATGAGAACGCATGGGAGATTCCGTCAGTCCGCAGCCTGGCGCGGCAACACGGCGTGTCGCTGAACACCATACGCCGGGCGCTGGCGATCCTGACCGATCAGGGGGAGATCGCCCTGCCCGGCCGCAACCGCCGATACGTCCGACACCGTGTCGCCAACGAGACGCGCTACTGCAAGCCGTACCCCGCCGTGGGACTGCTTTCCTTCTTTACGATGCAGTTGGCGGGTGAAGACTATATGTCACTGCTGTTGGGTAGCTTTGTCAGCACGCTGCGCAACCAGGGCGTGCCGGTGAGCGTGCTCCCGCCGCTGGGCAGGATCTGCCTGAGGCCCATGCCGGGTGGCGTGGCGGTCGGGCCGCCGGAATCGCAATTCAGCGCCGTAGCGTTCCGCTCGGGAGGGCCCGATGCCCTGCTGGCCGAGTTTGTCGAGGCCGGCGCGGTGGTTGTGACGCTGGACTACCTTGCCGACGTGGAAGGCGTGGATTCGGTGGCGGTGGACTGCGACAAGGAGGCCGACGCGGGCATTGAGTTCCTCTGCTGCCTGGGCCATCGATACATCGGGTACCTTGCCCCCCGCTTTGGCTCGTCGCAACTGCGACATTGGACCGACAATATCGATCCGGACTGCCGTCGTTTCGGCCAGGCGATGCTGCGCGCCAAGCAGCGCATGGGGCTGAACGGCTCGCCGGCCTACCATGTGGAATGCGACATGGATCCGGCAAATTCGGACATGGCCGTCTGGGGTGCCATCGATCGGCTCTGGCGGTTGAAACCCAGGCCCACGGCACTGATTTGCTTCGATCCGCGTCTGGCCCAACAGGCCAAAGCAACATTGCGGTTGCGGAGGGTTGACTGTCCCGCCGACGCGAGCATCGTCGTACGGGATTGGCTCCGCGCCGGCGAGCCACGGTTCACAACGCTGGCGTCGGACCCCCGTCGGATGGGCACATCGGCTGCCGAGCATGTGATCAACCGGCTGCCCTACCCGAACGTAGCGCCGGCGCGACTGCTGTTTGCCTCTCGCCTGATCGAGGGCGCTACAGCCGGGGCGGCGCCGATGGCTGCGACGCTGCCGGCCGACGCTTGAGCAGGGCGGCGACCCGCCGGCGAGGTCGTTGACACATCTTCCGTAACGTCAGGCACCCGGATCGGCTTGTGAGCGCTGCCGTCGCCCGAGGCGAAGGAACACCGGAAGCGCCGTTCGCAGTACTGGGAACACCCCTGCAGCAAGCCAGCCAACCGCTTGCAGCGGCGCATGGACACACAACCTACCGCCGTCGATGGGTGCAACCAGGGAGCATAGAAGTCGTCTTTTGATGAAGGCAATTGCGTGAGGGCGCACCCTTGTATATACTCAGTCGGTCAGGTCTCTGCTGGGGTGGGGGAAAATGAGGCAGAAACGATGAGCAAGACGCAGCAACGCCCAACTGACGACGTGTCCGGCGCCATGCCGGCATCTGCGATGCTGCACGCGGACGCTCAAGCACCCAGCAGCGAGGTCGAGCCATTGGGCTCGGACAGGCTGCTGGAGGTGGTGCCTTACCTGGCGATGGGGCAACTGAACCCGCTCGCCTACGAGGTGATCGAGGATGTCGCGTCTGCGGCGGCCCACGGCGTCACTCCCGAGCAGTGGCTCGCTCATGCCCTGGCCGAACAAGGCGCCGACGAGCGTTTCAGGCGGGACCTCAGCGCCGCCGTCGAGCAGATGAAGCGGCTGGCGTTCTGGCCTTGGGTGTAGCCGGCACGCAACGCGAGTATCGGGGCGGCGCCCCCGACGCTCGAGAGAGAAGCGGTCCACTCGCATCTTGCGTCTGCCGAAACACTGCCCGAGAGGCTGCAGCGGTAGCGAATGGCCGACCTATTCGGGGATCGCGTGATGATTCAGCTCAATACGAGTTTCGAAGGGTCTAATCCAGGCAACGAGGCCGCCGTCGAGCGAACGGGCGAATCGGCGTTTGTCATTCGCCCTTACAGCGAGGACGGCGACGGCAACTACAAGTTCTCACTGCTGGTCCGCGTGAGTAACGATGCAACCCGTTCCGCACCTCTCGAACTAACCGTCGACTGGGCCGACCCCGTCTACATGCCGTGTCGCGACTACGTCCTGCTGGGCCGGGGCGACCGCTGGCGCTACTTCCCGGCGAAGATCGACGGGGCGCTTGGCCAAGCGCACGTGATCGTGCCACCGGGTCGACACGAGTTGGCGCTGCACCCGACGTACGGGCTAAATCGGCTGCGGACGTGGGCGCGGCGAGCGGAGCAAGGCAAGGCACCTAAGATGCGCGAGTTGGGTCGGACGCGGCAGGGCCGACCGATCCTTGCGTGGGAGTCGAGCGGCGCGCCGCAGCAGGCCCGACACCGACTGGCCATCATGGCTCGCGCGCACCCCTACGAAACGGGCGGCTCATTCGCGGCCGATGGGGCGCTGCGACAACTTGTGAAAACAGTCGGCGCGAATACGGCGACCGACTGGCATGCTTCGGTCGTGTTGATCGCCAATCCCGACGGCGTGGCCGACGGCCTGTGCAAGCGAACCGCCCGAGGCGGGGCCGATCCCAGCCACGTCGGACCCGACTGCGGCGACCCGACCGTTGTCGTCCTACATCAATGGCTCGACCAGCTTGAACCCACGTTGATGCTCGACTTTCACAGTTGGATGTACCGCTACCAGGACGGCATGACCTACACCGACGACGCGCTGAGCCGACAGTTTCGAGAGCAACTGGAGACGTCGCGCGACCTGGACCGCGCGTGGAAACTGTCTGACCATACGACACGAGGTAAGATGCCCGCTCCGTGGCACTACTGTCGCGACCGATTCGGCACGCGTTCGCTGGTGCTGAGCTTCGGCTGGTACGGAAGAACCGTGCCCCACATGCGGCGGATCGGCGCGGCCGTTGTGTCTGCCCTGACAGAATCCGTGGCCTGAGCGATCGACACACTCCCGGCGGCGTTTGGCGCAGGGGTCGGATGGCGCTACCATGAGCCGGTGACCGTGCCGCGGCACTTTCGAATGGATTGCCAACGAGTGCGTGTGGGCCAAGCCCGCTCACGGTAAGGCCATGGCCAGACCCAACCTTCTGTTCCTGTTCACCGACGAGCAGAGGTTCGATACCCTTTCCGCCTATGGAAATAGCGCCATCCAGATGCCCAACCTCAACCGGCTGGCCGAGACGAGCGTCGTGTTCGAACGGGCCTACGTGACCCAGCCGGTGTGCACACCATCGCGGGCCAGCATTCTGACGGGCCTGTATCCCCACACCAACCGCTGCACACAGAATAACGTCCGCCTGCTGGAGGAGGTCGGCTGCCTGCCCGAGCTAATGAGCACCCGAGACTACGTGACGGGCTATCATGGCAAGTGGCACCTGGGCGACGAGATATTCGCTCAACACGGTTTCGACGACTTTGTCAGTATCGAGGATTTCTATACGCTGTATTACGGCCCCGGGAGTGACCGGGCGGCGCGGTCGAGCTACCACTCGTTCCTTGTCCAGCAAGGCCTGCGCCCGGCCAATGGAGACAGGTTCACACGCGGCGAAGCCGCCCGCTTGCCCGAGCCGTATAGCAAGCCGGCGTTCCTGGCCCGAGAGGCATCGCGGTTCATCCGGCAGAATCGGGATCGGCCCTTCGTGCTGTACGTGAACTTCCTCGAGCCTCACATGCCATTCTTTGGTCCGCGGGACGACCAGTATGATCCGGCCGAGGTGTGGCTGCCGCCCAACTTCAACTGCCCGCCGACCGAGCAGCAACCCCTTAAGACACGTCTGTTTGAGCGAGGTTACTTCCAGCGCGGCCACAGCGGCCTGCCGCTACAGACCGAAGCCCACTGGCGCCGCATGATCGCCAACTACTGGGGCCTGTGCAGCCTGGTGGACACCCACGCCGGCACGATCCTGGACACGCTGCGCCAGTGCGGTCTGTGGGACAACACGATCATCGTGTTCACGTCGGATCACGGTGACATGATGGCAAGCCACCGACTGCTGGCCAAGTGTGTCATGTTCGAGGAGGCGGTCCGCGTGCCGCTCCTTCTCCATTTGCCCGGACAGACCGAGGCGCGCCGAATCCGCGGCCCGGTCAGTCAGATCGACCTGGTTCCGACCTTGCTGGATTTGATGGGTGAGTCGGTACCCGACGGTCTGCAAGGCAAGAGCCTCAGACGGCTTCTCGGGGATCGAAACAACGCGGTCGGCCAGGAAGATGTGTTCATCGAGTGGAACGGCCCGAACAACGGCTTCGGCGCCGACAAGCTGGAGCAAACAGAGGTCCCGCCGTGGATGGCCGAGCTGGCCAGCAAGGATCAGATCGAGCGGGCCATTACCGATCCCGTGCGAACCGTGATCACGCCGGACGGCTGGAAGTTCAATTGCAGCCCTCTGG
>CBFCZG010000280.1:0-6364 GCA_965602375.1 uncultured Phycisphaerae bacterium | reverse complement strand
CCATCTCGGTGGATGTGCGCCTGGTGGCGGCGACCAACCGCGATCTTACCGAGGCCGTGGTCGAGGGCACGTTTCGTGAGGACTTGTACTACCGGATCAACGTGGTGGAAATCCGGCTCCCGCCGTTGCGGGATCGGGGCGAAGACATTCCGCGTCTGGCCCAGCATTTCGTACACAAGTTCAACCGACAGATGAGGCGACGCTGCCCGGGGCTGACGGCGTCGGCCGTGCGGCTGCTGATGCAGCACGGATGGAAAGGTAATGTCCGTGAGTTACAGAACGTAATCGAACGCGCGCTGATTTTTGCAGAAGATCGGCTCATCGAGCCGCGCGACTTGCCCTTCGGCCTGCTTGACGAATGGGAAGACGGAAACGGCTTCGCCCTGCGCAGCGCCATGCAGACCTACGAGCGGCAGCACATTATGACCGTGCTGGAACAATGCGACTTCGACAAGCAGCGAGCGGCCCAGCTGTTGGGCATCGGGCTGTCGAGCCTCTACCGCAAGATCGACCAATTGCATCTCTCACCCGCCCTAAGCAAAGACAACTAGGTTTGCGCGGCATCGTTGAATACGTGTCGCTCATTCCTCGAAAAGGAGTGCGACGCACGGGGCGTCACGCTCTTCTGGAGCACGACAAGAAGCAGAAAAGGGGCGACGACTGGTGGTCGCCGCCCCTTCGGTGCGCGATCTGTCCCGCGAGCCTGGCTACAGCCCCTCGTCGTCCAGCAGGTCTTCCGCCTTGTCGAGGATCATGTCGACATACTGCGGATTGTGCACGCCAAGGCTCCCGTCGTTCAGAACGTAGTAATACAGGAAGCGAATCTGCTTGATCTCATCGGCGATGGTGTCCTGATCTTCCTCGGGCGGACCCCCTTCTTCGGAGTATTCCCACGTGGACGGATCTCCGAGTCTAGCCACAATGTCGTCGAGGCGGGCCTGTACCGAGGCATGCAGCGCGTCGGTAACGTCCTCGGCGTCGGCCGATGACGGGTGGCACGTCGCGGCCGTACACCCGTCGAAATTCACCTCGAAAGTATGGCCGCTGATGGTCGGGGCCTCCTCGCTCTCGAAGTCCTTGCGGAACATATGGCACGTTGAACACTGCTCCGGCACGAAGGCGTGGATCGAACGCTGACTCGCCACCAGGGCCACCGTGCCGTCGGGCACGGGCATCTCGCCCGTGTACACGTTGGCCTGCAAACTGTGGTGCGGAGGGCGCTCGAGTTCCTCCCAGGTTTTTCCGCGGCTGTGGTGGCACTGACCGCAGATGTTGTAACGATCAGGATTGGTGTTGGACGCCACGCTGCTGGACGGACCTGGACTGGCTACCTGGCGATACCGCAACTGGAAATCGCGGCCCTCGTCGGGCTGCGCAGCGTTGCCCGTGCGGCCGTGCGGATAGTGACAGATAACACAGGTGACGCCGTTCATGTCGCTCGGGTCCACTCCCTCCAGATAATCATCTTCGACATCCTCGTCGCCGATCACTGCCAGGAGCCGATAATCGCCCGAATGACATACGCCGCAGCGATTGAACGACCTTCCCTCGTTGAAGGACTCCGCGACGTGCTCGGTGACTTCAGCGTGGCCCGACTCCTCCCACTGCTCGAAGTTGGGATGATGTTCGCCCTGGTGGCAGCGGCCGCAGAGTTCAGCGCTGACTTCCTTGGGCGGACGGAGCGACTCGTCACTGACGTTCATGACGTGTTCTCTGGCCGGGCCGTGGCAGGCCTCGCAGCCCACTCCGGCCAAGTCGTTGGTCGTGGCACGGTCGACGAAGCCGCCGGGCTCGCCGAATCCCACCGTATGGCAGGCCAGACAGGACGTACCCTCGTCCTGCCCGATGGCCTCCAGGGTCTCCAAAGCCTCGGCGTGAAGGGTGTCTTCCCAGTCGTCATGAATTCGGGTATGGCAGAGGCGACACGCCTCGGAGCCGACGTATTGGCCGGTGAGTCCGCTGTTGCCGACGCTCCCGTCGTCCAGCCCGGGAGGCTGCACGCATCCTACGATGGCTGCCGCCACAGCCACCACGGAAAGGGCACAGAGAAGCGCTCCCACGAGTTGGTACGGTTGGGCCCAGAACTTACGCATTGCTTACGCCTCCAAAAACTCTTTGGTCTGCTAGCTGGGGGTCGTCGTTTCTTCCCCTCCGGGCGTGCGTGCAGACCACACCCATAACGTGTTATGTCCTACCGATCCGAATGAATCTCCAAAGCGATGCTGCTGGCCGAGCGCACGGTCAAAGAAAAAGCATTGCCGACGTCGTTGTGGCACCGCAGACAGACGAAGTCCACGGTTACAGCCGCTTGGCCCGCAGAATCCTTTCTCACACGTGCCCCGTCCGCGGTGAACATGGCGCTGAAGTCGACCTCGTCGGTGTCGATCCGCCAGATGTGCGTCTTGACGTCGCCGATCCTGCCAAGCGGACCGGCCACCTCGGGCGGCGCCGCCGAAGCCGACTTCGTCGCGTACGGCATATGACAGCTCACACAGGAGAGAAACTCCGCGTAGTCGCCCCGTGCGAACACCTTACCCTCGTGGAGCGCCATGTTCTGGTCCGGATGGCAAGCCTGGCACGTATTGATGATTGCGTCTTCCGCGTCGTACACGGTCGACGTGTGAGACTCGTGACACGTCACACAGCGCAACCTAGCGTGGGGGCTGGCGAGCAGTTCCTGGTATTGCTCGTAATTCCGGATGAACCCCCCGCTGGCGGGAATCACGTCAGCATCGTTGCCTCGAGCATGGCACGACCCGCAGAAGGCGGCATCGGAGTCCACGTAGATGGTGCCGCCGGTCGGATCGGATGGATGTCTGCTGCCCGGTCCGTGGCAGGCCTCACACTGGACACCGGGTTCGGCCCATGTGCCTTGTATGCCTTCAAGACTGTCCTGATGCCCGTTGCGGCTTGGCCCGGTCGTGTGACAGACGAAGCAATTGTAGCCATAGGGCTTGGGGCTGCTTTGATCGGACTCGTAGCTAACGAAACCCGGTACGGTCCCGTTCGGCAGGAACTCCTGGTTCCACTGGGTGTTCACGCCGTCGACCCCGTCGGTCATAAGGAAGCCATCGCTGTCCAGGAAGTGGGCCTTCCAGCGAAAGCCGCCGACCACATACGTGATATCCGACCATTCCCTGCCGTCGGGCGGGTCGGGTACGCCTGCTTGCCTGGCGCTCGAAGGGAACACCGGCCCGGTTCCAGCGAGTTTGGTGAGTATGTGGTTGTGCCCATGCAGCCTATGCACCGCATACACCCCCGGATGACACGCGCGGCAGGCAGCGGATCCAATGTAGGTCGCTCCTCCGTTGGTCGGGTCGCTCATATTGGCTTCGGGAGGGACCGGAACCAGGCCATCGACACAACCGGTCAAGCCGAGGCTCAGAGCCACAAGGCTCAGCTCCAGTCCTAGCCGGCGAAACCACACGCTGTACACTTTCATGCGTCACGGGCACTCTCGGGCGATAGCGCAGCCCGAACAACACTTCCACGTTAGTGTCTAGGGAGCAAAGGTCATGCCACGCTACGGTCATCGCCCGCCATGGTTTTAATAGGCTCTTTACGGTCTCCTTTTGGTGTGCAAACGGCCCGTCGGCGCCGTCACATCGCGTGTCCGGCGTTCAGGAAGCGGCGTGGTGGTCCCGACCGGGCTGGCTGGGCGCGGACCGACGGAACGGCATGGTACGGTGGTTCACACGCCTTGAACCGCCTGCGGGCGGTGCGTTCCTATACATGAGAAAACCGTCGGCATATCGTCCCCAACAATGGGAACAGGCGCGGCTGCCAGTCCGGCCGGCTCAAGGCGGACCGTATCGGAAATCCAGGTGAGTCACCCCATGGCAGAGAAGAGTGCAGCTGCCTTGGAATCGTCCCAGGTCGCGGAACCGGACTCCTCCGCCGGGCGCGACGACAGACCTGACGATCGAGCGATCAAAGTTGATCAAATGGCTGTGTTCGATGGCGCTGCCCGGCACGCCGTGAGGTGCGTGGCAGGCGCTGCAAGGTGAACTGCTATTGACGACGTGACGCCGGTGAAAGCTGAAGCTTTCGTCGTTGAGGACGCTGTTGCGATCGTGACATTGGTAGCAAAGGGCGTAGGCTTGCGGGCTTTCGGAGGTGAAATCGCGCGTGCTGTATTGGTCAGCCAGAAGGAATTCATAGTTTGAGCCGTGCGGACCGTTTGCAGTGCCGAAGCCGCCGATGGCGGCGCCGTCAGCGTTATGACAGTCCTGGCAACTGATCCGTCGTCCTCGCAAGCCGGGGAGCAGACTGGGCACCTCTGAGCCGCGGCTGGGGGTAGCGATCGGGTGACGACTGGCTGCGATGAGCGAGATCTGTCTCCGTATGTTGGGTCGATCTACAGTCCGTGTGATCGACCCGCGGATACGAACAGGTCTGTCACCATGGCACCGCAGACAGATCTGATAATAGAAAGTCGGCCTGTCGACAGGTCGGCCGGCGATGTTCACACCAGGCACGCCTTCCATGGGGCCGGGGACCGCGACCGCGCTCTGTTGCGTCAGCAGATGCGGGCGGCCCGGCTGCACCGCATGAGGGTTATGACAGTCGACGCATTCAACGTGTGCCCGGATCGGTTCGACCGGTTCGGCGGGATCATGGACACTGAAGAGGCGCGTGCCGCCGTGGTTCGAGCGGCGACCGATGACGCCGGTAACGTCGGTACCCACCGAGCCATCATGGCATGTCAGGCAGTTGTCCTGAAGACGGGCGAACCGTAGAAGGCGCTCTCGGCCTTCGGCTCCGTGGATCTGGTGGCAGGCCAGGCAGGCGTTGTCGCGCATGCTTTGGTAAGGCAAGTCCTGCCGCGGGTCGTTCAGTCGGCCAAAAAGGCTGCGTGGGCTCCGGGCATGGGCGCTGAGTGGCCAGCCGTCGAGTCGATGGCAACTGGTGCACATCGCGCCGCCGCGGTCGGTAACGGTCAGGAAGTTGCCAAGCCCGTTGTCGTGGGGATCGTGGCAAGTGGTACACTGCACTTCGCTGTGAGGGCCGAGCTTCAGGCGACTACTGATGGTCTGTGGGTCGCGCAACTGTTGGTCGGTGTTGGACAAGGCGCGATCGTACCGGAAGCCGATCGGGTGGTCGTCGGATAAGTCATTGGTGAGATTGCTTGGGCCAGGGGGCATGACGTCGACATTGACGCGGATGGGGTCGGTAGCGGGGCGGCTGCGGACCAATCCGATTGCCAGCGATCCGTCGTGACAACTCAGGCACATCTTGCTGGGCCCGGTAGGCTGATCGATTCGGGCGTCGGTCGTGCTGGAGTCGTAGATGCGGTAGTGCGTGGTTGGGTTATGACGGTTCCACAGCGGCGTGGCTGCCTGGGCGTTGTGCGGTGCGTGACAGAAGATGCAGATGCGGTCCTCATCGATCGCGCGGACCGGCCCCGGGCCATGCGATGACAGGTCGTGCGGACCGTTGGCAATGCGCTGTTGCGCCGTCGCAGCGGTCGCCGCGGCAAGCACGGCCAGGAGTGGAATCCGTGGGTTCATCCAGCCTGCTCCCCGATCAGGTCAAACACCTGAACGCGGCGGTTGTAGGTGTCGGCCACCCAGATGCGGTCGCCCGAATCAATGTGGATCCCGGCAGGCAGCCAGAACTGACCGGGCGCCTGCCCTTCGCTGCCGAGAGCCATCAGCAATCGTCCTGTGTCGTCGAAAGTCTGGAAGTTCTCGAAATGCGCATCCACGACGAAAATATGGCCCTGGCGATCACAAGCCACGCCCTTCGGCAGAGCGAAGTCGCCGGCCGCATCGCCCTTGCGCCCGAATGCAGCGAGGAAGCGTCCGTCGGTGTCGAACCGCTGCACACGAAAGTTCATCGTGTCGGCTACGAGCAGCCCCAGGCGGTTTTGCCAGCACAGCGACGTGGGGAAGTTCAGTTGGCCAGGGCTGGACCCACGGTGCCCGAACGTCTGAAGCACCTCACCTCGAGGCGAGAGGCCGATGATTCGGTGGCCCGCGACGTCGGCGACGTAGAGCCGATTGTTAGTCGGACAGTAGGCTATGCCCGCGGGCCGACCGATCTGTCCGGCGCCCCAGGTGTGGCGGTAGAGGCCCGTTCGATCGAAGACGTGAATGCAGCCGGCTCCGGCGTCGCTGACGAACAGCACGCCTGGTCCCAGCGCTAAATGCGTGGGTCTGTCAAGGCGAGAGGCACCTGCCTGGATGATTGCGGTCGCGCGACGAGTGGCGAAATCAAACAGGACGACGGCAGCCAGGCCCGGGTCGGCGACGTAGAGCCGCCCCCCCTCGTGAGCCACATCTGACGGGGCAACCAGGGCCGTAGCCGGAGGCCTGCCGGTCAGCGCGAACCCAAGCTGTTGCCACCCGCTCTCGGACGGCTT
>CBFCZG010000279.1:0-6372 GCA_965602375.1 uncultured Phycisphaerae bacterium | reverse complement strand
CCGGCGGGAGCCGTGGCATCAACGTGCCACTCGGCGGCCGACGCCCAGGCCGCCGTTGAGCAAAGCACGGCCAGGAAGCCCCACAGCCGATGTCCGGCGCTACCCATGCCCGTGTGCTCCATGGCGCGTGAGTGTGCTGATGCGCGTCCTACTGCTTAGCCTGGTCTCCAAGTCCCCTTCACATGCCCGATCTCGGGCCACTGCGGTCGTCTCGTGTCAGCCCGAACTGGCTCCTTCACCGCTGCCGTTGCCTAGGGCTTGACCGGCATACGGTTACCGATACTGCTCTTAACCACTGAGTAGTCGCTGGTCGTCACCCTTCCGCTGCCGTTCAGATCGCAGCGAGCGTCCGTTAACTCGCCCATGTGCGCTTTGACAGCGCTGTAGTCAGCCGTCGTGACGCGCCCGCTGTTGTTGGCGTCACCCACCAGCGTACACAACTCCAGGATGAATGGGTCGACCTCGAAACCCGTAGCAGGCGTCACGCGATACCATGTCTGATCGGTAAGAGCCGTCCCGACCTCGACGGCCTTGAGTGTCTGCCCATCGGGTTCCGTCGTATATGCGAACTCGTTGCCCCGATCCGGCCCGCCGGCGATCGGGACGATGCTGAGCGCGGGACCGACGGAAGGCAGCCCGATCGGCCCGTCGAAGGTCAGTACGATGACATTGTTCCGGGTCTTGGGCAGCGTGCCGTCTGCGGGCGGTTCGCTTGTTGCCAGCGAAGGCTGATATTCGTCGGCGCCCAGGTCATACGCACTGCCCGTGGGCCGGGTCGTGCCGTCAAAATCGTCGGATACCTCAGGGATGGTGATGCCCGCGTCGATCGCGGGCGAGTCGGCGGTCAGGTGCAAGTTGAAGGTGCCACGATCGACAAACAACGGGTCGGCCACGACGGCATTGGGATCGGACCAACCCCCGCCGACCTGAGAGAACAGGTTGTTGGTGTAGGTGCCCCACCAGTTGTTGGACGCCTGCGAGAGACTGAGTACGAAGATGTTGTTCTGGAAAATCAGGCTGCCGGGGGCAGCCCCGTCCTCGCGGACAGACTGGGCGTTGTCGTAGAAGGTGTTGTTGAAGATATCGAGCCCGCTGATGCCGTCCTCCAGGCGGAACGCCACGTCGTTGTCGTACACAAAGTTGTTGTAGATCAGATAGTCGGTGCTGGGGTAGCGCAGACGGAAGGCGACCCTATTATTGTAGATCAGGTTACCCGCGATGACGAAACCCTGACAGGGGTCCTTGAGGTTCAGCGCGCCGCCGTTGCTGACGCGGCTGGCGCGACTGCCTCGCACGATGCCGTTGCGAACCGTGACGTTTAGACTGATCCACGCCCCCCCGGTGTCGGCCTTGGTGTCGAGGTGGTTCTCGGTGATTCGTACGCCGGGCGCAATCCCGTTGGAGTCGCCGTCGGCCGGCTCGATGTGCAGGTCGCACTGGTCGAACACGATGTCGGTCCATTGGCCGTCGCGCGAGCCCTGCCACAGGTCGCCGGTCGCATAGGCCACTTCGCACCGGCGGAACGTGTGCCGGTGCCCGGTCTGGCTGTGGAGGCAGTGGGCGTCGGCCGTCGGCGAGACGTTAACGGCGTGGTGGATGTAGCAGTCTTCCATGAGCAAGTCGTCACAGTCCAGCCGCACCATGTGGTTGCCGTGGCGCCGAATCTCGCAGTGTCTGAACGTGAAATGGTGACCGCCGGCGTCGAGCCGCAGCATCCCGTTGGTGGTACCGTAGTTGCCGTCAAAGACGATGCCCTCGATAGTGATATAGCTGCGAGAGGTCTGGATCACGTAGATGTTGGCGGCGGGGCTTCGCTCGACCAGCACGTACTCCCCATCGAAGGCCTTGAGAGTGATCGGGTCCGACGCGGTGCCGCTGCGAGGGAAGTTGAGGGTGCTGGTCAGCGTGTAGGTGCCTGCGCGGACGATCACATCGTCGCCTGCAAAGGCCGCATTCAGGCCCTGCTGGATGGTCTGGAACGGGCCGCCGACCGAGCCGTCACCCCCGCCCAGTGCGGCCGCATCCACGTACCACTCGGTACCCACAGCGGCACCGGTCAACAGACAGGTCAGCAGCGTCGAGACCCCGATGCGACTGAGGGACTGCGCTCGTTTGCCCATGCCTTGTGTCCTCCTGCCGGCCCGGGCACGACAACGCCGCGGTCGCACGATCGGGCGAGATAGGTCACCGCGCAACGTCAGCACAAGCGCGCCGACGCTGGCAGCCCGACATCGGCTGCACCGACTTCGGTCCTTGCAGGAGGATAGGATCTGATATTAGCGGGAAGCCTTGGCCCTGTGCCTTAGGTCGGCCAGCCAAGCGTCTCCTGTTTCCCATCCGAAATCCGCCGTGATGCACGCGCATCACCAACTGTTCCCCTCCTGCTTTACGGCCCACGAACTCTGGTAACATATTGTAAACGGAAGGTTTAGCGCTGTCCAGACATCAGTCTGCCGCAGACGGCTCGCCACCCGCTTCCGTGTGCTTCGGGCGGGCCGGATTACCTCCAAAGTCACCGGCTCCGGGCGCGCAGCGTCTGTGGTGGTGGGCAGCCGGCTGCCCGCCGGGCATGCCCTCGTTGTGTAGACTGATACTAGTCACTTCTTTATAAGACGTTAGCGCATCCAGCGGACCTGGTCGCTCTCGTACACTCGCCGTCACCGCCGATGGCGGTTCCCGGCCGGCTGGTAGGCTTTGGCGACCCTTTCGCGTGCCAACAGCCTGCCGCAGGGCGGATCCACTGGCCGTGGCGATCTCCGGCCGCTGCTTCGCTGTGGCGCCAAACCGGTTTGACTGGCCAAACCAAGCATCCATATACTCGCCGAAACCGAGTCCAAGAGATACTTCTGTTCGCGATCGGCGAGCCCAGAGGAGTTGCGCGATGGCCAGACTCTATGAGGACGTGACCCAGACGGTCGGCAATACTCCGTTGGTGCGAATCAACCGCATTATCTCCAGCGGGGCCACAGTTTATGCCAAGCTGGAGTACTTCAACCCCCTGGCCAGCGTGAAGGACCGCATTGGAGTGTCGATGATCGAGGCGGCTGAGCGAGCCGGCGAGATCGACAAGGACACCACGATCATCGAACCCACGTCCGGCAACACGGGCATCGCCTTGGCCTTCGTTTGTGCCGCGAAGGGCTACAAGCTCGTGCTGACCATGCCGGAGTCGATGTCGATGGAGCGACGGGTTCTTCTCAAAGCGATGGGGGCCGAGCTGGTACTGACGCCAGCGGCCGAGGGCATGCCTGGGGCGATTCGTCGGGCGGCAGAGCTGGCGGAAGAAACGCCCAGAAGTTTCGTACCGCAGCAGTTCCAGAATCCGGCCAATCCGCAGATTCATCGTGAGACGACGGCAGAGGAGATCTGGCGCGATACCGACGGTGCGGTGGACGTGGTGGTGGCGGGCGTGGGCACCGGGGGCACGATTACGGGGATCGGGCAGGCCATCAAGCGCAGGAAGCCCTCATTGCGGTGTGTCGCCGTCGAACCGGGTGACTCTCCGGTGATCTCGCAGATTCGCGCGGGGCAGCAGCTCAAGCCCGGCCCGCACAAGATACAAGGCATCGGTGCGGGGTTTATCCCGGATATTCTTGATTTGAAGGTCGTCGATGAGGTGATTCGAGTGACCAATGACGATTCCTTCACGTGGGCCAGGCGGGCTGCCCGGCAGGAAGGTCTGCTGTGCGGGATCAGCTCGGGGGCGGCGTTGTGTGCGGCTGATCAGGTGGCGCGCCGCTCGGAAAGCGAGGGCAAGCTGATCGTGGTCATTCTGCCTTCGTTCGGTGAGCGGTATCTGTCGACCCCGCTGTTTCAGGAAGCGTAGTCGAAGGGGTGGTAGTGGCTGGCGAGACGCTCGAATCGGCCCGTTGGATCGATTTGCACCTGCATTCCAGCGCATCGGACGGCCTGCTGGCGCCTGCCGAGTTGATGGCAAGAGCGGCTGAACGCCACCTGACCGCGGTGGCGTTAACCGACCATGACACCACCGCCGGTCTCGCCGAGGCGTCGGATGCGGCCAAGGCACATGGGGTCGGTTTTGTCCCAGGCGTCGAGTTCAGCGTGATGTACGACCCGGGGGTGATGCACCTGTTGGGCTATTACTTCAACGCGGGTGATGCCGATCTTGTCGCTGCGTGTCAGCGACTCGTCGAGGCGCGAGAGGTGCGGAACCGCAAGATCGTCGATCGCCTGGTCGAACTGGGTTGTGACATCTCGTACGAGCAGGTGCGCCAGACCGCGTGTGGTGAAGCCGTGGGTAGGCCGCACATCGCCCGCGTTCTGGTTCAGAGCCGATGTGTACGGACGCTGAAGCAGGCGTTCACGAAGTACCTCGCTAAGGGGGAGAAAGCGTACGTCTCTCGTGAGAAGCTGTCGGCCGCCGAGGCGGTACATGTGATCCGAGGGGCAGGCGGCGTGGTAGCGTTGGCCCATCCGGTGCAACTGGGCTGTCTGACCCTGGCCGAACTTGACCAGGTGGTGGCCGGCCTGGTGGACCTTGGTGTCGAGGCGATTGAGGTCTATCATCCCGATCATCGACCCGAAGATGTCCGTGTATGCATGGATGTGGCCAGGCGATACGGCCTGCTGATGGTAGGCGGGTCGGACTTCCACGGTCCTTTGGGTCGAAGCCGTCCTCGTGTGGGGTTCTCGGGCAACCGGATCCCGTACGAGTGGCTGACGGACTTGCAGAAGTGCGTGGCGGGTCGGACGGTCTAGACGAATGGAGCGAATCAGAGCCTGGCTGTATGGTCGTCGCGCCGTCAGATCGGGTTGACCGGTCAAAACGGGCGGCCTAGAGTTACCGTTATGAGTGCCATGACCAAGGTTCAACGTGTGCGTGCGGTGCTGAAGGGGCAGAAGCCGGATCGGCCTGCGATCAGCTTCTGGTATCACTTCACCGCCGATGAGGTATATGGTCAGCCCGCGGTCGACGCCCATCTACGTCACCTCGAGCGGTTCGATCTGGATTTCCTCAAGGTAATGAACGACAATGGGTACCCGACGCCGAGCGGTGAGTCCATCGGCTCGGCTGGCGATCTGGCCAAGCTGAGCGAGCAGAGGGGTGACGAGGGGCCGTTTGCGCGACAGCTTGAACTGCTGTCGAATCTGCGCGATCGCCTGGGGGGTGAGGTCCTGACCACGACCACGGTCTTCAACGCCTGGGCTACGCTGCGGAACCTCACGCAAGAGGCACCCATCAAGCACGGCCCGCCCAAAATGGAAGCGGGCACCGATCCTCGCGATCAGAACATGACCGCCTTGTTGGAGCAGGATCGCAAGTCGGTGGGCGAGGCGCTTCTGACCATCGCACGATCGTTGGCGAGTTTCTGCCGGCGTTGCATCGAGGCCGGTGCCGACGGGGTGTTTCTGTCGGTGCGTGACGACTGGGTGGACACCCGGGCCAACGGGTCGGAGACGTACAACGAGTTGGTGCGCCCGGCCGACAAGATCATCTACGAGGCCCTGGGCGCGGGAACATTCAACATGTTGCACGTGTGCGGAAAGGCGCGCAACTTCGAGGCGTTTGCGGCCTATCCGTTCCACGTGATCAACTGGGCCGACCGCAGCGCCGGACCGAGCATCGCGTATGCGCGCGATCGGGTCGCCCCAGCCATCTGCGGGGGCCTGGATAATCTCGGTACGCTGGCCACGGGTACACCCGAGCAGTGCGTCGACCAGGCGCGGGACGCGCTGCGTCAGGCGGGCGACCGGCCCATCATGGTCAGTGCGGGCTGCACGTACGATCCGCAGCTCGTGCCCGAGGCGAATCTGAAGGCCGTTTGTCAGGCTATCCGCGGAGCCTAAGCTCTGTCTGAGAAAAAAAGGTCCTAGGGCTGGTGGTCTGTCCTGGGCACTGGCGGACTAGCCGCCTGTGGCACCCTAGGAGCCCGGATCGGAATTGTCAGACACAGTCTAGCACGCGGCCGGGCCGTGCCCGACTTTCGGCTCGGGTGGCCCGAGGCACGGTTTACCTAGACGAGCAGGTGGCCCAACCATGCAAAGATCTCTGGTGATCCTCAAGCCCGATGCCGTGCAGCGTGGTCTGGTCGGGCAAATCGTCGGGCGGTTTGAGGCCAAAGGCCTGAAGTTGACCGCGATGAAGATGATGCAGATCTCGCGGGAACTGGCCGAGCGACATTACGCGGTGCACCGTGGAAAGGATTTCTATCCGGCGCTGATTGACTACATTACCAGCGCCCCGGTGGTGGTCATGGTGCTGGAGGGGGCTGGCGCGGTGGATGTCGTCCGGCGGATGATGGGGGCGACGTTCGGCTATGAGGCCGAGCCGGGCACGATTCGCGGCGATCTGGCGCTGTCTCGGCGGCTCAATCTGGTTCACGGCAGCGATTCGCCCGAGACGGCCGAGAA